>NZ_LGHM01000279.1 GCF_001908185.1 Bradyrhizobium sp. AS23.2
AGCAACGGCAGGGCCGGCAGGGCCGGCCGGGCCAGCGTCAGCAGGGCGCGCGGCACGGTGACGGGCGGCGTGCCGACGAAAGGCATGGCGACGGACGCCACCATAGCGCCGGCAAGCAAGGCGACGGACGGTCCGGTGAAGGACGGCATGGCGATGCCAGGCATGTTGATGCCAGGCATGTTGACGGAAGGCCCGGCAACGGCCAGAAGGCCTCTCGCCGCCGCCGCTCCGGTGGTAAGATGCATTCTTCGCCAGCCGACCGCCCGGAACAGCGTTCCGCGCATGGCGCTGGTACGTCTGATGGGATACAAGGCGTGGCCTTTTTGCGCCGTGAGAGTCGGCCGAACGGCCAATCGAACCGCAAACCCTTTTCGCACTAGCCGTCCACGACCTGGAGAAATTCATGGCTAAGGAAGAGCTGATCCAGTTCGAAGGACTGGTCACCGAAATCCTCCCCGACGCACGCTATCGCGTGCAGCTCGACGCCGGACACGAGATCGTCGCCTACACCGCCGGCAAGATGAAGAAGAACCGCATCAAGACGCTGGCGGGAGACCGCGTGACGGTGGAAATGTCGCCCTATGATCTGGAAAAGGGACGGCTGATTTTCCGCCACAAGGACGAACGTCCTGCGACGGCCGGCGGACCTCCGCGACCCGGACAACGCGGTGGCCAGTTCCGCCGTCGTTGATCTGCATCAAGCGCGCTGCGGTAAAATTCTGACCTGTATGCTGGTCCGCCGTGGACGTCACGGCGGATCAAAAATTCGTGCGCGTCAGGATTGTTTTGAGGCCCTATTTCCAATAAAATGAACTAATCGATTTTCGGCCGGACGATATTAGCATCCACCGGTACAGCCGGTTCAGACACGCTGACGACCCTTCCAGAAATTCGATCTAACCGCCCGCGCAAGTGGGCTTCGACACTGTATATCTGAGAAGGACTACCCCCGTGAGCATGGGAACCGTGAAGTGGTTTAACGCGACCAAGGGCTTTGGCTTCATCCAGCCCGACGATGGCGGCCAGGACGTCTTCGTTCACATCAGCGCCGTTGAACGTGCCGGCCTCGGCACGCTGCGCGAAGGCCAGAAGATCTCCTACGAGATCGTCGCCGATCGCCGTTCCGGCAAGTCGGCAGCGGACAACCTCCGCAGCGCCGGCTGAGCCTGCCGGGCCTTGCTGAGCCTGCCGGGCCTTGGCCCGGATCGGCTTGAGCGAACAAGCTAAAGGAAAAGGCCGTGCTCTGCGCACGGCCTTTTTTCCGTCAGGTGCCTTGAGATCGGTGACTGCAGCCATCGGCGCGGCGATGGACCATTCAACGCCGCGACGGCAATTCCGATTTCAGCACGACGACGGCACGTTGTTGTAGGCAATACAGGTGACCTGGCGCGGCCGCGTATAGGAGACGTCGCTCAGCACCAGGTCCGACTTCAAGACGTAGTAGAGTGTGGGCTTATAGGTGTAGCTGACCTCGCTCAGTATCAGGTAGGTCGACGGCACCAGCAGCGCTGAGGGGATCGATGAGGTGATCTTGTCGCCAGCCTTGCGAAGCGAGGTCGTGAGGGTCGCCTGCGTCGCAGAAGAACTCGCAACGGTGGCAGACTTGCTCCACTGAACCGTCGCGATGCTGTTGGCATCGATGTAGATCTCGGAGATCGTGCCTACCGTATTGCTCGCATCGTAAGGCGTGACGATCGAGATGCTCGCCGTGAACGTGTTCTGCAGGCTCGTATCGGTCGCCGCTCCCGAAGATTGCGACGTCAGGTCGGACAGCGTTCGCGCAATCAGCGTGACCTTGCGATCGATCGCCACCGCGGTCGAGACTTCGACGGTGCCGAAGAACATCACGAGCATCAACGGCACGATCATCGCGAATTCCGTTGCAGCGAGCGCGCTGCTGTCGGCGAGGAAATCGCGTGCGGAGGTCCGGCCGGCGTGTAGGATTCTCACGATCATCTGCATTGTTCTGCTCGGATCCAACAGTGCTAGTAGGGCTCGTTCTGGAATGCAGCCGTCGCGACAAGCAGACGCTTGTTGCCGTTGAGATTGGCGATGTTGTAGCCGAGGCCGGTGACGAAGAGCGGCCACTGATAGTACATCCGCACCACGACGACCTGGCCGGCACTGCCGGGATTGTATTGCATGCCGGTGGCGACGAAGTTGTTGCTCGCGTCGATATGGCTGGACAGGGTCACCGACGCAAAGGAATTGGAATAGCTCTGGACGTCGACGTAAAGACTGTTGCAATCGAACAAGGCGGGGATCTGGGTACAGACGTAGGCCTTGAACGTCCCCTGCGTGCAAGGCGTGCCCACGCCTGACACGGCGCAGGCCGCCACCGAACCGGACTGGGCCTGGCCGGTCAGGACCACGCGCGCCGAATTCTGGGTGATGGTCTCGAGCACCTGGCTCGCGAAGAACATCAGCGCCGTCTCGATGATGGCGAACAGCAGTGCGAAGAACATCGGCGCGACCAGCGCGAACTCGACGGCTGCGGAGCCGCGGCCGTTGCGGCGAAACCGGCGCAGCGCGGTCCGGAACGTGAACCTTTTAGATGCAGGCGATGGCATCGCGTCGAATTCCCTGGCAGCGGCGGTCATCTGCCCCGTTCAGTAGCGGAAACTAATTGTTTAAGTGTTTCAGGCGATCCGCACCCGGCGGACCGCGCCGTTAAGGGCGCGTAAACCACGAACGCCCCACGGCGCGCCGAGTGCAGACTTCCTCCGCGCACGCGTGCGAGCCCGGGCGGACCGCGCGGGTCCTCCCGGGCACACCTGCCAAATGGTCTTGCTAGTTGGTCTTGGCGTCCGCGCCGGCGGTGCCGCTGGCATTGTTGCTCAACGAACTGGCCTGGCTCATCGTAGTGCTGAAGTATTTGTCGCTGTCGCCGAGCGTCACGCGACGTTGGCAAAGCGGCATGCAGCTGTAGGACTCGCGCTCGATCCCGCGATAGACGGTGACGAGCCTGTCGCTCGGACCTTCAACCTGGATCTGGCGGTCGACCAGGATTTCACCGCCCCGGTCGAGCGCGATGAAATTGGTGGCGCCATAGCCCTTGCCGGTCACGACGATCATGCCGCCGGGCTGGAGCGTGACGTCGGCGATCAAGGGATTGCCGACCACGATGGTCGCCACCTTGCCGGGCAGCCGTACCAGCTTGGCCTGGTCGACATTGACGGCGATGGTATCGACGGTGGACTCGGCAAGGCCGGCAGCCGGCGATGCCAGCACCGCGGCCGCAACCAGAAGACAGACGCGCGCATGACGGCGCAGCAGTTCTTTACGCATACTCTTACCCCCGGGACGTCACAAACCGGCAGAAGCGATTGGATACAGCGGAGCCGGTGCCCGACCCGTCTAACCTGCCCTCAATTCGTGAACGTTCCGCAAATTCGCCAACTATTGTTTGAACGGACTGGCGTTTTGCGGTGCTGCCTCCCGTCCTAGCGGCGGAATGGATAGGCGAGCTGGCCCGCGATCTCCTTCGGCATGGTCGCTTCGTCCTTGCCGTAGTCCTGCGGCAGCTTCCCCTCCGGCATGCGGAAGGTGCCGAACAGCACGTCCCAGACCGGGAACGTTCCGGCAAAATTGGTGTCGCCGCCCTCTTCGAGGGGGGTGTGGTGCCAGCGGTGAAATACCGGCGTCGCCAGCAAATATCTGAACGGCCCGAAGGTCCAGTTCAGGTTGGCGTGCACGAAGGCCGAATGGAATGTCGTGAAGGGGGAGACCCAGATCATGACGTTCGGGGAGATGCCGACCATCAGCAAAACGACGTCGACCCCGATCGTGCCGAGCACGAGATTGACGGGATGGAAGCGGGCCGCCGAAATCCAGCTCAGCTCCTCCGAGGAATGATGGATCGCGTGGTACTTCCAGAACTCGCCGCCATGGAATAGCCGATGCAGCCAGTACAGCATGAAGTCGCTCAGGACCAGGAACAGCACTGCCTGGACCCAGAGCGGCAGCTGCGCCAGCGGGCCATGGCCGTTGTCGTAGAAGGCGATGAGATCGTCGGCATCGTGGATGTTGAAGAGGAGGCTGGCGCCGACGATCAGGAGCCCGATCCGCATGGTGCGGGCGAACACCGGAACGAAGAACCAGTAGCAGATATCGGTGATGATCTCCCGCTTGCGCCACCACGGCGCGCCGGGGTTACAGGCCCAGAAATACTCGAGCACCGTGAAGACCAGCGCGAGCACGAAGGTGACCGGAACCACCTTGGCGATGGTCTCTCCGAGCATCAGGGCGACTTGCATGGGCAGGCTCGACATCGTCGCCTCTCTTCCGGATTGCTGGTCGCCTACGCCTACTCCGCGAAATTTAAGGGACGGTGAAGTCGGCGGCGCGCTTGCGTGCGCACCCGGATCGGAAGCGAATTATGCTGCCGCCTTAAGGGGAAATTCACTCTGGGCAAAAGGCATCGGGCAGGAAGCGGGTTTGCGCGATCGAATTAACCGCACCGAAAGAGCTCGGCTCACATGGTCATCGCGTCAAGCATGGCGCCGAACGAGGCGATCACACCCCAGATGGAGTTTTGTTCATGAAGAACCTGATTGCGCGTTTCGCGAAGGATGAATCCGGCGCCACCGCCATCGAATACGGCCTGATCGCTGCCGGCATCGCGCTGGCCATCATCACCGTCGTCAACAACCTCGGCAGCACGCTGAACACCAAGTTCGGCTCGATCAGCTCGTCGCTGAAGTAAGCGACCGACAACGACGGCAAAAGCCCCGGATCTCCGGGGCCTTTGTTTTTGAGTATGGCGAGTTCCCGTGGCGTTGCGCAAGTACAGAACCGATGCCGCGATTGCGGCGAACGAGGCGGAAGCGGCGCAGACCTATTCGCCGGCCTACTGGGTCTGCCTTGCACTGCTGCTTGCAACGGTCGCGCTCGCCGCGCGGATTGCCAGCCTGTGGTGAGCGTGTCCGCGGCAGTTTCCACCAAGGCGGCTGCCGCCGTTGTCGGTTTGTTTAGCACTGCCGGCTAGCATGCGGCGACGCCAGATCCCGCGATAAACCAGGCCTCAAGACGCAGCCCATGATCCTCGACCTTGCGCGCCTTCTGCTCTTCCCGGCCCTGATGGCGTTCGCCGCCGCGAGCGATCTCTTCACGATGACCATCTCGAACCGCGTGTCGATGGCACTGGTCGCAGGCTTCTTCGCGCTCGCGCTCGCCGGTGGCATGGCACCCTACGAGATGCTGAGTCATGTCGGCGCCGGCGCGCTTCTCCTGGTCGTTGCCTTCGCCTGCTTTGCGATGGGCTGGGTCGGCGGCGGCGACGCCAAGGTCGCGGCCTCCGTCGCGCTCTGGTTCGGTTTCGCGCAACTGATGAACTTCCTGCTCTACGCCTCGCTGTTCGGCGGGGCGCTGACGCTGCTGCTGCTCCAATTCCGGCAATGGCCACTGCCCTACGGGCTTGCGGGCCAGGCCTGGCTCGCACGACTGCACGCCAAGGAGAGCGGCATCCCGTACGGCATCGCGCTCGCACTGAGCGCGCTGATGGTCTACCCGGAAACCGAATGGGTGAAGGCGATCGACCTCGCTCACCTCGCACTGCGCTGAACACACCGGGTAAACCCGGCGTTAAGCCGATTTAGATACGCCTCATTAACCATGCTTTGACGAATAGCTGGTCAACTGCCGATTACGGCGGCGGCAGCGTCGCGGCGTTTTGTTGGAAAGTGAAGCGTATGAATAGGGCACGCATTGTCGTCCTGACGGTCGCCATCTGCGCCGGCGGCGTCGCCGCGTACCTGGCGAGCGGCTCGGACCATTCTGCGCCGCCCCCGGCTCCGGTCGCGCAACTTCCCACCGTTGACGTGCTGGTGGCCAAGAACGACATCGGCCTCGGCCAGACCGTCAAGCCGGAAGACGTGCAATGGCAGACCTGGCCGACCGCGACCGCAAGCGCCACCTTCATCCGCCGCAACGAACGTCCCGACGGCGTGACCCAGGTCACCGGTTCGATCGCACGCGCCCCTTTCATCCAGGGTGAGCCGATGCGCGACCAGAAGCTGGTCAAGGCCGAGGGCTCCGGCTTCATGGCGGCAATCCTGCCCACCGGCATGCGCGCGGTCTCGACCGAGATCTCGCCGGAAACCGGCGCAGGCGGGTTCATCCTGCCCAACGATCGCGTCGACGTCCTTCTGACCCGCCGTCTCAAGAATCCCGACCAGAGCAGCGGCGCCCCGGACATCGTCACGTCCGAGATCATCCTGGCCAATGTCCGCGTGCTGGCGATCGACCAGGCGCCGAAGGAGAAGGACGGCCAGAACGCGGTGGTCGGCAAGACCGTCACCCTCGAGCTCAATCCCACGCAGACTGCGACGCTCTCCGCCGCGCGCCAGAGCGGCACGCTGTCGCTGGCACTGCGCAGCATCGTCGACGTCAAGATGAGCGAGATCACGCTCGATGAATCCTCGCAGAAGCGCGAGGGCGTTTCGATCATTCGCTACGGCATTCCGAGCCAGACGGCGAAAGCACGATGAGGACAGTCGACATGAAATGCAGGGCGGATTGGGCAACGATGCGAACCTCAGCGGTTCGCGCCCTGTCGTTTTCGGCTGCCCTCGCGCTGGCGCTCAACCCGGTGCTCACCCCCGTGGCCGCCGCCGACTACCGCCCCGTGGCGCCGGTCGCGGCCGACGGCCAAATGAACGCGCGCTTCCTCTCGCTCGGCGTCGGCAAGTCCATCGTGATCGACCTGCCGCGCGACATCAAGGACGTGCTGGTCGCCGACCCCAAGATCGCCAATGCGGTGGTCCGCTCGGCGCAGCGCGCCTACATCATCGGCGCTACGGTCGGCCAGACCAACATCGTGTTCTTCGATTCCGCCGGCCAGCAGATTGCGGCCTATGACATCGCGGTCAAGCGCGACCTCAACGGCGTGCGGGCGGCGCTGAAGCAGATTCTGCCGAATTCCGACATCCAGATCGACGGACTCGGCGACGGCATCGTCCTGACGGGCACGGCGGCGAACCCGATCGAAGCCCAGCAGGCCAACGACCTCGCCGCGCGCCTCACCGGCGGCGCCGACAAGGTGGTGAACTCGATCGTGGTCCGCGGCCGCGACCAGGTCATGCTGAAGGTGACGGTGGCCGAAGTCCAGCGCAGCATCATCAAGCAGCTCGGCATCGACCTGTCCGCGAACCTCAACTACGGCACGTCGGTGGTGAGCTTCACCAACTCCAACCCGTTCACGGCTCTCGGCCGCAACCTCGTCGACGGAAACAACCTTACGACGAAGTTCGGCGCGACCCCATCGGTGCAGGCCACCCTGCGTGCGATGGAAACCGCGGGCGTGATCCGCACGCTGGCCGAACCGAACCTGACCGCGATCTCCGGTGAATCGGCAACGTTCATCGCCGGCGGCGAATTCCCAGTGCCGGCGGGCTATGCTTGCGACCCCACCACGCATGTCTGTACCACCCAGATCAGCTTCAAGAAGTTCGGCATCTCGCTCAACTTCACCCCCGTCGTTCTGAGCGAGGGCAAGATCAGCATGCGGGTGATGACCGAGGTCTCGGAGCTCTCAAACGAAAATTCCGTCACACTGTCCCAGGCCGTGACCTCGAACTCGGTGAACTCGCTGACCGTTCCCTCGATCAAGACCCGCCGCGCGGAGACCTCGCTGGAAATTCCCTCCGGCGGCGCGATGGCGATGGCCGGCCTGATCCAGCAGCAGACTAAGCAGGCAGTCAGCGGACTGCCGGGCCTGATGCAGCTCCCGGTCCTCGGCACGCTGTTTCGCAGCCGCGACTTCGTCAACAACGCGACCGAGCTGGTCGTGATCGTGACGCCCTATATCGTCCGCGCAGTGGCGCAAAAGGACCTGTCGCGCCCGGATGACGGCTTCTCGGCGCCCGCCGATCCGCAGGCCGAGCTGCTTGGCAACATCAACCGCATCTACGGCGTGCCGGGCCGGACCGAACCGGCAAAGAACTATCGCGGCACCTACGGCTTCATCACCGACTGAGGCGGAACGGGGACTTCACCATGATCACAAGACCACCCCAGATTCGCAAACGCGCCATCGGCTTCGGTGGCGCGCTCGTCGGCATCGCGCTTGCGCTCGGCGGCTGCCAGCACGACGAAGCGGTCACCGCCTCCATTCCAGACGACTACAAGCAGCGCCATCCGATCGCGATCACGGAACAGAACCGCTCGATCGTCGTCTTCGTCGGCCACGCCCGCGGCGGGTTGACTGCCGCCCAGCGCGCCGACGTGATGGGCCTGGCGTCGACCTGGGTGCGCGAGGGCACCGGCGCCATTCACATCGACGTGCCGTCCGGCACACCCAATACACGTCCGGTCGCGGACTCGATGCGTGAGATCCAGGCGATGCTTGCGGCGGCGGGCGTTCCGCCGCGCGGCGTCACCGTTCGCCCCTACCAGCCGGAAGACAAGCGCTTCCTGCCCCCGATCCGGCTCACTTATTCCAGGATTGCCGCGGTAGCGGGTCCCTGCGGCCTGTGGCCGGAGGACATTGGTCCCTCGATCAAGAACAAGAGCTGGTTCGAGAACAAGGACTATTACAATTACGGCTGCGCCTATCAGCGCAACCTCGCGGCAATGGTCGACAACCCGTCGGACCTCGAGCAGCCGCGGCCCGAAACGCCGTCCTACACGCCGCGGCGCACCGCCGCCTTCGAGAAGTATCGCAAGGGAACTCCGACGGCGGTTTCTTATCCTGAGGCCGAGAAGGCCAAACTCAGCGACACCGGCAGATGATCAGCTACGCTCGCCAGACTCAAGAAGAACAGCCGGAAGCGTCTCTCCCGCCGGTCGAGGAGCACATCGCGCCTGCACCACGCGTTTCGGTCCAGGCCTTCTGCGAGACCGTGGAGACCGCTGCCGCGGTGCAGTCGGCCGGCGAGGATCGCCGTCTCGGCAAGGCTCATCTGAAGATCCAGATGGGCGGCATGGCCGCCGCGATCGAAGCCTACCGCTCCGCTCCCACGCCGAACGTGATCGTGCTCGAGAGCGACGGCCGCAACGACCTTCTGGGCGGGCTCGACCAGCTCGCCACCGTCTGCGATGCCGGCACCCGCGTCGTCGTGATCGGCCGCATCAACGACGTCATGCTCTACCGCGAGCTGGTACGCCGCGGTGTCAGCGACTACGTGCTCGCGCCGGTCGGCGCGATCGACGTCGTGCGCTCGATCTGCAACCTGTTCTCGGCGCCGGAAGCCAAGGCGGTCGGCCGCATCATCGCCGTTGTCGGCGCGAAGGGCGGCGTCGGCGCCTCCACCATCTCCCACAACGTCGCCTGGGCGATCGCGCGCGACCTGGCAATGGACGCGGTCGTCGCCGATCTCGACCTCGCCTTCGGCACCGCCGGGCTCGACTACAACCAGGACCCGCCGCAGGGCATTGCCGACGCCGTGTTCTCGCCCGACCGTGTCGACACGGCCTTCATCGACCGCCTGCTGTCGAAATGCACCGACCACCTCAGCCTGCTGGCCGCGCCGGCGACGCTCGACCGGGTCTATGATTTCGGCACCGACGCCTTCGATTCCGTATTCGACACGCTGCGCTCCACCATGCCCTGCATCGTGCTCGACATCCCGCACCAATGGTCGGGCTGGACCAAGCGCGCCTTGATCGGAGCGGACGACATCCTGATCGTGGCGGCGCCTGACCTCGCCAACCTGCGCAATACCAAGAACCTGGTCGATCTGCTGAAGGCCTCGCGCCCCAACGACCGGCCGCCGCTCTACTGCCTGAACCAGGTCGGCGTCCCGAAACGGCCCGAAATCGCCGCCGCGGAGTTCGCCAAGGCGATCGAGAGCCAGCCAGTCGTCTCGATCCCGTTCGAGCCGCAGATCTTCGGCTCGGCAGCAAACAACGGCCAGATGATCGCGGAGATCTCCGCCAACCACAAGTCGATCGAGATGTTCCTTCAGATCGCCCAGCGCCTGACCGGCCGCAGCGAGACGAAGAAGCAAAAGTCGTCCCTGCTTTCACCCCTGATTGAGAAGTTGCGGGGAAAATAGCCGCCGCATGGAGTTGTTAAGTGTTCGGTAAGCGTAGCGGAACAGACACCGACTTTCGGGCCCCGAGGCCCGGCGCCGTGTCGCCAGAGCCTGCCCCGGCTCCGGCGCCCGCCGTG
>NZ_LGHM01000028.1 GCF_001908185.1 Bradyrhizobium sp. AS23.2
CTAGAGTCTCTCCGCGGAGGCAGTCTGGATTGCTTCGCGGAGCCTGTCATCGGGCCGCGCTTCGCGCGGACCCGGTGGCTCGCAATGACAGCATACTATCTCCACGGCTGCACGATGATCTTGGTGTGCGCCTCGGGATTGGCGAGATCGGTGAACGCTTTCGCAACGCCGTCGATGCCGACCTCGGCGGTCACCATCGCGGCGGCATCCACCTGCCCTTCCGCGATCAGGCGCAGAGACGCCGCGAACTCGTCCGGGGTGTAGCCGAGCACATACTGGACGTTGAGCTCCTTCATGATGCCCAGCATGGGTTCGCTCCTGTCGGTCTCCATGCAGACACCGACCACGACGACCTTGGCATCACGCGGCGCGCCTTCGAACACCTGCTGCAACAGGCCGGGCACGCCGACACATTCGAAGATGATTGCCGGCTTCAGCGGTGGCAGCATGGCCTGGAACGGCGGGCGTGCAGTTTTCTCGGCGTCCGACATCTGCGCGTGCTCGGCCCAGGTCGCATAGGGCTGCGACACCTTGGGATCGACGACGATGTCGGCGCCGAGCTTTGCCGCAAGCGCACGCCGCGCCGGCGAATAGTCGGCGGCGACGATCGGGTGCAGCCCCCCGGATCTTCAGCGCCGCGATCACCGCGAGCCCGACCGGTCCGCAGCCGATGACGAGCGGCACCTCGCCGCCGCGGATGTTGGCTTTTGCCACGGCGTGGACGCCGACCGCGAGCGGCTCGGTCAGCGCGGCGTGTTCGGGGGCAAGACCGTTGGGCACTTCGAGCAGCAGTGCTTCGCTGAGCAGCATCGCCTCGGCGTAGCCGCCGACATTGTCGTTGGAATAGCCGATGCCCTCGATGCCCTGTGGCGTCACGAGCGCCGGCAGCGAGCAGACACGCGTGCCGGGCTTGAGCTTGCGCGCGGTGCCCGGGCCGTAGTCGACGACCTCGCAGCAGAATTCGTGACCGAATACGACGTCACGGGCGAGGTCCATCGGCTTGCGCCCGACCTTCCGCGCCATCTCAACCATGCAGTGGGCGTGCTGACGCGCATGCAGATCGGAGCCGCAGATGCCGCAGGCGAGCGTCTTGACCAGCACCTGGCCGGCGGCCGGCGTCGGCTCAGCCATTCGGTCGACGACAATCTCACCGTTCCTAAAAATCGCAGCGCGCATCCGGCTCCTCCCATGTTGTTGGAGCCGTTGATAGCACGAAGCGGGCGCGCGAACTTGCGTCAGGGGTTCGGGGAACGCTCTTCCAGCACCAGAAGCTGTGCGCGGCGGATGCGCTCGCGATGGGCGATGTAGAGGCCGCTGGCGACGATGAAGGCCGCACCGGTGACGGTCCAGACGTCAGGCACTTCGCCGAACAGGAAGAAGCCCAAAATGCTGACCCAGAGCAGCTGCGTGTAGGAGAACGGCGCCAGCACCGAGGCATCGCCGTAGCGGTAAGCCAGCACGATGATCCACTGGCCGACGGTCGAGGCAACGCCGATCACGATGCCGAGCCCGATCGCGGTCCAGGTCGGCGTCACCCAGACGAACGGCACCATCAAGCTGAGGATCGCAACGCCGGTGAGCGCCGAATAGGCCATCGTGGTGAGGACGGCTTCACGCCCGCTCATCATGCGCGTCAGGATCAGCGCGGCAGCCCAGCAGAATGCCGAGACAATCGGGAAGAACGCGGCGACGTGGAACGCGCTCGAGCCCGGCCGCAGGATGATCATCACGCCGATCAGGCCGAGCGCGGTGGCGATCCAGCGGCGCATGCCCACCTTCTCGCTCAGGAAGACGATCGACAGCGCGGTAACGAACAGCGGCGACACGAAGCCGGTGGCGGAGGCTTCCGCGATGGGGAGGAAGCGCAGGCCGGTGATGAAGAACAGCGAGGAGCCGAGCAGTGCAATGCCGCGCATCAGCTGCAACCCGAGCCGTTCGGTGCGCATCGCATGGAGCGGAGAGCCCGGCAGCATCACCGGCGTGAACATCAGCGCAAAGACCACGAAGCGGATCCAGGTGATCTCGATCGACGGCAGGCTCGACGACAGATATTTCGCGGTGACGTCGGAGCAGCCGAGAAACACCGTCGACAACAACACCAGCGCGATGCCCTTGAAAGGATGATCCACGCGGGCAGGCGCGCGGCGAGCCTGCTGCTTCTTCTCCGGCACGAGCATGGGAATACTGTCGAGCCTTGCGGCTGCGGCGGGCGGCGGTGTCACGGCTGGAACCCGGGGCAAAATGCGAATCGAGAACGATCTTAAAAAAACGACAAATGCGCCGCGTTCACAACTTCCGAAAACAGGATGCCGATATGCGCCGATCGCCGCGCGCGTCAATACTCCATTCATAATAGGCGTTTGTGCGCTACAGCATGGGCAGGCTGCGCGGCTTCGGGCCGCGCGGAAACGCCGCATCCAGCGCCACAATCTCCTCTTTCGTCAGCACGAGATCACCGGCGGCCGCATTTTCACCGGCATGCTCCGCGGACGAGGCCTTGGGGATCGCGAACACCGTAGTTGCACGGGTGAGGAAGCCCAGCGCGACCTGTCGCGGTGTCACGCGACGCGCGTCCGCAATGCGCGCCAGCACCGCGCCGCCCTTGCTGCTGCTTGCGGGGAACTCGTCATGGCCGAACGGCGAATAGGCGACCACCGCGACACCATGCTGATCGCACCACGAGATCACCGCATGCTCGATCGCGCGCTCCTTCAGATGATAGAGCACCTGATTGCAGGCGATCTTGCCCTCACCCGCAACGTCGAGAATCTCGTCGAGATCATCCGCGTCGAAATTGGAGACGCCCCAGGATTTGATCTTGCCGGCCTTCACCAGATCCTCGAACGCCGCGACGGTGTCTTCCAGCGGATAGGAGCCACGCCAGTGCAGGAGATAACAGTCGAGCCGATCGGTCTTGAGCCGCTTGAGCGAGCGCTCGCATGCGGTGATGGTGCCGCGGCGCGAAGCGTTGCTCGGCAGCACTTTTGAGACAAGGAACACCTCATCGCGACGGCCCGCGATCGCATCCGCAATGACGAGCTCGGCATCGCCATACATCTCGGCGGTGTCGATGTGCGTCATGCCGAGATCGAGTCCACGCTGGAGCGCCGCGATCGCGCGCCTGCGATCGCCATGGTCGAGATACCAGGTGCCCTGCCCGATGACGGAGACGTCAGCGCCGGTCCGGCCGAAGGGGTTTGTGTTCATGTCTGCTCCTGTCAATTCTCCCTCTCCCCGTTCTTACGGGGAGAGGGTTGGGGTGAGGGGCTGCTTCCGCAATAACGCTAGCAGTAGCATTCGCGGAGACTCCCCCTCACCCGCCGCGCTTCGCGCGTCGGCCTCTCCCCGCACGCGGGGAGAGGCGAAGAACTACAATCCGCCGATATCCGCGACCAGCACGCTACCGGTTGCGGACTCCGTGATATAGAGCCGATCCTTCTTCGCGCCACCGATGGCAACATTGGTGCAATTCGGTCCCGCGCACGATTTCACCCGCGCGATCAACTCGCCGTTCGGCGCGAACACGAAGACGTGGCCGAGCGAGGCGTGACCGACGAACAGGCGACCGCTCGCGTCCATCGTCATGCCATCGGGCCCCGACGTGCCGAACAGCGAGCAGAAGCGGCCGACCTTGGACACGCTGCCGTCCATCATGAACGGCAACCTCCACACCGCATTGTCGCGCGTCATCGCGACGAACAGCACAGTCTCACTTGGGTCGAGCACCAGGCCGTTCGGACTGATGCCGGTGTCGATCAGGCAATCGAGCCTTCCGTTCGGCGCCAGCCGATAAACCCGACCGCTCGGATCGTGCAGGCCGGTCTGGCCCTGATCGGTGAAATAGATGTCGCCGTTGGAGGCTAGATGCAGATCATTGCAGCCGCGGAAGGATTCCGAGTTGCGCGCGGTCAGCACCGGCTTGATGCCGCCGGCCTTCGCATCGAGCTCCATGATGCCGTGCATGTAGTCGGCGACCAGGATGCGGCCGTCGGCCGCGATCTTCAGCCCGTTCGGCCATCCCTCATACTCGATCACCAGCGACCATTCGCCGTCAGGCGCAATGCGAAAGATGCGGCCGAAGGGAATGTCGACGATGTAGAGATTGCCATCTCTGTCGAACGACGGCCCCTCGATGAAGCTATCGGTCGGCGCACCCGGCCGGTTGGCATCGGCCCAATCGGTCCGCACGTCCTTGCGACGGAATTTGTCGGGCATGGCGGAGAAAATCTTGGTTTCGATCAGGCGCGGCGGCGTTTCCAGGTACATCATGGTTGTTGTTATGCGTGTTGAGGGGGAGTGCGCGGCAGCATAGGCCGCAATGGAGGGCGCGTCGATTGGTGCGGAGGACATAGCAGCGTTCGCAATGGCTGAGCATTCGAATACGAGCATATGTCATTCTCGTGTCCCGGACGCGCTGCGACGCCCCATAGCGCGTCGAAGACGCGCGTACACGCGCTTATGGCGTTGCGGCGCAGAGCCGGGACCCAGGAAGGTCACCACACACCCCGCTGTTGGATGGGCCCCGGCTCTGCAGCGCATCACTTCGTGCTGCGCGGCGTCCGGGGCACGAGACCTAGCACGTGTAAGAGAGAGTTATTACCCCGCCGCACCTGCGAGCTTGGCCTGCTTCGCCGGCGCCTCGGTCTGCGCGATCAGGCGCTTCAGCTCGGGGATGCAGGAGCCGCAATTGGTGCCGGCCTTGAGCTTTGCGCCGATCTCGGCCTCCGTGCGCGCGCCGGCGGCGATAGTGTCGCAAATAGTGCCGCGGCCGACGCCGAAGCAGGCGCAGACAATCGGCCCGGTCGAAGCGGCGCCTTCGGCGGACTTCCCGGACAGCAGCACGCGGCGCTGCTCGTCGGTGACGAGGTCGGCCGCGAACAAACTCTTCACCACCTCCCAGTCGCCGGCATCATGCGCGGGACCGACGAACAGGCAGGTCTCGATGCGATCGCCTGCGAACGACGCAGCGCGGTAGACGCCACCGCCGAAGTCGTAATATTCGGCGACATCCTCGCCGGCGACGTCGTCGAGCCAGGCCGGCCAGCGCGAAAGATCCGCATTGTCGGCGAAGAGATAGCCGAAGCCGCCCGCAAGCGTGACACGGGTCCACAACAGGTTCGACGGCAGATCGAGCTGCTTGCGCGAGAGTGCGAAGCCGCGGAAGACATATTCGCATGGCGCGATCGCGGCGGGTGTCGCCTTCGCCTCCGGCTGCCCCGAAAACGGATCGGTGAACGGCGCTACCAGCGCGCCGACGCGGCCGTGCGAGGCATTCATCGCGCTCCAGTGGATCGGCGCGAACAGCGTGCCGCGCTGCTGCCGCTCGCTCACGACGGCCTTCAGGATGCACTGGCCGTAATCGGTGGTAACGCGCGCAAAGCCGTCATGGACGATGCCGTGTTTGCTGGCGTCGTCAGGGTGAATCTCGACGAACGGCTCGGGCAGATGAGCACCCAGCCGCTGGCTCAGGCCCGTGCGCGTCATGGTGTGCCACTGGTCGCGGATGCGCCCGGTGTTGAGCCGCAGCGGACGCGACGGCCCGATCTCGCCGCGCAGTGACGGGACCTCCGGCGCGACGAAGCGGGCTTTGCCGTCATTGGTGAAGAAGCCGCCTTTCGCAAAGAAGCGCTCGCCGGGCGCCTCGCCTTCGCACGCCGGCCACTGCACGGGCTTCAACGCGTCGAAGGCTTCGTCGGACAGCACAGTCAGCGCGCCGATGTCGAAATCGCGGCTGCCGCTGTTCTCGAATGCCGAGAGCGCGGCATGCTCGCGGAAAATGTCGGCGGCGGATTTGTAGTTAAAACTATCGCCGAAGCCGAGACGCTTGGCGGTCTCGCTCAGGATCCACCAATCCGGCCGCGCCTCGCCCGGCGCCGGCAGGAACGAACGCTGGCGCGAGATGCGCCGCTCGGAGTTGGTCACCGTGCCCGACTTCTCGCCCCAGGCCAGCGCAGGCAGCAGCACATGCGGCCCCGCCTCCACCGTGTCGTTGGAGAGCACATTCTCGGAGACCACGAACAGCTCGAGCTTCCTCAGGGCCTCACGCACGAAATCCGCATCGGGCAGCGACACCGCAGGGTTGGTGCCCATCACCCAGAGCGCCCTAACCTCGCCGCGATTGATCGCCTCGAACAGCTGCACCGCCTTTAACCCCTCATGGGTGGCGATGCGCGGCGCCTTCCAGAACCGCCGCACGCGGTCGATGTCGGGTGGCGTGAAGTTCATATGCGCGGCGAGCTGGTTGGCGAGCCCCCCGACCTCGCGACCGCCCATCGCGTTGGGCTGGCCGGTGAGGGAGAACGGCGAGGCACCTAGCTTACCGATGCGGCCGGTGGCGAGATGGCAGTTCAGGATCGCGTTGACCTTGTCGGTGCCCTGCGCCGACTGGTTGACGCCCTGCGAGTAGAGCGTGACGACGCGTGGCGTGTCACGGAACATCCTGAAGAAGGTGGCAACGTCCTGCTCGGAGAGGCCCGTCGCCAGCGCAGTCGCGGTGACGCTGCCGGCGATGTTGCGCGCGCGCGCCAGCGCGTCGTCGAATCCGTCGGTGTTCTGCGCGATGTAATCCCGGTCCAGGGCCCCGTTGTCGGCGAGATGGACGAACAGGCCGGAGAACAGCGCGGTGTCGGTGCCCGGCTTGAGGCCGAGGAACAGATCGACGTCGCTTGCGGTGTCGGTGCGGCGGGGATCGACCACGATCATGCGCGCGCCGCGCTCCTGCCGGTTCCTGAGCATACGCTGGAACAGCACGGGATGGCACCAGGCCGCATTCGAGCCGACGAAGACCAGCAGATCGGCCTGGTCGAGATCCTCATAGCAGCCGGGCACGGTATCGGCGCCGAAGGCGCGGCGATGGCCGGCGACCGAGGACGACATACACAGCCGCGAATTGGTGTCGACATTGGCCGTGCCGACAAAGCCCTTCATCAGCTTGTTGGCGACGTAATAGTCCTCGGTGAGCAGCTGGCCGGAGAGATAGAACGCGACCGCATCGGCGCCGTCGCGCGCGATAATATGCTGCATGCGATGAGCGACGTGATCGAGCGCATCGCTCCAGGCAACGCGCTCCAGCACGCCCTTGCAGCGGATCATCGGATAGAGCAGCCGGCTTTCGAGCCCGACGGTCTCGCCGAGCGCGGAGCCCTTCGAGCACAGCCGGCCAAAATTGGCGGGGTGGTCGGGGTCGCCCGCGATCGCCGCGCCGCCTTTGCCATCGGGCGTCGCCAGCACACCGCAGCCAACGCCGCAGTAAGGGCAAGTCGTTCGCGTCGTCCGGAGCGTCGGGTCGATCGCCGTCATGTCAAGCCGCCTTGGATGGGCGCGCAGGCGCGCGGCCGAACATCATGTCGCTGCGGATCGCGGCCACCTTCTCGCGATTGCGGATCAGCTCGAGATACCAGAGCGCATCGGCGGTATCGCCGATCAGCACAGCGCCGGTGAGCCGGCCGTCGGCGATGACGAGCTTCTTGTAGGTGCCGCGCCTGCGGTCGGTGAGCACGAGGCTCTCGCTGCCCTCCCCGCCCATGAAATCGCCGGCGGAGAACACGCTGACGCCCGATACCTTCAGATTGGTCGAGACCACGCTGCCCTGGTAAGCGGCGGCACGGCCGGAGAGATGCCGCGCCAGCACCCGCGCCTGCTCGTAGGCGGGCTCGACGAGGCCATAGCATGTGCCGCGATGCTCGGCGCATTCGCCGAGCGCGTAGATGTCGGGCGAAGCCGTCTGCATGACGTCATTGACGACAATGCCACGGTTGACCGCGATGCCGGCGTCCTTGGCCAGCCCAATGTTGGGCCTGATGCCGGCAGCGAAGATCACCGCATCGGCCTCGATGCGGCTGCCGTCCGCGAGTTCGACCGCTTCGACATGGCCCTCGCCATGAATGCGGGCCGTCGACGCATTGAGCAGGATGCGGATGCCCTTGCGTTCGACCAGCGTCTTGAGCAGATCGGCCGCAGGCAGATCGAGCTGGCGCTCCATCAACCGGTCCATCAGATGCAGCAGTGTCACCGGCGCGCCGGCCTTGGCGAGGCCGTAGGCTGCTTCAAGTCCGAGCAAGCCGCCGCCGACCACGACGACGCGCTTCTTCGCTGCCGCAAGAGTCAGCAGCAGATCGACATCGCGGGTATCGCGGAACGTATGTACGCCGGCGAGATCGGCGCCGGGTACGTTCAGCCGCAGCGGCGTCGAACCGGTGGCAAGCACCAGCTTGGAATATTCCACACTCTCCTCGCCGGCGATCTTGAGCTCGCGGCGGCCGGTGTCGATCTCGGTGACGCGATAGCCATAGCGCACGGTGACGCCGCGATGGCGCCACCAGTCGGCCGGCCGCAGCTCGATCTCGTGCGAGCCGGTCTCGCCGGCCAGCACGGACGAGAGCAGCACGCGATTGTAAGCGAGCCGCGGCTCATCGCCGATCACGGCAACCGCGTAGCGGCCGAGTGCGGTCCTGGCGAGTTCATCGACCAGACGCGCAGCCGCCATACCGTTACCGACGATGACCAGCGGTTCGCTCACAAGACGTTCTCCTATTCAGCAGCCTGCGGCTGCGCGCCGTAGGCCTCGGAAATCATGTAGTCCGACAGCACGCCGTAAGCGTCTCTCCAGGCCGTTGCCAGTTCGGGCGTCCAGGATTCGCCGAGGCCCTTCTCCAGGGTCCACAGCAAGGTCGCGCCGACCACGGGATAGTGTTCGGCCTTGGCGCCGTAGGCGATGTGACGCCTGGCAAGCGCGGACGCCGCGGGAAGAATCGAGTCCAGGTTCGACAATCCGCTGACGACGGCGGCCAGCACGCCCATCAGCTTCTTGCGCTGCTCGGTCATGTCCTCGGGAAACATCGCGCGCACGGACGGCGCCACCTCGAACAGCCGATCGTAGAAAAGGACCGAAGCCGCTTCCGAAATCGGTGCGACCTTGGAAAAGCTCTGCTGGACGAGGGCGATCTGCTCTGGCGTCATGATGTTCTCCTGCCTGTTGGGTTTGCCTTGGTGCGCGCCATTGCGAACCAGGTTCATGGTCAAACTGTCGGGCAATGCTTCTCCCCGCGTACGGGGAGAAGCGAGATTCGTACCAGTCCTCTAGACTCTCGCCTCCGCGAGGCCTGGCGCGCCTTCACCCTGCGGGCTGCGACGCAGGTAGAACCACCAGGTCAGTCCGAGGCACGACGCGTAGAAGACGAGATAGATCGCGAGCGCGAGCTGCGGACCGCCGGTCATGGCGATCGACTTGCCGAATCCGCTCGGGATCAGATAGCCGCCGACGGCGCCGACCGCGCCGATGAAGCCGACCGCCGCACCGCTCTCGATGCTCGCCGTCTTCAAGGCAATCGCGCGCGCCGCATCGCCCTTGCCGCGCGCCTTGAACAAATTTTCCTCGCGGAAGATCGATGGGATCATGCGGTAGGTCGAACCGTTGCCGATGCCCGTCGTCACGAACAGGATCAGGAACATCGACAGAAAGCCGATGAAATCCTTCTGTCCGACGAAATAGAGCACGCCGATGGTGGCGCCCGCCATCACGATGAAATTCCAGAACGTGATGACCGAGCCGCCGATCCTGTCGGCAAGCCAGCCGCCGAAGGGCCGCGACAACGAGCCGACGAGCGGCCCGAGGAACGCGATCGAGATTGTCACGGTGGGAAACTGCGTCTTGATCAGCAGCGGAAACGCCGCGGAGTAACCGATGAAGGACCCGAACGTGCCGATATAGAGATACGCCATGATCCAGGTGTGCTTGCGCTTGACCACCGCGAGTTGGTCCCTGATCGACGACTTGGCCGTGGTCAGGTTGTTCATGAAGAACACCGCGCCGAACACCGCGATCGCGATTGGCAGCACCCACATCAGGCCGGCGTTCTGCAGGAAGATGCCGTCTACGGGCGTCGCCTGGAACAGGTTGATGATTGCGAGTGTCATCAGGATCGGCGTCAGCAGCTGCACGCTGGAGACGCCGATGTTGCCGCCGGCAGCATTCAGGCCGAGCGCCCATCCCTTCATCCGGTCGGGGAAGAAGAAGGAGACGTTGGTCATGCTGGAGGCGAAGTTGCCGCCGCCGAGACCGGCGGTCGAAGCAACGAGCAGCATCAGCCAGAACGGCGTTTCAGGCTGGCTGACGAAATAGGCAAGCGACAGGGTCGGAATGAACAGGATCGCCGCGCTGAAAATGGTCCAGTTGCGGCCGCCGAACGTCGTGACCGCGAAGGTGTAGGGAAAGCGCATCAATGCGCCGATCAGCCCCGGCACCGCGACGAGTTGGAACAGCTGGTCGGTGGTGTAATGGAAGCCCGCCTGCGGCAGCTTGGTGGTGACGATGCTCCAGATCAGCCACACCGAGAAGCCGATATGCTCGGCCACGATCGACCAGATCAGGTTACGCCGGGCGATCGCTTTACCACCGGCATTCCAGAATGCCTCATCTTCGGGGCGCCAGTCGGAAATCCAAGTTGGACTCTTCGTCATTGCATATCCCTTCCAGGCTCACCGCTGCGTCGTTGCAGGCTCATCCTCCACGCGGAGGCGTGCGCCGAGGCTTCACCCCGGTGGTGAGTCACGATGCTGATTGATGATGTTGAGGGACGGCGTCGTTGGCGTCGGACAAGGTATTTCAATTTCCGTGCCAACTGCCCGCGATCGGGAAATGCTGGGAATTCAGAAGCCTATTCGAGTTGCCCGAAATTTTTGCAGGGCGATTTCGCACGCAAATTTTGCGATTCGCTCAATCCCTGTGCGACGCACAAGGATTGAGCTTGGTGACTCCAAATTAGGCGCTGCGTGTGTCGCGCATGACCGACGCGTTTACGCGGCTTCGACGAAGCGATGACGCTCGTAGAGGAACTCGAGCACGCGCTGGCGGCACTTCAAGTACGTCGCGCTGGTCGCGAGCTCGAGCCGCTTGCGCGGGCGCGCGAGCGGAACCTCCAGCACCTCGCCGATGCGCGCGCTCGGTCCGTTCGTCATCATCACGATGCGGTCGGACAACAGCACGGCCTCATCGACGTCGTGGGTGATCATCAGGATGGTGTTGCCGAGCTTCTGATGCAACGCCATCACAGAGTCCTGCAAATGTGCGCGGGTCAGTGCGTCGAGCGCGCCGAAGGGCTCGTCGAGCAACAGCACTTTCGGTTCCATGGCGAGCGCCCGCGCAATGCCGACGCGCTGCTTCATGCCGCCGGAGATTTCCGAGGGACGCTTGTCTCTGGCATGGGCCATCTGCACGAGGTTGAGATTATGCATCACCCAGGCGTCACGCTCGGCTTTCGTCTTGGTCCTGGAGAAGACCTTGTCGACGCCAAGCTTGACGTTCTCGAACACGGTGAGCCACGGAAGCAGGCTGTGGTTCTGGAACACCACGGCGCGATCGGGTCCCGGCGAGTTCACCTCGCGGTTCTCGAGCAGCACGCCGCCGGTGGTCGCGTTGGTCAGCCCGGCGATGATGTTGAGCAGGGTCGACTTGCCGCAGCCGGAATGGCCGATGATCGAGACGTATTCGCCCTTCTCGATCGTCAGGTTGATGTCCTTCAGCACCTCGGTCGTTGCAGCACTGCGGGTGAAGATCTTGTCGATGTGGTCGAGCTTCAGATAGGCAGTCATATAACCTCTCCCCTCAGTTCTGCGCCGTGCCGCGGGTGACGATCTTGCCGAGGCCCGCGATCAGGCGGTCGAGTACGAAGCCGACGATGCCGACATAGAACAGCGCCAGGATGATCTCGCTGATATGCGAGGAGTTCCAGGCGTCCCAGATGAAGAAGCCGATGCCGACGCCGCCGATCAGCATTTCGGCCGCGATGATGGCGAGCCAGGACAGACCGATGCCGATGCGAAGACCCGTGAAGATGTAGGGCGCGGCCGCCGGGATCATGATCTTGGCGAAGAACTCGAGCGGGTTGAGTTGCACCACCGCGGCGACGTTGCGGTAGTCCTGCGGAATGTTGCGGATGCCGACCGCGGTGTTGATGATGATGGGCCAGATCGAGGTGATGAATATGACGAAGATCGCCGAGGGCTGCCCGTCGCGGAACGCGGCGAGCGAGAGCGGCAGCCACGCCAGCGGAGGAATGGTACGCAGGACCTGGAACAGCGGATCGAGCCCACGCATGGCCCAGACCGACTGCCCGACCAGCACGCCGAGCGCGATGCCGGCGATGGCAGACAGCGAATAGCCGAAGGCAACGCGCTGCAGGCTGGCGGAGAGATGCCAGAACAAGCCCTTGTCGATGCCGCCATGGTCGAAGAACGGATCGAGGATCAGCTCCTTGGTATCCCTGAACACCTTTGACGGAGGCGGCAGCGCCGAGCCGGCGCGGCGGCAGACCAGCTCCCACACCAGCGCGAGCAGCGCGATCACGATCAGCGGCGGGATCACGCGCACCGCGATCTCCCTCGCCATGCGGGCGTACGTCTCAGTGCGCGGCGGGCGCCTCAGTGTCATCGCGACAACCGGCGCGGCAACAGCAGCAGGCGTCGCGGTCTCAACCTCAATCTTCGTGGCAGGCATGTTCATCGAAAATCCCTTTCCGGCTCCACAAGACGATGCGGCCGCATGACGGCGGCCGCAGGCTCCATCAGACTTCGACGCGCTTGATCGCGAGCGACTTCAGATAGGCAGCCGGATTTTCGGGATCGAACACCTTACCGTCGAAGAAGGTCTCCTTGCCGCGCGAGGTGGAGGTCGGGATGTCGGCGGCCGCGACACCAAGTGTCTTGGCCGCATCCTTCCAGAGGTCCTCGCGGTTGACCTTGGCGATCAGCGCCTTGGTATCGAAGCCGGGCTCGTATTTGCCCCAGCGGATGTCCTCGGTGAGGAACCAGAGGTCGTGGCTCTGGAACGGATAGGAGGCCTGGTCCTTCCAGAAGCGCATCTGCTGCGGTGAGTTCTCGACCACGCGGCCGGTGCCGTAGTCGAACTTGCCCTTCATGCGGTCGGTGACGTCCTCGACCGGACAGTTGATCCACTGGCGCTTGGCGCAGATCACTGCGGCCTCTTCGCGGTTCTCGACCTTCTCGGCCCACTGCTGGGCTTCCATCACCGCCATCAGCAGTGCCTTCGCCGCCTTTGGGTACTTGTCGACCCAGGTCGCGCGCATGCCGAACGATTTTTCTGGATGCTTGTCCCAGAGCTCGCCAGTGGTGATCGCGGTGTAGCCGATCTCCTGATGGATGAGCTGCAGGTTCCAGG
This sequence comes from Bradyrhizobium sp. AS23.2, assembly GCF_001908185.1. GTDB lineage: Bacteria > Pseudomonadota > Alphaproteobacteria > Rhizobiales > Xanthobacteraceae > Bradyrhizobium. Next base: position 13,175 of record NZ_LGHM01000028.1, read on the forward strand.
GCTCACAGACGCAGAAGCAGTCCATGGTGCCAACCTTCATGTTGGCGACCATCTGGGGCGGCGGCACCACGATGGTTTCGATGTCCTTGTCCGGGTCGATGCCGCCGGCGGCGAGCCAGTAGCGGATCCACAGATCATGCGTGCCGCCCGGGAAGGTCATCGCGGCCTTCACAGCCTTGCCGCCAGCCTTCTTCTTCTCCAGCGCCGCCTTGAAGGGCGCGGTGTCGATTCCGACCTTGAGATCGGCATATTCCTTGGCGACCGAGATGCACTGGCCGTTCAGGTTCAGGCGCGCCAGGATGTACATCGGCGTGGGCTGGTTGTTCTGCGTCACCTTGCCGGCTGAGATCAGATACGGCATCGGGGTCAGGATGTGCGCACCGTCGATGCCGTTGCCTTCCGAGCCGAGCACGAGGTTGTCGCGCGTGGTGCCCCACGAGGCCTGCTTCTGCACCTCGACATCAGGCATGCCGTATTTGGCGAAGATGCCCTTCTCTTTCGCCACGAACAGCGGAGTCGCGTCGGTGAGAGCGATGAAGCCGAGCTTGGCGCCCTTGACCTCGGGGCCTGCGTCCTGTGCGAAAGCGCCGGCGGGGAAATTCAGCTTGGCGGCGGCGAGAAGAGCGGTGGTGCTGCCGGCGGCCTTCAACAATTGACGGCGGCTCAGGCCCGAGGGTTGGCGGGTGCGCTTGGTCATAGGCGATGTCGTCCTTTGCGTCGTTGCAGAATTGATGGCGTCAGTGCGCGCAAGCAGCCCGTCCGTCCGTGACGCCAGAAAAAGGCGCGCGCGAACGCACGACGGGGAACCCCCGTCTGGTGGCGTCAGCAAATCGGATGAGAAGTCTCGCGGGACGGCTTCAATGGCGTCAGCTTGAATGATTCAAGCTTCATGCCAAGCCAACCGGCGAAGAAAGTCTTTTGAAATTAGCTGGTTAGAACGTGCGCGCCGGATTGCCGCAGCAATCCGCGCGCACGCCAAATTTGCGACCCGCTTAAATTTTGCGCGCCGCACATAAACTGGGCAGACGCGATTCACACCATGCTAGGCCGGCTCCGCCGCCTTGGTCCCCAGCGGTTTCGGCGCCATGCCGCCGCCCGGCTTGAGGTGGAATTCGTAGGTCATCAGGTGCCACTGCCCGTTGGTCTTGGTGCCATCGGGCATGGCCGGTTCGTTGCGCGGTTCGACCTTGGCGACGAGGTCGTCCTTGACCCCGAACACCACGTCGGAATCGAGATATTTGTCACCTCCAATGAAGACATGGGTGATCAGCGGTTCGTAGCCCTTCGCATTGACCAGGAAATGCACATGCGCCGGGCGCATCGGATGACGCTTGGTCTGCATGATCATCTCACCGACCGGCCCGTCGGTCGGGATCGGATAGCTGCACGGCAAAATAGTGCGGAAGAAGAAGCGGCCGTCGCTATCCGTGATGAAGCGCGCCCGCGCCGAGGCGCCGACCTCGTCATAGTTCGGCTTCTGAGAGTCGTAGAAGCCGTCATCGTCGGCGTGCCAGACGTCGACAGGGACATTGGCGAGCGGCTTGCCGTTGAGATCGGTGACGCGGCTCTGCACGAACATCTTCTCACCGGTGAGATTGTTCGGGGAGATGTCGGTGCCGTGCGCAGTCACCTTGTGCTCGCCGACATAGAACGGCCCGAGCACGGTGGTCTCAGTGGCCCCCTCGCGATCCCTGTGGTTGACCGCGTCAACCAGCATCGAGACGCCGAGCACGTCCGAGAGCAGGATGAACTCCTGGCGGGTGTCGGTGCATTTCTGGCCGGTACGGGTCAGAAAATCGATGGCGTATTCCCATTCCTCGAAGGTCAGACCCGTCTTGCTCACGTAATCGTGCAGCGACTTCACCAATTCCTGCAGCAGGAATTTGGCGCGCGGGTTCGGCGTGTTGTCGAAGCTCGCGATCACGGCTTCGGTGAGTTCGGTCTCGTTGAACTGGGTCATGGTGCGTTTGCCTGCGATTTTCTCGTTGGCCCGGCGGGCTCCTTGGGGGCGTTCCAGGGGGAAGCCTACACCAGTCGGCCAGGGCGCGTTAAGCGCGGCGTGCTTGGAATGGGGCCGCCATTTCGCTATCAACCTACCGACAAAACTGCCCGGAGGAACTGATGCTCGCCCCTACCCCCGCCTCGCCCGAATCCGTGGGCATGTCCAAGGCCGCGCTCGACCGTGTCGATGCGCATCTGAAGAGCCGGTACATCGATGCCGGCCGTTTCCCGGGCACGCAGCTCCTGGTCTACCGCCGCGGCAAGATCGCCCACAGCTCCGTGCAGGGCTTTGCCGATGTCGAGCGCAAGGTGCCGGTCAAGGACGACACCATCTACCGCATCTATTCCATGACCAAGCCGCTCACCAGCGTCGCCTTCATGATGCTGGTCGAGGAAGGCCTGGTCGCGATCGACGAGCCGGTCGCCAAATACATCCCGGAATGGAAGGATCTCGGCGTGTTCGTCGCCGGCACCTCGCCGGCCTTCCTGACCCGGCCGCCGTCCCGGCCGATGCTGATCGTGGACCTGCTGCGCCATACCGCCGGCCTCACCTACGGCTTCCAGCAGCGCTCCAATGTCGATGCCGCCTATCGCGCCGAGAAGATCGGCGAGGTCGAGAAAGCCGGCACGCTGCAGACCATGATCGAGAGCCTTGCGAAGATCCCGCTGGAGTTCTCGCCGGGCGAGTCCTGGAATTACTCGGTCGCGACCGACGTGATCGGCTACCTCGTCGGCAAGATTTCGGGGATGCCCTTCGAACAATTTCTCAAGCAGCGCATCCTCGATCCGCTCGGCATGACCGACACTGATTTCTACGTGCCGGCGTCCAAGGTGCACCGCTTCGCAGCCTGCTACTCGGCGGATCCGGGGGGCGGCATGACCTTCCATGCCGGCCAGCGCCGCGAGGGCCTGACGCTCCAGGACGACCCGACCAAGAGCTCGTTCCTGTCGCCGCCCGCCTTCATCTCCGGAGGTGGCGGATTGTGCTCAACAGTTGCCGACTATCTCACCTTCTGCCGCGCGCTGCTCAATGGTGGTGAGCTCGGCGGCGTCCGACTGATCGGGCCGAAGACGCTGGCGCTGATGACGAGCAACCACATTCCCGGCGACCGGGCGCTGCCGGACGTGTCACGCTCGCTGTTCTCGGAGGCCACCTATAACGGCATCGGCTTCGGTCTCGGCTTCGCCGTCACCATGCGCCCGGCCGAAACGCTGATCGCCGGCAGCCGCGGTGAATATAATTGGGGCGGTGCAGCCACGACCTCGTTCTGGATCGATCCGGCCGAGGAGCTGATCACCATCTTCATGACGCAGGTTCTGCCGTCGAGCGCCTATCCGCTCCGCCGCGAGCTGCGTAGCATGGTCTACGCCGCGATCACTGAAAGCAATCTGTAGGCCCACGGCCATAAATCGCGGAACCGGCCTTGGCGCTTTGGCGCCGAGGCCGGTTCGCCCACGCTCCAAATCCGGCAAAGGACCTAACCTTCGGTTCGGTCCTCCCAATCGTCCCACTTCACATTGCTGATTTCGAGATAGCGAGAAACGGCGACCCCGATGGTTGGGAAGAAATAGTTTTCTCCGAGCTGCGCGAACAAGCCGAATCTTTTCAGCTTGTCCTTGACCGGATCCTTGAGCTCCGCAAAGCACAACTCCACGCCCTGCGCGTGCAGTGCCTGATCCAATTCAGCAACCACGTCGCAGGCCGTGACGTCCACACTGGTTACCGGCTCGGCCGCAATGACCAGCCAGCGCACGGGCGTGGGCGAGCTCTCCACGGCATCCAGGACACGCTCCCTGAAGAATTCAGCGTTGGCGAAGAACAGCGGCGCGTCCCACCGAAACAGAACCAGCCCGGGGATACGGCGCGCATCCGGATATCTCTTGATGTCGTGATAGCCTTTGACGCCGTCGGCTCGGCCCAGGACGGCGGAGTGAGGGCGCCAGCCGTCCCACAGAAACTCGATGATGGCGATTGCGATTGCCAAACCTATTCCCGGAATCACTCCGAGCACCGCGACGCCGACAAAGCAGACGATCGCCAACCAGAATTCCCACCGCTGAATGCGATAGATTCGTTTGAGGTCGGCGATCTCAATCAGCCCGATCGCCGCGGCAATGACCACGGCGGCCAATGCCGCACTGGGCAAATGCCGAAGGAGATTGGGTGCAACCAGCAGGAGCGCGGCGATGGCAAGCGCACCGACGACACTGGTGAGCTGAGTCCGAGCGCCGGCGGCCTCCGCAACCGGTGTACGCGAACTGCTGCTGCTGATCGAGAACCCCTGGAAAAAGCCGGTCGCCAGATTGGCGGCGCCAAGCCCCACCAGCTCCTGGTTGGGATCGACGCGCGCCCCCAATCTTGCGGCATAGGCGCGTGAAAGCACACTCGTATCGGCAAATGACACCAGCGCGATTGCAGAGCCGCCGATCAGGACCGGGACCACATCGCCGTAGCTGATCGAGGGAAAGACGAAACCCGGCAACCCCTGAGGCAGAGGACCCACGACCTTCAGGCCGTAAGCCGCTCCAAGATCCAGTACACCGACAACGACCGTCGCCCCGACAACCGCGATCAGGATGCCCGGGAGCCGCTTGCTGTCCTTGAGAAGCAGGATCACGAGCAACGTGGCGAGCCCGACCGCAAACGCGACCCAGTTTGTGCGTCCATCGAGGATCGCACCGCCGATCGCCCATAAGCTCCGCAGCGGCCCTTCGCTCTCGATCGAGAAGCCGAGGAGCGTCGGCAGTTGGCTGATCAGGACCGTCAACGCGATTCCATTCATATAGCCGTATCGGATCGGCTTGGAGAGAAGCTCGGTGACGAAGCCCAGGCGCGCGAGACCCGCCAAGATGCAGACCGTTCCCGAAACGATCGCCATCATGCCGGCGAGCGTTGCGGCACGCAGGGGATCGCCGCCGGCCAACGGAGTGACAACGCCCAGGATGATCCCCACAAGAGCCGAGTCCGGGCCCAGGACGAGTATGCGGCTTGGACCGAACAGCGCGTAGACCAGCAGCGGCACGATCGTCGCGTAAAGACCATAGATGCCAGGCAGGCCCGACGCCACCGCGTAGGCGATTCCCACCGGCACGAGCATTGTCGCCAGGACGATCCCGGCGAAGATATCGTGCGGAAGCCACGCGGCTTCATACTGACGGAGCGTCCTCACCCCCGGGAGCCAGTCGATCGAACGCTTCATTGGCAGTCACTCCCAAGCCCCGATCGTGCTTTTCAGCGACGCATAATGGGTGTCCGCGACCAGCGGACTGGAAGCCACTATAGGCCAAATGCGCATGGCATGTTGCCCGGCGCAGCGATCGAGCGATCTGCCGTGTCTCTTGCGGATCGCGATCGGCATGGCCTGAGGCGCAGACGCACGCGACCGCGCTGCAAAATCCCCTTCTTTGAACTGCTCTCTGGATGCGAAAATCATGGCACGACCCAAATCCTGCCCGTATGGTCTGGCAAAATCATAATCCGGCGCTGCTGCGCTGGAACCGGGACGCCCGCGTTTGTCAAAGCTCACTCTGCCGGTCCGGCTCGCTCTCCTGGTCACGGGAACGATGTTGCCGTTGATCATCTTCGCCGTCGGCCTCGCCTACTCCAACTATCGCCAGGACCGCAGCGACGCGACACGGCGGGTGCTGGAGACGGTGCGAAGCATGCGCCTCGTGCTCGACTCCGAGGTGCAGCGGATGACAGGCGGCTTGCAGGTGCTGGCGCTCAGCGACTCCTTGCGCAGCGGTGACTTCGACGGCTTCCGTCGCCTCGCAACCGGCTTCATCAGCCAATACGGCGAGGACAGCGTCCTGCTGTTGGCTGACAGGTCGGGGAATCAGCTGTTTTCGACCGTCACGACCGAGACGGCGAGCCTCCCGCCGCGCAACAATCGCGAGATCGTTGAGCGGGTGTTCGCCAGCAAGACGCCGCAGTTCTCCGATCTGTTCACCGGATCGACCAAGAAGCGGCCTATCGTCACGGTCGAAGTCCCCGTGCTGCGTAACGGCGAGGTCGTCTACACGCTCTCATTCAGCCCGCCGATCGACATCTTCCAGCACCTGATCGAGCGGCAGCGCCCCGACGAGCAATGGACGGTGTCGCTGCTGGACAGCAAGGGCGTCGTGTTCGCGCGCGTCCCCAATCCGAATGAAACGTTCGGCAAGCAGGCGTCGCCGTCGCTCTATGAGACGATGTTTCGCGCGCCCGAGGCGGCCCTGTCGAGTGTCTCGCTCGACTGCATTGCACTTGCCTCGGCCTATGCCCGGTCGCTGCTGACCGGTTGGACCGTCGCGGCCGGCGTCACCGAGAGCTCGCTGATCGCCCCGCTCTGGCGCAACATTGCGATCACCAGCCTGATCGGCGGCATCCTGCTGCTGGTCGGCCTGACCTTCGCGGTGCGGATGGCGACCGCGATCGCGCGCGGCGAGATGCTGCACAATCTGCTGATCGAGGAGCTCAACCATCGCGTCAAGAACACGCTGGCCTTGATGCAGGCGATCGCGGTGCAGACCTTCCGCAGCGCCAGCCGCGACGAACGGACCAAATTCGAGGGCCGGCTCGGCGCACTTGCCGAAGCGCATAATCTCCTGAGCCAGGAAAAATGGCAGGGCTCCGAGCTGAGGGACGTCATTGTGCGCGTGCTCGAGCCATTCCTGCTCACAAATCCCGATCGCATCCGGATGGCCGGCCCCGCGGTGCCGCTGTCGCCGCGGCTTGCCGTGGTGCTGTCGATGATCGTGCACGAGATCGCCACCAACGCCGCGAAATATGGCGCGCTGTCCAACGAGACCGGCCGGGTGACGCTGGAGTGGGATGTCATTGCCGCCACACCGAAGCCGCGGCTGCGGCTGATCTGGACCGAGATCGGCGGCCCATTGGTGACAGCGCCGGTGCAGCGTGGCTTCGGCTCGCGCATGATCGAGCGCAGTGCGCGCGACCAGCTCGGCGGTGAGGCGACCGTCGACTTCCTGCCGCGCGGCGTAGTCTGCACGGTGATTTGCGCGCTGGACGAGGCGCGGTGAACGGGGGACATCGACGATGAAGATCACCCATGTGCGCACGCACATCCTCGAAGCAAAGCTCTCGCAGCCCTTCGCCTATTCGCGTGCCTGGTACGATACGCGCACCGCGATGCTGGTCGAAATCGAATCCGACACGGGACTGACCGGCTGGGGTGAATGCTACGGGCCGGCGCGAATGACGGCGGCGGTGGTGCGCAGCGTTGCGCCCTGGCTGATCGGCGAGGATCCGCTGCGCACCGACGTGTTGTGGCAGATGGTCTACGCACGCTTGCGCGATCACGGCCAGAAGGGCGTCGTCATCCAGGGGCTGAGCGGCATCGACATTGCGCTGTGGGACATCAAGGGCAAGCATTTCGGCGTGCCCGCGCACCAGCTTCTCGGCGGCGCTGCGCGCAACGAGGTGCAGGCCTATGCGACCGGTCTCTACCGGCGCAAGTCCGGTGATCCGCTCAAATACCTGGCGGAGGAAGCGGCCGGTTACGCCGCCGAAGGCTTCCGTGCCGTGAAGCTGAAGGTCGGCTTCGGCATCGCGGAGGATGCCGCGGTCACGCGCGCGGTGCGCGAGGCGATCGGTCCCGACGTTGCATTGATGGTCGATGCGAACCACGCCTATGACGCGGTCGCGGCGATCCGGCTCGGCCGCATGATCGAACGCCACGACATCGGATGGTTCGAGGAGCCGGTGCCGCCGGAGGATGTCGCGGGATATCGCGCGGTGCGATCCGCGCTCTCCATTCCGATCGCCGGCGGCGAGTGCGAATTCACCCGCTTCGGCTTCCGCGACCTGTTCGCCTCGCATGCGCTCGACATCGCCCAGCCCGACACCTGCGCGGCCGGTGGCCTCTCCGAATGCAGGAAGATTGCCGACATGAGCGAAGCCTTCGGCATCCGCTACAATCCGCATGTCTGGGGCAGCGGGATTGCGATCGCGGCCTCGCTCCAGCTCCTCGCCGTGCTGCCATCGCACACGCCTAGCTCGCTTGCGCCGCTCGAGCCGATGCTCGAGTTCGACCGCACCGAGCATCCGATCCGGCAGGCGATCTTGAAAGAACCGATCGAGCACGAGAACGGCGTCGTTCGCATTCCCGACGGCCCCGGTCTCGGCATCGAGATCGACCGCAAGGCGCTCGCACGTTTCGCGACGAATTAAGGCACACTCAAAAAAGGGGCGCGTCCGCTTTGTTCTCGAAGACGACGTTGAGACCGACATGGCTGCGCGTCGGCGTTGGACCCCACACGCGACATCGCAGGCTTATCCTGATATGAAAAGCCCGCTAGCTGGGATGGCCTCACCGATATGAGAAAAATCTACACATCCGTTGATCTTCCCAACGACGCCGGCCGGCTGGTCATCTTTGAGTGGGGCTCGGGTTCTAAGCCCGAGAAAAACTTGGTGTGTTTTGAACCTGACGGGCGCGTGAGGTGGAAGGCGAAGCTTCCAACGAGCGACGCAGGCGATTGCTTCGTCGGTGTAGCCCTTGAAGGTGATTTAATCCGAGCCAACAGCATGAGTAGTTATTCCGTTTGGCTCGATCCCCGAACAGGTGACGCGGTGTGAACACACTTCACAAAATGACGGGTTGCTTCGCTTCTGATCGGATGTCCGCGTCGGATCAAACGCCGGCGATGATCACCGAACCAGGCGACTTCCGCTTTACTCCCGGAAGCCGCCATTATGAGTAGTGTGAACTACCCGATCGTCTGCAGCGCCGGGAACGTCTCCAGCAGCCAGATGCTCACATTCGAGACCGCGCCGGTGAGAAAGCCGATGCCGGTGACCACCATCAAGACGCCCATGGCGCGCTCGACATTGACGAGGTGGCCCTTCATGCGCGCGAACAGTTTTGAGAACTGCTCGATCATCAGGGCTGCGATCAGGAAGGGAATGCCGAGGCCCGCGGAGTAGACCGCGAGCAGGCCCGCGCCCTTGGTCACCGTCGCTTCGGCCGCGGCGATCGAGAGGATCGCGGCGAGGATCGGGCCGATGCAGGGGGTCCAGCCGAAGGCGAAGGCGAGCCCCATCACATAGGCGCCCCAGAGGCCGACGGGCTTGGGAATCGGCAGCCGTCCTTCGCGCATCAAAAGGCCGATCCGGGTCAGTCCCAGGAAGTGCAAGCCCATGATGATGATGACGACGCCGGCGAGGATCGAGAGCTCGGCCGACCACGCGCGGATCAGCCCGCCGACTAGCGAGGCGCTCGCGCCGAGCGCCACGAACACCGTGGAGAAGCCAAGCACGAACAGCAGCGCCGACATCATGATCGCGCGCTTGGAGGCCGAGGCCGGCTCCTCGCTCTCTACATGCTCGATCGTCGCACCCGTCAGATAGATCAGATAGGGCGGAACCAGGGGGAGAACGCAGGGGGAGAGGAAGCTGACGAGGCCGGCAATCAGCGCCGCCGGGATCGAAACATTTTGCATGATGCAGTCGGAGCCATCTCGGGCGCCGGTAAGCGCGCGGGGATTGCGCGCGGCCCGGAGCCGAACCGGCTCTGGTGTAGCCGATGCATGAGAATGCGCAACAGAGGCGCACAAAACCAAGGCTCCTCCCGATGCCGTCTGCGATCACAGATGCGGCATCGGGACGCGCACAAATCTCGCCAAAAAGCGAGGCTCGGCGGCGCGGCTACTTCACCACGCGGAGCAGCGGACGCCGGGGCTGGTCCTGCGTCTGCTTGGAGGGGGACTGCGGTTCGCTCACGGCGCGCCGCAGCATTTCGTCGCACAGTGCCTTGAGATCGGCATCGTCTATCCCTTTGAGCTTCATCCGCACGTCGAGGATGACGATGGACAGCAGTTCGGCCGACTCACGGTTGTTGATCTCGTTGAGGACCTTGCGGCACCCCTCGAGCGTCTCAAGCACCGACTGCAACTGTTCGTCTGAATGCGACACCGGCGTTCTTTCCGTTAATTCGGCCTGTGAGACGTGTTTGTGGTGATCCCCTCGGCCCCCATGGAGGGCTCAGGATAGCACGAGGCCATTGCGCCTCTGAACATCATTTCAGCGTGTTTCTGCGTTGAAACCAGGGTTCCGGCGACGACACGACATCGGCTCTTTTCGAAACGGACGGGGTTAGAACGCGTGGCGCGCTGAGATTGATCCGCTCCAAAAGACGGCGCCGGCTCAAGCGCAAGGACGTCGACTGCGGACAGCGCCGACAATCCCGCAGCCATTTTACGGCTCGCAACGGAACTCACGCGACACCCCTCATCCAGGCGATGGTCCGCCCGATTCCCAACCTTGGCGGCATTTAGATACCACCCACGAGACAGCAAGGATGGCGTTCAAAACTCGCCGATCCCCAACCCGCCGTGGTTGTGGTTTGCGCCAGATTCTGCCAGTTTAGCGCCCCGAAGGGACTTGTATGCACTCCTTGGCGGAAAGAGGCGTTCCACTGGAGGAACGCCCAAAGACAAATATCAGCGGCCTCTCCGATTGGGATGCGGCCCGTATCTTTTTGGAAGTCGTCCGCTGCGGCAGTTTCCGCTCGGCGGCCGAGCGCCTGTCCCTGTCGATCAACGCTGTCCGCCGCCGGATCGATGATTTCGAGCGCCAGACCGGCACCACCCTGTTCACCCGTGACGTCCACGGCACGCATCTGACCGACGAGGGCGCGCTGGTGGTCTCCGCCGTCGAGCAGATGGAGGCCGCCGCCTTCGACGTCCTGCGCGCCAGCGATTCCACGGCCAATGCGCTGTCGGGCGAGGTCCGCGTCGCCGTGACCGAGGGACTCGGAACGTTCTGGCTCGCCCCGCGCCTGGTCGAATTCCAGCAGGCCTATCCCAAGATCCTGGTCGACCTGCACTGCGCGATGCGCTCGGCTGACGTCTCCCGCCACGAGGCCGACGTCGCCATCCACCTGTCGCGGCCCTCGGCGCTCGACGTCAAGCTGGTGCGGCTCGGCCGCATGCATCTGATGTTCTGGGCCTCGAAGCAGTATGTCGAGAAACATGGCGCGCCGCAGTCGGCGGCCGAATTGATCAAGCACCGCCTCGTGCTGCAATTCGCCGACCAGCTCGCCGCCAAGGAAACCTTTGAGAGCTTTTTCCCGGGCGTTCCGGAACGTGACCTTCTGGTCATGAAGACCAACGTCTCGAGCGCCAACTACTGGGCTGTCGCGAACGGCGCCGGGATAGGCGTATTCCCGAGCTACGCGATTGCGCTTGGCGGGAAGCTGATTCCACTGGAGGTCGAGTTGAACCGACCGCTGGATATCTGGTTGTCCTACCACCCGGGTAGCGGCCGGATTCCACGCGTGCGGCACATGATTGACTGGCTCATCGACGCTTTCAATCCGGCCCGCTTCCCGTGGTTTAAGGAAGAGTTCGTGCATCCGCATGAATTCAAGGACTCGTATATGGGCGAACCCCTGACCCAGCTCTTCGGGGGATTTTCAACCGAAGAACAACGGTGAGAAGTATGAAAGCAGCGGCGAAGAGAATGAAGCAGCGCAGTGCCGGCAAGCCCGACATTGAGCTTGGCAAACGAATCCGTTTGCGGCGTGTCGAGATGAAGATCTCGCAGGCCGAGCTGGGCGAGAAGCTCGGCGTCAGCTTCCAGCAGGTCCAGAAATACGAGAAGGGCGTCAATCGCGTCGGCGCGGCTCGGCTTCAGCAGATCGCCTCCGCCCTCGATGTGCCGGTGACCTTCTTCTATGACGGAGACAACAAGGCGCGCGAAGTCGAGAGCCTGCTCTTCCTCGACTCGGCCTTCAGCCTCCGCCTGCTGCGCGCCTACAGCAAGATCAAGGATCAGACGGTGCAGCGTCAGCTCGTCTCGCTGATGGAATCGATCGCAGCGAACGAAGGCTGAGCCGATCGGCGCCCTGGCCCTTGCGGCCAATGTTCAATCCACCGCGTCACGGGGGCGCGGCCGGGTTGAACGAGAGCTACTGGATCAGATCTGGGCCCGCGCGCTTTCCGCGCGTGTCCTTCGGTTGTCGGGGTGGCTTGGCCGCCCCTTTTTTTTGGCCATTTGCCCGCGATTTTCGCGAACCCATCCCGGCCCTGTCGCGACCCAATCGAAAGCCTCCGCGCCGGACGCGCGGAGTTTTTGATTCGCCGTGCTTAATGGGACCTCAACCCTGATGCGTTAAATTCCCGGCGATTTTATCGATCGGCGCATCCGGCACGGCGGCCGGGAATTGCCAATGCGGGTGCCCGTCCGGGCCTTGTCCTCATGGGAAAATGGGTCACATGTCGAAGCGTCACGCGATGATCGTTGCCATTGGCCTGTTCGCCAGCGCCTCCGCGCTCGCGCAGAGCGAGACCACAGGCCAGGCCGGCCCGAAGCCGGCGACCGCTGCCGGGACAGTGCCGGCTGCCGCCAATCCGGCCCACTCGGCTGCGCCGAAGGCTGCCGCGTCCTCGCCCGCTTCGACGGCGGAGAGCCGCTCGGCCGCGGCGCTCGCGATGACGCACGAGCCGACCTTTGACGAGGGCTCGGCCCAGCGCATCAAGGACGCCGCGCTCAGCTATTCGGACCTTGCGGTGCGCGGCGGCTGGCCGACGATCCCGGCGGATGCCAGATTTGCGCTCGGCGTCCAGGGCGCCAATGACGATCTGCTGCGCAAACGGCTGATCGTTTCCGGCGATCTCGCCGCCGACAAGGCGAGCGGCGCCTTCGACCAGGATCTCGCGGACGCGGTGAAGCGCTTCCAGGCCCGCCACGGGCTGGCGCCGACCGGAATGATGACGCCGCGCACGCTCGCCGCGATGAACGTGCCGGTGCAGAAGCGTATCCGGCAACTGGAGGCTTCGCTGGAGCGACTCGAGAACATGAATTTCGGCTTCGGCCAGCGCTATGTTGTGGTCAACATTCCCGCCGCCTTTGCCGAAGCGGTCGAGAACGACGTGGTGGTGCGGCGCTATCGCGTCATCGTCGGCAAGACCGAAAAGCCCTCCCCGACGCTGACGGCCCAGATCACCAGCGTCGTGCTAAATCCGACCTGGACGGTGCCGTCCTCGATCGCCAAGACCGAGATCTCCGCGCATATGCGCAAGGATCCGACCTACCTGTCGCGCATGCACATGGAGGTGCTAGACGCCCACGACAATCCGATCGATCCGCATTCGGTCGACTGGTCGGGCATGCACACGCCGAACTTCACCGTGCGCCAGCAGAACGGCACCTTCAACGCGCTCGGCGCGGTGAAGATCGACATGCCGAACTCCTACTCGGTCTACATGCACGACACCAACCAGCGCAATCTGTTCAGCGACGACTACCGCTTCGATTCCCACGGCTGCTCGCGCGTCGACAACGTGCGCGATCTCGCGGCGTGGCTGTTGAAGGATCAGCCAAAGTGGAGCCGCGCCGCGATCGACGCGGAAATCGCCACCGGCCAGCATCTCGAAGTCGCCATGGCGAAGAAGGTGCCGGTGGCTTGGATCTATCTCACAGCGTGGATGACCAGGGACCAGACCGTCCAGTTCCGCAACGACGTCTATAACCAGGACGAGCAGTTGCTGGAGGCGACCGCCGAAGAAGCGGCCTTCTTCGGCAATGCCGCCAACCATCCCCTCACCGCGCACATGACGCGCTAGAGCCCGTTCCGATGGAATCGGAACGCGGCTCCAGATTCTTGTTTTGACGCGTTTTCTTTTACGCGAACCGGTATCCACTTCGCTCGAAAACGCTCTGGGCGGCGCCATGCAATCGCGGCACAGGCGGATGCAAAGCCGCGTCCCTCGCCGCGGTTGACCCGGGCCTCGCCCCGGCGGCACATTGCGCGCTCGCCAACGACAAGCGAGCGCGCGATGCCCGACATTTCCAGCACCACCGAAACTGCCTACGCCGAGGGCAATATCCTCAAGCACACCGCCGACGGCGTCGGCGTGATCACCTTCAACAATCCCGACAAGCGCAACGCGATGTCGCTGGAGATGTGGGAGGGATTTGGCGAGGCGCTGACGAGCTTGCGCGACGACGAGAAGGTGCGCGTCGTGATCCTGCGCGGCGCCGGCGGCAAGGCGTTCGTCTCGGGCGCCGACATCAGCCAGTTCGAGAAGGTCAGGCACAATGCAGCCGCTTCCGAGGAATATGCAAGGCGCAGCGCCGCCCAGCGCGCGCTGCTTGCCGACTACCCAAAGCCGACCATCGCCTGCATCCAGGGCTTTTGTCTCGGCGGCGGCATGCAGGTCGCGATGCTCACCGATATCCGCATCGCCTCGCATGGCAGTGCGTTTGGAATCCCCGCGGCGAAACTCGGCATCGCCTATGGCTATGACGGCTTGCGGCATCTGGTGTCGTTGGTCGGACCGTCCTGGGCGCGGCTTCTGATGTACACGGGCATGCGCATCGATTCCGCCGAGGCGCTGCGCATCGGCCTCGTCGAGCGCGTGATCCCGGACGATCAGCTCTGGGGCGAGACCATGGCGATTGCCGAGACGATCTCGCAGAATGCCCCGCTCGCGATCAAGGCCGCCAAGATCACCATCGCGCAGGTGCTGAAGGACGAGAGCAAGCGCGACATGGAGGCGATCAAGGCGATCGGCCACGCCTGCATGGACAGTGCGGATTTCCGCGAGGGCCGGCAGGCCTTCATGGAGAAGCGCGCGCCGCAGTTTAGCGGACGGTAAGTATCCGTCATTTGCGAGCCAACGGGGCCGCGCTTTGCGCGGACCCGTTGGCTCGCAAATGACGATGTAGAGAGATCGTTCGCTGCGTGAACAGGCATTCAGGAAGATTAAATTCCTCAGTCGCCTGCACCGCGATAGCAACCAAATTGATCTGCCGCAGGTTCTCCCGCTATCAAAGAGGGAGATTGCGATGAAACTCAAGTTCGCTGCTCTTGGTCTGGCTGCCTTGGGCGGCGCGGCGCTCGCTTCTAGCCAGGCGCTCGCGGCGATGCCGAATGGCATTCCGCAGGCCGATCGCGTCGCAAGCGGCCCGGCCGCAAACATCGATCAGGTCCGCATGGTCTGTAATGCGTGGGGCCGTTGCTGGTGGCGTCCAAACTTCTACGGCGCCTATGGCTATTACGGCGGCCCGCGTCACTTCTATGGCGGCCCGCGCCCGTGGGGCTGGGGCCATCGCCACTGGCGTCGCTGGTGAAGGACGAAGGGGCCGCGCGGCCCCTTTTTCTGTTGAGCGTTTGACTAAAGCGCCGCAAGCACCGCTTTCGCGATGTCGGCCGTGCCATTGCTGCCGCCGAATTCCATCGGCTTGATGCCGCCGGCATAGACCTGATCCACCGCGCGCTCGATCGTCTCGCCGGCCTCGGCCGCGCTCTCGACACCGTGTTTGTCGGCCAGCCAGTCCAGCATCATCGCGGCGGACAGGATCATGCCGGTGGGATTCGCCTTGCCCTGCCCCATGATGTCGGGCGCGGTGCCGTGGCAGGGCTGGAACACGGCGTAGCGGTCGCCGATGTCGGCCGACGGCGCCATGCCCATACCGCCGATCAGGCCGGCGGTAAGATCGGAGAGAATGTCGCCGAACATGTTCTCCATCACCATGACGTCGAAATCCCAGGGACGCTTGACCAGCATCGCCGAGCAGGCATCGACATACAGGCGATCGGCCTTCACGCCGGGGTGGCGCTTGGCCGCCTCGTCGAACATCTCGCGGAAGAAGGCGAAAGCCTTGAACACGTTCGCCTTGTCAACACAGGTGAGCGCACCCGGCTTGCCCCGCGACTTGCGCCGTTCGGCGAGCCGGAAGGAGAATTCGAACAGCCGCTCGGAGGTCTTGCGCGTGATGACCAGCGTCTCGCGCGCATCCTCATGGGTGACGATGCCCTTGCCCATCGAGGCGAACAGGCCTTCGGTCGACTCGCGGATCACGACAAGGTCGATGCCGCGCGCGTCGGCGCCGACGATCGGGCTGGGCACGCCCGGGATGAGGCGCGCCGGCCGCACGCCGGCATAGAGATCGAAGTGAAAGCGCAGCTCGACCTGCGGCATGATTTCGGTGTTGTCGGGATAACGCACCGACGGCAGGCCGCAGGCGCCCAGCAGGATGGCGTCGGCCTCCTCGCACAATTTGATCGTCGAATCCGGCATCGACTTGCCGGTGGCGAGATAATTGTTGGCACCGGCGGGCGCCTCGGTGAAGCGGAAGCTCAAGCCGGATTTCTGTTCGATCTTGCGCAACACCTCGAGCGCAGGCGCCATGACCTCTGGACCGATGCCGTCACCGGCGAGCACGGCAATGTGGAAGGCGTTATTTGCGGACACGGCGGGTTTCCTACTCTCTCCACCGTCATGGCCGGGCTTGTCCCGGCCATCCACGTCCGGCCACGGAAAGGGCATCGAGACGTGGATGCCCGGGTCAAGCCCGGGCATGACAAGAAACAAACAGCAGACGTTACGGCATCAACACCGTCCGCCCGACCACCGTGCCCTGCTGCAATTGCACGAGCGCGTCGTTGGCCTTGGCGAGCGGCTGACGCGTCACCGGGATCGGCGGAACGTTCTTGGCGCGGACGAGATCGAGCAACTCCTGCGTCTCGCGCAGGTTTCCGACATAGCTGCCCTGGATCGTCACCGCCTTGATCGGGATCAGCGGCAGGGCCCAGGTCGCGCCGCCGCCGAACAGGCCGACGATGACGAGCTTGCCGCCCTTGGTCAGGCAGTCGAATCCAAGCTGCGTCGTCGCGGCGTTGCCGACGAGATCGATCACGGCGCGGATCGGTCCGCCCGCTTTCTTGGCGAGCTGCTCAAGCGCATCCGGCGCCTTGGGATCGACGGTCGCGAGCGCGCCGGCCTTCTCCGCGGCTTCGCGCTTCTTGGCGTCGATGTCGACCATGATCGCGCCCTTGCCACCCATTGCCTTGAGCAGCGACAACGCCATCAGGCCGAGGCCGCCGGCGCCGAACATCACGATCGGCGTGTCGAAATGCTGCTCGACCTTCTTCAGCGCGCTGTAGGTGGTGACACCCGAGCAGGCGTAGGGCGCGGTCGTCGCGGGATCGAGGCCCCTGAGGTTGAGCAGGTAGCGCGGATGCGGCACCAGCATGTGGTCCGAATAGCCACCATCGCAATAGACGCCCAGCGAGCGCGGCGTCAGGCACATGTTCTCGTCACCGCCAAGGCAGGTGGCGCATTTGCCGCAGCCGATCCAGGGATAGACGAGGCCGACGTCACCGAGCTTGAGATCGCCCTGGTCGGTCGGTTTCACGTCGGAGCCGAACGCAAGGATCTCGCCGACAGTCTCGTGGCCCATGGTCAGCGGCAGATTGATGCCGCGATCCTTTAGCGATAGCGGCTTGCGGCCGTGGCCGAGATCGTAGCCGCCTTCCCAGATGTGGAGGTCGCTGTGGCAGACGCCGGCTGCCTTCACCTTGATCAGCACCTGCGTGCCCGACGGCTGGGGCGTGGCCTCGTCGAACTCCTTCAGCGGCGCCTTGAAATCGGCGACCTTGAAACTCTTCATGGCGTCCTCCCGCATACTTCTCTCTGTCGCGCCACCATGCCATGGCCGGCGAGACGAGACAAACCCGGAGCTGTCTTAGTTTAGGCCAGTGGATGGTGGCAAGCCACGAACTGGCCCGGCGCGACCTCGCGCAACTCCGGTATCTCCGCGCTGCATCGCTGGTCCGCCCGCGGGCAGCGGGTACGAAAACGGCACCCTGACGGCGGCGCAATCGGCGATGGCGGCTCGCCGGTCGCCACACTCTCGGCGGGACGCACATCCGGATCGGGCACCGGGATCGCCTGCAACAGCAGCCCGGTATAGGGATGCGCGGGTTTCGCGAACAATTGCTCCGATGGCCCGACCTCGCAGAGCCGTCCCAGATACATCACGGCGACGCGGTCGCTGACCGCTTTCACCACCGCAAGATCATGCGCGATGAACAGCAGCGTCAGGCCGAAACGCGCCTTCATCTCCTCCAGCAGGTTGAGGATTTGCGCGCGGATGGAGACGTCGAGCGCCGAGACCGGCTCGTCGCAGACGATGAATTCGGGATTGAGGACGAGCGACCGCGCGATGCAGATGCGCTGGCACTGGCCGCCGGAGAACTCGTGCGGCAAGCGGCCGGACACCATCTCAGGATCGAGCCCGACCGCGCCGAGCACCTCTTCCCTCGTCCGATGTTTCGGATCGATGAATGACTCGGGCGAGATTGGCGACAAATGCTCGCCACGGCAAGAGGAACACACGAGAGATCAAATGCCGCATGCGAGCGGCGGAATCTGCTCAGCTCGTCGCGGCCGTTTTGCCTGACGGAATGGCCGCGGCATTGCCTAGGCCGATCTCGTCGCGCAGCGCATCCGTGTGCTCGCCGAGCACGGCCATCGTCTTGCCGGGCGTAGTGTCGGCGCCCGACAGGCGGAACGGCAAGTTGAGGACCTGGAAGGAACCGCCTTCGTCCTCCACAGACGAGAGCGCCTGGCGATGCGCGAGTTGCGGATCGGCCAGCGCCTCGGACACGGTGCGATAGGCCGAGGCCGGCACACCGGCGGCGCCGAGCGCGACGAGACATGCATCGGTCGTGAGCTGCCGTGACCAGGCTTCGACCCCGTCCATCATGTCAGCCCAGTTGTCGCGCCGCGCGGCGTAGGCTGAGAAGCGCGCATCGGAGATCCATTCGGGGCGACCGATCACGCCCATCAATCCTTGAAACGTCTTCTCGCTGGCGACCGTGATCATGACGTAGCCGTTGGCCGTCTCGGTCGGCCCGAACATCGGGCGCGGCGGCGGCTTCACCGCAAATTGCGAGCTCTGCAATTCGATCACCGTCAATGTCAGCATCGATTCCAGCATCGAGACGTCGATGTGCTGGCCAAGGCCGGTCACGGTGCGCTGATAGAGCGCAGATGCAATCGCGCCGAAGCCGTAGGTGCCGCTGACGACGTCGGCGTGGTAGATGCCGCAATAATCGGGGCGGTTGCGGCCGGGCTGGTAGGCGAGATGCGCCATGTCATAGCCGGAGGCCGCGTGGATCACGGGTGCATAAGCTGGCAGCTCGGCCGAGGGGCCGCTCTGGCCGTAGCCCGAGATCGAGCAATAGATCAGCTTCGGGTTGAGCGGACGCAGGCTGTCGTAGTCGAGCCGCAGGCGGTGCATCACGCCAGGGCGGAAGTTCTCGACCAGGATGTCGGCGGTCGCGGCCAGCCGGCGCACCGCCTCCTTGCCGTCCTCGGACTTGAGGTCGAGCACGACGCTCTTCTTGCCGACATTGAGCTGGCCGAAAACGGTGCTGCATCCCTTGCGCAGTGGCGGCCGGGTCCGCATCGTCTCGCCGCCGTCGGTCTCGATCTTGATGACCTCGGCGCCCATGTCGGCGAGCATCCGCGCACAGTGGGGACCGGCAATAGTGGTCGAGAAATCCAGCACCCGCAGGCCCGCGAAGGCCTTTGTCGTCGTCCCCTCATGCTTATCTGCTAGCTGCATGCTTGCTGCGTCCTTGCCGTGTCCTCGGGTCCCTCGGGAACTGTCGATGTTCCCTCTTCTTGGTGCGCCGACCCTAGATGGCGGCGGCTGAGTAGGAAAGTCTTTACCGAACGGACCCGACTCGCGGAGGGGCTTGAGAATTCCAGGGGCAACTGGACCCGTTTTTGCATAGCAGCAAGCGGGATCGGAAGAGGGCAATCGTTCTTGAGGGTCTTGTTCGTCACAACCGAGATGGACGATTACGTCCGCGTTGGCGGGCTCGGCGCCGTTTCAGCTGCCCTTCCCAGAGCCCTTCGCCCTCTCGCCGATATCCGGGTCATGCTGCCCGGCTATCGCGACATCATCGAACAACTCACGCATATTCAGATCGTTGGCCGTTGCCCGGCGTTGGCGGAGATGCCGGCCTGCTCGCTCGGACGGGCCGCGACCAAGGACGGCCTGCCGGTCTATGTGCTGTTGTGTTCACAACTCTACGACCGGCCCGGCAACCCCTATGGCGACGAGTCCGGGCGCGACTGGCCCGACAACGACATCCGCTTCGCGCGCTTTGCCTCGGCAGCCGCTGAGCTTGCCGCGGGCAAGCTGGACAAGAATTGGGCAGCGGACCTGGTCCATGCCAATGACTGGCAGGCCTCGCTCGTGCCGGCTTACCTCGCCTGGCGCGGCGCCAGGCTGCCGTCGATCCTGACCATCCACAACCTCGCCTATCAGGGCCTCTTCCCGAAGGCCTCGTTGCGGCGGATCGGCGTACCGGAGAGCTCCTTCCATATCGACGGCGTCGAGTTCTACGACCAGCTCTCCTTCCTCAAGGCCGGGCTGGTCTACGCCTCGCACCTCACCACCGTCAGCGGCACCTATGCGCGGGAGATCACCACGTCCGAATTCGGCTGCGGCCTGGAAGGCTTGTTGCGCCTGCGCTCCGACGCGTCCGAACTCACCGGCATCCTCAATGGCATCGACGAGAGCTGGGACCCGCGCTCCTGCGCGAAGCTCGCCCAGCAATTCGGCGCCGGTGACTGGGTCGGCAAGAAGGCCAATGCGGATTACGTGCGCAAGCAGTTCGGACTTGCGGTATCGCGAGGCCCGATGTTCGGCATCGTCGCCCGCCTCGTGCACCAGAAGGGCATCGACCTCGTGCTGTCGGCGGCCGACGAGATCATCGAGTCCGGCGGACAGATCGTGGTTACCGGCTCCGGCGAGCCCGCGCTCGAGCAGGCACTGATCGATGCGCATCGCCGCCGCCCCGACGCCATCGGGGTCGCGATCGGCTTCAATGACGCCCAGGCGAGGCGCATCTTCGCCGGCAGCGACTTCACCCTGATGCCGTCGCGCTTCGAGCCGTGCGGCCTCAGCCAGATGTACGCCCAGCGCTTCGGCTCGCTGCCGATCGGCCACCAGACCGGCGGGCTCGCGGAGACCATCACGGACGGCGAAACCGGCTTCCTGTTCTCAAAGCCCTCGCACGAATCCTTCCTCGGCGGCGTCCGGCGGGCGTTCTCGACCTTCATGGCGCAGGACCGGCTCGACTCCATGCGCCGCAGCGCCATGGGACGATCGTTCTCCTGGAGCATCTCGGCCGGCAGCTATAGCGCGCTGTACCGCAAGCTCGCGGCGGTGTGAGGCGTCGCGGACTTCTCCGTCATTGCGAGCGCAGCGAAGCAATCCAGACTGCCTCCGCGGAAAGATTCTGGATGGCTTCGCTGCGCTCGCAATGACGATGCGGAGAGAGAGTGCGCCTCACTCTCCTCTCGTGCCCCGGACGCAGCGCAGCGTCTCTTCGACGGTGCGCTGCTGAGCCGGGGCCCATGTCGCAGGGGAGTCCGTGGCCTCTGGGTCCCGGCTCTGCGCCGCAACGCCGTCAGCGCGTTCACGCGCGTCTTCGACGCGCTATGCGCGTTGCAGCTTGTCCGGGACAAGAGTCAGAGGTCTTGGACCTCACTCCCTCCCCCGCACGTCCATCTGCGGCCGTCCGATCCAGGCCCTGTTGAGGCAGCGGGTCATCCAATCGGGTTGCAGCTCGCCCCGCAGCCGCGCCTGCGCTTCCTGGTAGGGACCGACGTAGCGCAGCCTGTGTGGCAATTTTGGATAGACGCGCCTTATCCATTTCAGCGCCTTGTCGGCAGACTTGGTGTCGCGCTCGTCGAGCTCAAAACCGAAGCCCGAGCGCAAGCGCTCGGGCAGCAGGCTGGCGGTAAGCGCGCGGTACCATCGGGGTGGCCGCAACCACGGACGCGCGCCATCAAAAATCTGCGCGGCGACCTCGCGTGCCGCCGCGCTGACAGTCAACGTGTCCGACTGCGCCATCGCCGTGGCGTAGGCCGCAAAGCCGGCCCAGTCCGCCGGCAGGTCGTCCGCCGTCAATCCAAACAAGGCGCCGAACATTCGGCTCTCGGTCCAATAGCGCTCGCGCTCCTCCGCCGAGAGCGGCGGCAGGACCAGATCATGCGCCATGAGCGCGGTGTCGGACAGCGTCGCGTGAACCCAGCGCAGCGCCGCGATGTCGTTGGCACAATAGCGCGAGCCCGCCGCGAAGGGACCCACGGTCTCGGGCATCCGGCCTGATATCATGCCGTGGCGCCGGTGCAGCTGCCGGGACGACAGCAGCGCCCGGTCGAGCGAGCCGAACACCATGGCAAAGACGATGTCGAAGGTGCGATGGAAGCGGCCGATCGGATCGGCAAGGGTCCGCGAGTGCTCGGCGATGGCGGCAGCGACCCAAGGATGCGCAAGTTGAAGCAACAACGCGCGGCCGGCGCCGAGAAAGATGACAGCTTCCCGGTCGATCTGCCAGGTTACCGAGGACGGACCGAACACGCCGGCGACCGGTCCCGCCGCGTTTGCCCGGACCCTGTCGAGGATAGTTTCAAGATCGTTCTCGGACACCACTTGCAGGGCCTTTCGACTGCAGACGCCTACGATCCGCAAGGCCTGTGGCAATTCGATGAAATGAACGACGGCTTGTGGCGCTATTCCGCGGCCATCGGCATCTCGTCCAGATGCTCGTGCAGCACCACGCCCGATAGCGGATCGAATTCACCGATCCACGGCGCGCGCGCCAGCACCGACCGGGTATGCGCGTAGCCGGCGGCCCAGCGCTGCATGATGCCCGACGGGCTGAAGTCGATGTCTTTGGTATAGGTCTCGCGATCGAGCCGCGGTGCCAGCAACCGCACCACGTGCATGCGCGTCGAACAGCCATAGCTGATCAAGTCCCTCACCGCGGGATCATCGCGCTCGCTCTCGGGCAACCGTGCCGCAAGCTGGTTGATGACGTGGCGCAGCCGATGGGCCTGCTGCTGGCGCTCGATCTGGCTCGCGATCCGGCTGGAATACTGCACGTCCTTGTGCCGGGTCAGGACCTCCCCCATCGTCGTCGGCTCCGCGCCGACGGGATTCCACAGATGCACGGAGAAGATCAGCGAATCCTTGCGCGGATTGTCGTCGAACACGGCTTCCGTCGGCGAGTTCGACAGTATGCCGCCGTCCCAATAGAGCTCGCCATCGATACGCACCGCCGGGAAGGCCGGCGGCAGCGCGCCCGAGGCCATGACGTGCTTCACCGTCAGCTCACCGTCGCGGCTGTCGAAATAGCGCATCTGGCTGGAGCCGACATGTGCCGCACCGACCGTGAGACGCGGCGAGCAGCGATTGGCAAGGCCGAAATCGACGAGCTCGCACAGCGTGTCCTCCAGCGGCGCAGTCGAATAGTAGCCGGTCCGATCGGCGCCGAGCGGATAGGAATCGCCGGCATGCGCCAGCAGATTGGGCCGGAAGAAGCCGGCAATGCCGTTGGTGACGATCGACCAATAGGCCAGCTTGTCGTCGAAGCCGAGAACACCGGTGCGCAGAGTCCAGACCGGATTTTGCTCCATCCGCTTCCAGAACTCCTTCAGGCGCGCGAGCCGGTTCTCCGCTGCGTTGCCAGCGATCAGACTCGCATTGATGGCCCCGATCGAGGTCCCGATGACCCAGTCCGGCTCGATGCCCGCCTCGTGCAGGGCCTGGTAGACGCCCGCTTGATACGAGCCGAGCGCGCCGCCGCCTTGCAGCACCAACACGATTTGTCCAGGCAGGTCCTTGGACCTGCACCCCCCCGGCATTTCCCTGCATGCTCGTCGCACTCCTGCTCCAGAGAGCTTGCCTGTCTCTTCTTCGCAAAATCCTCCAACATTGTTACGCCCGGCGACCGTCAGCCGTCCAGCAACCGTCGTCCGGAAGGGGGTGACCGCGGAACCGGCGGAGCGTTAACGCTTGGCCGGGGCCTCCTGTGGCGGATCGTCGTCAGCGATGGCACGCCAGGCGGCGCCGTCGAGATCGTCGTACTGGCCGCTTCGGAGCGACCAGAGGAAGGCCACGAGGCCGGCAAGACCGAGCATGAGCGCCAGCGGTACCAGGATGACCAGGATCTCCATCACACGATCTCCCGCGAGGCGCTGCGTGCGCGCAGCGAATTCAGCATGACCAGGATCGAGGACCCGCTCATGGCAGCCGCAGCAATCAGGGGCGTCACGACGCCGCTGATCGCGACCGGCACGGCGAGGACGTTATAGCCGATCGCAAGCCAAAGATTTTGCCGCATCAGGTGCAGCGCCTTGCGCGCGGAGTCGATGGCGGCCACGACCGGCGCCAGCGGCCGGCCGAGGAAGACGAGATCGGCGGTGGCCTGGCTGAGGTGGGCGGCCGAGATCGGCGACATCGAGACATGAGCCGCCGCCAGCGATGGCGCATCGTTCATGCCGTCGCCGACCATCAGCACTTTTGCGCCGCGCCGCTTCAACTCCTCGATCCGCGCGATCTTGTCGGCCGGCGTGACACCGGCGCGCCATTCGGCGATGCCCAGCGCATGGGCCGCGGCTATCACCGCGGGCTCGCGATCGCCGGAGAGGATCTCCATGCCGATGTTGCGCGCCTTCAGCGCCGCGATCACGGCCTGGGCATCCGGG
Organism: Bradyrhizobium sp. AS23.2; assembly: GCF_001908185.1. Classification (GTDB taxonomy): domain Bacteria; phylum Pseudomonadota; class Alphaproteobacteria; order Rhizobiales; family Xanthobacteraceae; genus Bradyrhizobium. Next base: position 37,481 of record NZ_LGHM01000028.1, read on the forward strand.
CGCAGGCCCTGCCGCACCGAGAGAATGAATTTGTCGCCACCCTTGCTGAAGGCCACGATGGAGGCCTCGGGATCGAAACCGGTCGTGTCGGCGACCAGCGCCTCGGCGCCGCAGAAGGACGCACGGCCAAGACGGATCTCAACGCCATCGACCGTCGCGCGCACGCCCTGCCCGGCCTCCTCGACTGCGCCGACGATCGGCGATCTGGCGCCGGCGGCCTGCGCGACCGCCGCGGCCACCGGATGATGGCTCGACAGCGCGAGCCGGCCGGCGAGCTCGAAGATATCGGCGGGAATGTCGGCCGCGTTCATCACTTCGAGATCGGGCAGCGTCAGCGTGCCGGTCTTGTCGAAGATGACGTGGTCCGCTTCGGCCAGCCGCTCGATCGCATCGCCGGAATTGAGCAGAACGCCGGACTTGAACATCGCGCCCGAGGCCACCGTCTGCACGGTCGGGATCGCAAGGCCGAGCGCGCAGGGACAGGTGATGATCAGCACGGCAACGCCGGTGACCATCGCATCGTGCCAGCCCGCGCCGGCGATGACCCAGCCGATGATGGTGAGCAGCGCGGTCGCATGCACGACAGGCGCGTACAGCCGCGAGGCGCGGTCGGCGAGCCGCATGTAGCGCGAGCGCGCCTGCAACGCGTTGTCGAGCAGCCGCGTGATCTCCGCGAGCAGCGTCGCCTCCGACGCCGCCGAGACCCGCACCCGCAGCGTGCCCGAGATGCTCATCGATCCGGCATAGACCGGCGTGCCGTGCTCGGCCGTGACATAGAGCGTCTCACCGGTGATCAGGCTCTGGTCGATCTCGGAGCGTCCCTCGATCACAGTGCCGTCGACCGCGCAGCGCTCGCCGGGCCGCAGCAACACGATGTCGCCGGGATGGATCGCCGCCACCGGCACCTGCGAGATCTCGTCAGGCCCGATGAACTTCGCCGCCGTCTCCGCCTTCAGCGCCGCGAGATTGCCCGCGACAGCGCGGGTCCGCCGCCGCATGTTCTGGTCGAGGAAGCGGCCCACCAGCAGGAAGGTGAGCAGCATGATCGCGGCGTCGAAATAGGCGTGCTCGGCGTGATGGATGGTCTCGACCACGGACATGCCGAGCGCGAGGATCACACCGATCGAGATCGGGACGTCCATGTTGGTGGTCTTGGCCGACAGCGCGCGCCAGGCCGAGCGGAAAAACGGCTGGCCGGCATAGGCCGCCGCCGGTAGCGCGATCAGCGCCGACAGCCAGTGGAAGAAGTCGCGCTGCTCGGGCAGCATGTCCGAGACGTTGCCCGACCACACCGGGATCGACAGCATCATCACGTTCATGGTCGCGAACGCGGCGACGCCGAGGCAGCGCAGCAAGAAGCGCGATTCGGCGACCTCGGTCTCTTCCGCGCTCTCGGTCTCGAATGGATAGGCCTTGTAGCCGAGCTCCTCGAGCCGATCGATGAAGCGGGCCGGGTCGAGCGTGCCCTGCTTCCATTCCAGCGCAACGCGGCGGTCGGTGAGGTTCACGCGCGCCAGCGTGACGTCGGGAATGGCGGACAGGCCGCGTTCGATCTTGGCCATGCAGCCGGCGCAGTGAACGCCCTCGACCGCGAGATCGATGTGCTGGACACCCTCGCCCGCAGTCCGGACGTAATGCGAAAAGTCCCGCGTGACCTGCATGACGAAATCCCTCAGTTCAGGATCACGCGGTTGCGCGACAGGAAGACGCGCGTCCCGCGCGCTTCGCCTTCGATCACCAGATCCCACTGGCCTGACGCAACGGTCGCGGCGGTGCCGCGATAGACGCCGATGCCGGCTTCAGTGAGCTCAACCGGGAGATCGGCGCGCTTGTCGGTCGGCCGCTCGAGGCGTCCGCCGAACTTCAAGCCCGTCACCGGCCGGCCGGCCGCGTCGCGCGCCTCGACCTGAAGCGCGGCACCTCCGTCGGCGCGGCGTTCGATATGGGCGTTGACCTGCCATTTGCGCGCGGCCTGGTCGTGCGCCGCCGAGATCTCACGGTCATAGGTGAGACCTGCGGCATAGGGGCTATCGACGTCGGTGCCGGGCAACGTCGCGATCGCGAGCTTCATCATGGTCACGTTGACGCCGATGACGACGCCGAAGAAGGCGACCAGCATCAGGAAGACCTTGGTTCCGGTCAGTGGCTTGGATGCCATGGCAGTCTCCTGGTCTTACGGCGAGACGAAATTGTCGGTCGTGGAAGCGGCCTCGCCAAGCCCGATATCGGTGACGTGGAAGCGGACCGGGATCGACTTCTCCGGATTGCTCTCCGCCGGCGCGGTGACGAGCAGGCGCAGCTCGCTGGTCGCGTCGCGCGGGATCACGATCATCGGCCGGTCCGGCGTCACCGAATCGACGCCGACGACATGGATCGTCGCGTTGACCGGGCCGTCCGCGTCGATCGCGATGACGCGATCATAGCCGCTCTTGTTCAACAGCCGGACCGTGTAGGCGTTGCGGATCGAGCCGTCGCTGAGCTTGACCGCGACCGGATTGCGGTCGTGCAGCACGTTGACGTCGAGCAGACTGCGCATCGCCAGCGTGTACAGCATGATGCCGCCGACAGCCGCGATGATGGCGCTATAGACAATGGTGCGGGGCCGCACGATCCGGTAGATCGGCGCCTTGCCTTCCTGGCGGCGCTGGATGTTGATGTCGTTGTCATAGCCGATCAGTCGGGTCGGCCGGCCGATCTTCGTCATGACGTTGTCGCAGGCGTCGATGCAGAGCCCGCACTGGATACATTCGAGCTGCGGCCCGTTGCGGATGTCGATGCCGGTCGGGCAGACCGCGACGCATTGGTAGCAATCGACGCAGTCGCCGACATGCTCGCCGAGCGCGCGCAGCTCGGCCGCCTTCTTGACTGACGTACGCTTCTCGCCGCGATCGTAACGGTAGGTGACGTTGAGCGCCCACTCGTCGGTGAGCGCCGCCTGGATGCGCGGCCACGGGCACATATAGGTGCAGACCTGCTCGCGCATGTAGCCGGCGAGCACATAGGTCGTCGCGGTGAGGATGCCGATCCAGATATAGGCGACCATCGGCGCCTGGAAGGTCAGGAGCTCCTTCACCAGCGTCGGGGCGTCACTGAAATAGAGCACCCAGGCGCCGCCGGTCCACCACGCGATCATGAGCCAGATCGAGTGCTTGAGCGCGATCTCGAAGACGCGCCGCGGCGTCAAACCGGATGACTTGTCTTTCTTCATCCGCTCGCGGCGGTCGCCCTCGACGAACCGCTCGACGGCGTAGAACAGGTCGGTCCACACCGTCTGCGGGCAGAGATAGCCGCACCAGATGCGGCCGCCGACGGAGTTCATCAGGAACAGCGCCACGGCAGCCACGATCAACAGGCCGGTGAAATAGTAGACCTCCTGCGGCCACAGCTCGATGAAGAAGAAGTAGAAGCGGCTGTTGGGGAGATCGATCAGCACCGCCTGGCTGGGGGCGCCGAGGCCACGATTCCAGCGCACGAACGGCAGGAAGTAGTAGACGCCGAGACAGAACGCCATCAGGCCCCATTTGATCCGGCGGAAGGTGCCGGAGGTGCTCTGGGGATAGACCTTCTTGTGGGCTGCGTAGAGCGGCCCGTAGTCGTCGTCCGATGTGAGTTCGTTCGGGTTCACGGTCTTGTTCATCGCTTGGAATTTCTCGAAAAGGTGCGATTAAACCTTAGACCCGACGCCGCCGCGTCAGTTGATCCAGCTCAAGCGGGGGCACTTTTGTTCGCCCCCGCTTGCATCCAGTCGGCTATTTTCCACCGCCCAGCGAGTGGACGTACACCGCCATCGCCTTGATGGTGGCCGGGTCGAGCCGCCCTTCCCAGGCCGGCATCACGCCCGCGCGGCCCTGGCTGATGGTCTCGATCAGGGTCGCCTCGTCAGAGCCATAGAGCCAGATCTTGTCGGTCAGGTTCGGCGCGCCCATCTCCTGGTTGCCCTTGCCGCCGTCGCCGTGGCAGGCGACGCAGTTCTCGGTGAAGATCTTCTCGCCCTTGGCCGCGTCGTAGCCGTTGCGGGTCGGAAGACCCGACAGCGACCGCACGTAATTAGCCACCGTGACGATCTCGTCCGGCTTCAGGACGCCGTCCTTGCCGAAGGCGAGCATCTGGCCCTCATGCGTCTTGGCGTGGCCGGAGCGCGCGCCGAACTGGATGGTCTGCATGATCTGCTCGAGCGTGCCGCCCCACAGCCAGTCGTCGTCGTTCAGGTTCGGGAAGCCCTTCGCGCCTGCACCGCCGCTGCCGTGGCACGGCGCGCAATTGTCGCCGAACACGGTCCTGCCCTTGGCACGGGCGAGCGCCAGCAGGGCCGGGTCCTTCTCGATGTCGGCGAGAGGTGCCGCCGCCAACGCCGCCATCTTCTCACCGCGGAGCGTCTCGAGATTGGCGAGCTCCACCGCGAGGCTGGCGCGCGTCGAGTAGCCGAGCAGCCCGGTCGTATGGCTCGAGATCAGCGGCCAGGCCGGATAGACGATCCAGTAGCCGATCGACCAGATGATGGTGAGGTAGAAGCTGATCACCCACCAGCGCGGCAGCGGCGTGTTGAGCTCCTTGATGCCGTCCCACTGATGTCCGGTCGTGGACTTGCCGGAGACGGAATCGATGTCGCTATGATGATCGGTCATGATCTCTTACTCCTCCCGCAACGGCAGGTGTGCTGCTTCATCGAAAGCGGCCTTGTTGCGAGGCCAAAATGCGTAGGCGATGATCGCGAGAAAGATCGCGACGAACACCGGCGTCCAGATCGTGGTCACGAGGCCAGACGCGAGATTGTCGAGTGTCAGGATGGCTTTCATCGTTCATGCCTTCTCAGCGAAGATTGGCTTTCTCGTTGTAGATCTTGAAGTCGACCAGCGTGCCGAGCATCTGCAGGTAGGCGATCAGCGCGTCCATCTCGGTCGGCGTGCCGGTCTTGCCGTCGAAATTGCGCACCGCCGCCTTGGCGTAGCGCTTGCTGAAGGCATCGGTGCCGGCATTGTCCGGATCGGCCTGAGCCTTCAGGTCGGCGGCCGCGTTCGCGATCTGGTCGTCGGTGTAGGGCACGCCGACAGCCCTCTGCGTGCGCATGTGGTCGGCGATCGTGTCCGGATCGACTTCATTGTGGGCCAGGAACGAATAGCCCGGCATGACCGACTGCGGCACGATCGCGCGCGGGTTGGTCAGATGGGTAACGTGCCAGTCGTCGGAATATTTGGCGCCAACGCGGGCAAGGTCGGGTCCGGTGCGCTTCGAGCCCCACTGGAACGGGTGGTCGTACATGCTCTCGGCGGCGAGCGAGAAGTGGCCGTAGCGCTCGACCTCGTCGCGCAAGGGACGGATCATCTGCGAATGGCAGAGATAGCAGCCTTCGCGGACGTAGATATTGCGGCCTGCGAGCTCCAGCGGCGTATACGGCCTGACGCCGTCGACTGCCTCGATCGTGCTCTTGAGGTAGAACAGCGGCGTGATCTCGACGAGACCGCCGATCGAGATCACCAGCAGGATGCCGACGATCAGGATGATCGAGTTCTTTTCGAAGACTTGGTGGCGTGTCCAGAACGACATGGTGGAGCTCCTCATTCCGCCGGCTGAAGAGCGACGGGCATCTGGACTTCCGCCTCGCCGACGCGAACGGTCATCCAGAGATTGTAGGCCATGATCAGCGAGCCGATCAGGAACAGCGCGCCGCCGGCGGCACGGATGATGTAGAAGGGATGCATCGCCTCGACGGTCTCGATGAAGGAATATTCGAGGAAGCCGAGCGAGGTGTAGGCACGCCACATCAGGCCCTGGAGGATGCCGGACACCCACATCGCCGAGATGTAGAGAACGATGCCGAGCGTGGCGATCCAGAAGTGCCAGTTGACGAGCTTGAGGCTGTAGAGGCCCTTCCGATTCCAGGCCCACGGCACCATGCAGTAGAGCGCGCCGAAGGACACGAACCCGACCCAGCCGAGCGCGCCGGAATGCACGTGGCCGATGGTCCAGTCGGTGTAGTGGCTGAGCGAGTTGACCACCTTGATCGACATCATCGGGCCTTCGAAGGTCGACATGCCGTAGAAGGCGACGGAGACGACGAGCATGCGCAGCACGGGGTCAGTGCGCAGCTTGTCCCAGGCGCCCGACAGCGTCATCAGGCCGTTGATCATGCCGCCCCAGGAGGGCATCCACAGCATGATCGAGAAGGTCATGCCTAGCGTCTGCGTCCAGTCGGGCAGCGCCGTGTAGTGCAGATGGTGCGGGCCGGCCCAGATGTAGAGGAAGATCAGCGCCCAGAAGTGGATGATCGACAGCCGGTAGGAATAGATCGGCCGCTCGGCGCGCTTCGGGATGAAATAGTACATGATGGCAAGGAAGCCGGCGGTCAGGAAGAAGCCGACCGCGTTATGGCCGTACCACCACTGGAACATGGCGTCCTGGATGCCGCCCCAGGCGACGTAGGACTTCGAGCCGAACACAGAGACGGGCAGCGCCGGGTTGTTGCCGAGATGCAGGACCGCGATCGTCACGATAAAGGCGAGATAGAACCAGTTCGCGACGAAGATATGCGGTTCCTTGCGCTTGATGATGGTGGCGAGGAAGACGAGGAGGTAAGCGACCCAGACGATGGTCAGCCACAGGTCGGCGTACCATTCCGGCTCGGCATATTCCTTGGACTGGGTGACGCCGAGCAGATAGCCGGTGCCGGCGACCAGGATGAAGAAGTTGTAGCCGATCACGACGAACCAGGGCGCGAGATCGCCGGCAAGGCGCACGCGGCACGACTTCTGCACCACATAGAAGGACGAGGCGATCAGCACGTTGCCGCCGAAGGCGAAGATCACCGCGGAGGTGTGCAGCGGACGCAGGCGGCCGAAGCTGGTCCATTGCAGATCGAGGTTCAGCGCGGGCCAGGCCAGCTGCGAGGCGATGATGAGACCAACGAGGAATCCGGCAATGCCCCAGAACATCGCCATGAAGGAGGAGAACTTGATCGGGCCCATATTGTAGTTGGGGCGTCCGTTGATCTCCGCCGGCGCCAGCTCCGGCGGGCGATCGAAGTAGCGGTTGACGATGCAGAACACCGCAGCCAGGCTCGCCAACGCGCTGAGCCCGGCATGGAAGGCGAAGGGCCCGTCGAGCGCCTTGGCCGCGGCGATTACGCAGAGGAAGGCGGTGACTGCGAACACGACAGCCAGGCCGCTTTCACCGATGGTCATGGATTTTGAGTTGGAGGGCTGGCTCATGCGGATTCTCTCTGAAAGAACACGGGGCCAGAAACCACATTCACCCTCGCGGGGAATTGATTGAAATCAAGACAGATGGATTTCTGTTAATCCGAGCAAGCCGGCCATGAGACAAAAAAATCAAATACTTGCGTGGCCCATTGCACTACGCAAATGATCACCACCTCCGTGAAATCACGGAGGTGGAAATCCCGTCTGCCAGAGATATCCCGTCAGTCGCGCGCGGTCGCCTTGAGCGCCGCGATGACGTCCTCGCGGGCGATGATTCCGACCAGCTTCTGCGCACCGTCGAGCACGATGATGCTCCTGATGCGGTGCTCGACCATGATCTGGAGCACCCGCGTCAGCCGCGTGTCGGGGCTGACATAGATGAACTCGGGCGTCATGACGTCACGGATCTTGCGGCCCATCAGGTCGTGATAGCGCGGCAACATCTGGCTTGGCGTGAAGGCGAAGCACTTCAGGATGTCGAATTTGGTGACGATGCCGACGACCTGCCCGTCGTCCTCGACAGGATAGCTGTTGAAGTCGTCGCGCTCGAACATCTCGCTGAGCTCGAGCACGTCGTGGTCAGGCTTCACCGTCCTGACGTTGCGCGTCATGTAGCCGTCGACGGTCTGCTCAAGAAATCTGTACACGGCGCGTCCTCCTCGCTTCGCTTTTTGGCCGGTGGCAGTCAGTGCGACAGCAGCACGCAGCGGGCGGATTGAGTGACCAGATACTGGGTGACGCCTCCGAGGATCAACTCGCGAAACCTCGAATGCCCATAGGCCCCCGCAACGATCAGGCCGGCCCCGACGTCGCTTGCGATCTTGTCCAATTGCGCGCCGGCGGTTTCGTTCCGCACGGGCTTCGCGGCGCGCGCAGTCGCGGTCACGCCGTGGCGGGCGAGCCAGGCGGCAACGTCGGAGACACCTGCCATCACGGCCGAAGGGTCGTCGTCCCGCTCCGGGATCTCGACGATAGTGACCTCCCTCGCCTTGCGCAGCATCGGCAGCGCGTCCGCCACCGCGCGCCGCGATTCCGGCGTGTCCTTCCACGCCACCAGCACGCTGCGCAGATCGAGCCAGTTGACCCGGTCGGGGACGACCAGAAGCGGGCGGCCCGTCTGCATCACCAGATCCTTGGGGCTTGCGAGCGCAAAAGCGTCGGAGAAGGCCGGGCTGTGCCCGCCGCTGACAACGATATCGGCGCAGCGCGCCTGCGCCAGCACGAATCGCGCCGGAAAATCCATGGCGCTGCGCCACTCCGCGCGTCCGCCGAATGCCTTCGTGGCGGCGCGGAATTGCGTCTCCAGATCGCCAAGCCGCCGCTTGACCGAAGCCTCGCCCTGATCGATCAGCCCCTGGGCCTCGGCGCCATCGGTGAAATAAAGCGGGGGCGCGAACTGTGCCGCGGCGACCCCGACGATGGCCGCCTCGAACCGTTGGGCGAGTCCGCCTGCGATCTGAAGGCGCGAATCGTTGGGCTGATCGAGCGCCAGGCTGACCATCACGGTCGCATATGACATCGGGATTCTCCGGGGCAATGAACTGGCGCCAAATCTAGCCTCGCCGACACGGGGCAGGATGAGGTAGATCAAATCGCCGGGCGGGCTACCGCGGGAAATCCACCAATAGAATCAGACATCCGAACTTGCCTCCGGCGGAGCCTTGGGCGAAATTACCGCCACGGTGGCGGCAAATCGGCCGGCCGCGAGAAGATTGGAGCTGCTGTTTGTCGCCGACCCGCGTAACGCATCCGCAAGACGATGGTCGCGGCGAGCACTTCCGGGTCCGGATCGAGGGGTTCGGGGTCGGCACCTGGGATCTCGACCTTACGACCCGGGAGCTGGAGTGGTCGGAAACCGCGAGGATGCTGCTCGGCATCGAGCGAGACCGACCGGCGAGCTATGAACTCTTCCTGTCACGCCTGGAACTCAAGGATCGCGAGCGCGTCGAGGACGCGATCGGGCAGGTCGCGAAGCATGGCGGCGGCTTCGACGTCTCTTTCAGGATTTCCGGCAGCTCCGACCCGGGCAAATGGATCAGGGCCCGCGCCGGCCTGATCCGCGACGAGTCCGGCGCCGCCCGTCATCTCAGCGGCATCTTGCTCGATATCGACGAGGAGAAGCAGGTCGAGGAGGCGCTGCGCACGCGCGAGACCCATCTCCGCTCCATCCTCCAGACCATTCCCGATGCCATGATCGTCATCGACGGCCAGGGCATCATGCAGCTCTTCAGTACGGCCGCGGAGCGCCTGTTCGGCTGGTCGGAGCAGGAGGCGATCGGCCAGAACGTCAGCATCCTGATGCCGGAGCCCGACCGCACCCGCCACGACAGCTACATCGCGCGCTATCGCACCACGCACGATCCGCACATCATCGGCATCGGCCGCATCGTGACCGGCAAGCGCCGCGACGGGACCACCTTTCCGATGCACCTGTCGATCGGCGAGATGCAGTCGGGCGGCGAGCCCTATTTCACCGGCTTCGTCCGCGACCTCACCGAGCACCAGCAGACCCAGGCGCGGCTTCAGGAGCTGCAGTCCGAGCTCGTCCACGTCTCGCGCCTGACCGCGATGGGCGAGATGGCCTCCGCGCTCGCCCACGAAATCAACCAACCGCTGGCGGCGATCAGCAATTACATGAAGGGATCGCGGCGGCTCCTGGCGGGCAGCGCCGATCCGAACACGCCGAAGATCGAAAGCGCGCTCGATCGCGCGGCGGAGCAGGCCTTGCGCGCCGGCCAGATCATCCGGCGCTTGCGCGACTTCGTCTCCCGCGGCGAGTCCGAGAAGCGGGTCGAGAGCCTGTCCAAGCTGATCGAGGAGGCCGGCGCGCTCGGACTTGCCGGCGCGCGCGAGCAGAACGTCCAGCTCCGCTTCAGCCTCGATCCGGACGCCGATCTCGTCCTCGCCGACCGCGTGCAGATCCAGCAGGTGCTCGTCAATCTGTTCCGCAACGCGCTGGAAGCAATGGCGCAGTCGCCGCGTCGCGAGCTCGTCGTCGCCAACACGCGCGTTGGCGACGACATGATCGAGGTGGAGGTGTCCGACACCGGCTCCGGCTTCCAGGACGACGTCATTCCAAATCTGTTTCAAACCTTCTTCACCACCAAGGAATCCGGCATGGGCGTGGGACTGTCCATCAGTCGCTCGATCATCGAGGCTCACGGCGGCCGCATGTGGGCCGAGAGCAACGCATCGGGCGGGGCGACATTCCGCCTCACCTTGCCGGCAGCCGACGAGAGCTGATCCATGACGACCAAGGGACATGTCTACGTCATCGACGACGACGCAGCGATGCGGGACTCGCTGAACTTCCTGCTGGATTCCTCCGGCTTCGGCGTCACGCTGTTCGATAACGCGCAAGCCTTCCTCAACGCCCTGCCCGATCTCGCCTTTGGCTGCGTCGTCTCCGACGTGCGCATGCCGGGCCTCGACGGGATCGAGCTTTTGAAGCGCATGAAGGCGCAGCACAGCCCGTTCCCGATCCTGATCATGACCGGTCACGGCGACGTGCCACTCGCGGTCGAGGCGATGAAGCTGGGCGCGGTCGACTTCCTGGAAAAGCCGTTTGACGACGACCGCCTCACCGGCATGATCGAAACGGCGATCCGCCAGGCCGAGCCGGCCGCCAAGAGCGAGGCCATCGCGCAGGATGTCGCCGCCCGGGTTGCCTCCTTAAGCCCCAGGGAGCGCCAGGTCATGGAGGGGCTGATCGCGGGCCTGTCCAACAAGCTGATCGCCCGCGAATACGACATCAGCCCGCGCACCATCGAGGTCTACCGGGCCAATGTCATGACCAAGATGCAGGCAAACAGCCTGTCGGAGCTGGTGCGGCTTGCGATGCGCGCCGGCATGCTGAAGGACTGAGGCAAGTCGGATTGAGGCAAGTCAAGATCGCCCCTTTTCGGCTGTGCTAGCCAGCTGCATGATCGAGATTGGCTCGCACCCCCGGCGACTCCCAATGGCGCCATCGGCAAAGCCCACCGTCTACGTGGTCGATGACGATGCCGCCGTGCTGGGCTCCCTGCAATTCCTGCTGGAAACCGACGGCTTCGCCGTGCGGACTTTCAGGAATGCGACGGCCCTGCTCAATGCCAGCGGAACGCCGGGCGCGGACTGCTATGTGATCGACTACAAGATGCCCGACATCAACGGCATCGAGCTGGCCGGCCGGCTGCGGCAGTCCGACGAGGGCACGCCCGTGATCCTGATCACCGGCTATCCGGACGGGAATATCTCGGCCCGGGCCGCGGCCGCGGGCGTCAAAGACGTGATTTTGAAGCCGCTTCTCGACGAGAACCTGGTCAAACGCATCCGCCACGCCATCCAGGACCGGCGCTGAAATTGACCTACGGGGTTCTACGTAGGTAGACCTCCTTAAGATATCGCGCGAATTTTCGAAGCACCCGATACCGCGTACCAAAGCGTCATCACAACGGAGATGGCGCAGATGCTGACCCAGACGCTCAACACCCAGGCGATCAACACCCAAGTCGGTGGCAAGATTGCCCCTGGCCACCCCGTTTCCGACCAGTTCGGCGCCATCACCGGCCATGCCGGCCTCATCGCCACGGAGTTCTCCTACCGCAAGGACGAGGAAATCTACGGCGAGGACGAGCCGGCCGAGTATGTTTACCAGGTCGTTACCGGCGCGGTGCGCAGCTACAAGCTTCTCTCCGACGGCCGCCGCCAGATCGGCGCCTTCCATCTTCCCGGCGACGTGTTCGGCCTCGAATCCGGCCCGACCCACCGCCTCGCCGCTGAAGCCATCATCGACACCACCGTGCGCCTCGTGAAGCGCGCGAGCTTGGAGAAGGCCGCCGGCACCGACGTGCAGGTCGCCCGCAAGCTCTGGGCCATGACCGCTTCCGAGCTGCGCCATGCCGAGGACCACATGCTGCTGCTGGGCCGCAAGACCGCGATGGAGCGTGTTGCAACCTTTCTTCTGGAAATGGACCGCCGTCTCGCCGTCGCCGGCATGATGGCGCTGCCGATGTGCCGCCGTGACATCGGCGACTATCTCGGCCTCACCCTCGAGACCGTGTCGCGCGCGCTGTCGCAGCTTCATGCCCAGGGCATTCTCGGCTTCTCCGGTGCCCGCCAGATCGTGCTGCGCAACCGCCAGCGCCTGCACAATCTCGACGCCTGATTTCTTCCTCCCCACCCACTTGGCCGGCTGGCTTCGTTCAGCCGGCCATTTCTTTTGTTGCGATCATTCCCGTGCGCCGGGTCTCCGGCATCACGAGGAGGATCAGCAGGAGCCCGGTCGCGGCGACGCCGGACAGGCCGACGAACGCGGTGGCATTGCCGAACTTGTCGCTGACATAGCCACCAAGCGCGGTGCTGAGCGATGCGCCGATGCCGGTCGCGGTGCCGACAATGCCCTGCGCGAGATTGAAGTGGCCGCTGCCGAAGGCGACGTCGGCGACGATCAGCGGAATCATCACCGCAAACACCGCGGCGGTGAGGCCGTCAAACACCTGCACCATCACCAGCACATAGGGATCGCGTACGGTCGCGAACAGCAGGCCGCGAATCGTCAGCGCGCCGAACCCGATCAGAAGCAGCGGCCGCCGGCCCCAGATTTGCGCCCTGCGGCCGACTGTCGGTGACAGCAGCGCCACGATCGCCTGCGGGACGATGATGCAGGCGGCAACGAGCACCGTCGCCCACTGGCTCGACCGCGCCGTCACCGCGCTCGCCATCAGCGGCATCATCGAAGCGTTCGCCAGTTGCAACAGCAGCACGCTGAGCGCGAAGACAATGAGCGGCCGCTGCCTGATCAGGTGCCAGATATTGGTGTCGCCGGGAACCGGCGCCTCTCGCGGCATCTCGCCGTGACAGCGCGCGATGTCGACTTCCTCCTCGCGGATGCGCGACAGCGCGATCAGGGTCGGGATCGCGAGCAGGAAGGTAACGAGGAACACCGAACGGCTCGACAGGAGATAGCCGGCCGTTCCCATCACCGCCGCCGCGACGCCGTTGCCGAGCGAGGCGAAGCGGGCGTTGCGGCCGAGCCGCTCGCCGATCTTGAACGGACCGACGAGACCGAGGCTGATCGCCGCGATCGCCGGTCCCAGCACGCAGCTCGCCGCGGCATGCAAGGTGGCGGCGGTGACCACGACGGGGAAGATCGGCATCGCGGCATAGGCCAGCGCACAGCAGCCGATGGTCACGATCGCAAGCGCGGCCACCAGCCGCTCCGATTTTGCGGCATCGATGATGGCACCGCCCGGCATCTGCCCGATCAGGGCGACGATGCCGCCGATCGACAGCACGAGGCCGATCTCGACCTGGGTCCATTTCTGCGTCGTCAGATAGACGGCGATGAAGGGACCGAACCCGGTCTGCACGTCGGCGAGGAAGAAGATGAACCAGTCGAGGCCGCGCAGGCTCTGGCGCGACGGCGCCGGAATGCCCACAGCTGATCGCACGGCAACGTCGTCCTGTTCAACGCGACCACCGCGATCTGCATGGTTCGGCTTCCTCGACAACAGCACCGGCGGTCAGCCCTCCCCGTACCTCACTGGATCGCTTGGAGCGGCTGAAGGCTGCCGGACGCGCCGAGCACGACCATCGGCGTGTCTTCCTTGTATTCCGGCGCGGCCGCGACTTGCGCCTTGGTCAATTCCAACGTGATGCTGTCCTTCTTGTTGGTGATCTTGCCGAAGCGCAGGGCGTTCCAGTCCACCACGATCTTGCGGCTGCCGACGCCGAGGAAGCCGCCGAAATCGATCACGGCCGCACGCACACGGCCGGTTCGGTCGACGATGATGTCGACGGTGCGGCCCATGTCCTCGTCCGCGGCGCTGCGCACGTCGCGGCCGAGCACGCCATGGGCATCGTTCGCGCCGATGATGGTGACTGACGGCGGCGGCGCGGCGTCCTTCGGCGTGACGGGCACGGTCGAGGCCGGCGGCTGTGCCGTCGCCGGCGCGTTAGCTTCACTGGGAGCCGCGGGCTGCTCCTCCGCGGCACGTGATACGGCGACCGTCAATCCCGCGACGATCGACGCGCTCAGGACCAACCATCTGGCGGTACGCATGCACCCTCCTCGTGGCGCGCCGCTAGCGCGCCAGCACAATCGAAACCTGGATCTGGCCGCGCGTGCGCAGCACCTCCAGCGCCACGTCGTCACCGTGGCGGCTGACACGCAGATCGACGCTGGAATCGCAAAGCCGCAGATCGTGCAGAATCACCTCGTTCAGGAACGCCGGCAGATGCGGATTGCGCAGCCGGATCTCGCCGCGCGCGACGTCAAACTCGATGCCCAGCGCCGCCTCGAGCAGGGTGAACGGCGTTGCGCTGGCCCAGGCCTGCGGCGCGCACGCGACCGGATAGAGAGTCGGGCCGCGCCGCTTCTCGCGCCGGAAGCCGCAGAACAATTCGGGCAGCCGGCGCAGGTCCATGTAGGTTGCGGCGTCGAACAATCCCTTGAAGACATGCGCCACCGAATGCTTGAGGCCATAGCGCGCGAGCCCGAGCGCGATCAGCGCGTTGTCGTGCGGCCAGATCGACCCGTCATGATAGGACATCGGGTTGTAGCGCGCCTCGCCCTGCGCCACCGTGCGGATGCCCCAGCCCGAGAAGAAGTGCGGCTGCATCAGGTCGGCGGCGACCAGGCGTGCGCGATCTTCTCGGATCATGCCGCTGAACAGGACCTGCCCTGCATTCGAGGTTCGTACCTTGCAAGGCCGCTTCTTGCCGTCGAGCGCGAGCGCATAGGTGCCGAACTCCTCGCACCAGAACGCCTTCTCGAAACGCTCGGCCAACGCTTTGGCCTCGGCCTCGAGCTTTTTCGCGCGGTCGGGCTTGCCGAGCCGCAGCGCGCAACGCGCGGCAAGCTGCTTGGCCGCGTAGACGTAGCCCTGGACTTCCGCCAGCGCGATATTGCCTTCAGCAAGCTGGCCGTCGGCATGGAAGATGGCGTCGTAGGAATCCTTCCAGCCCTGATTGGCCAGCCCCTTCTCGGTCGCGCGCTGGTATTCGACGAACCCGTCCTTGTCAGGGTCGCCAGGACCATCAATCCAGCTCAGCCCCGCCTCGATCGCGGGCCACAGCTCGATCAGCGTCTTCTCATCGCCGGTACGCTCGAAATAGCTCCCGGCGAGCAGGACGAACAGCGCGGTGGAATCGACGCTGCCGTAATATTGCGCGAACGGCACCTCGCGCAGCGCCGCCATCTCGCCGCCGCGCATCTCATGCAGGATCTTGCCGGGCGCGGCATCGGCGAGCGGATCGACAGCCTTCGCCTGGAAATGCGCCAGGCGCCGCAAGACGCCCTTGGCGACGCGCGGATCGACCCACAGCATCTGGAGCGCTGTGATCAGGCCGTCGCGGCCGAACGTCGTCGAGTACCAAGGAATGCCGGCGTAGGGATAACGCCCCTGCGGCGTCTCCGTCATCAGCATGTTGAGGTCGGCCATGGCCTGGCACAGCACCTCGTTGAAGATGTTGTTCGACGTCTCGATGCTGGCGGCGCCGATCGTGGACTGGCGCATCTCGCGGCGATGGGCCAGCAGGCCCCTGAAAAAGCGCGCCGGCTTCTCCGCTATCGGCCGGTTGCAGGACACGGCCACGAACAGCGACTTTGCCTCGTGCGGACCCAGCTCGAGCTGCCAGGTCGCGGCATTCACCGAGAGCCGGGTCGGACGCGGATCGAAATGCAGGCCGGTGGAGCGCTCGGCGTCATCAAGGCCGCGATATTCGTACAGGACGTCGGTCGGGCCAATCAGCCGGCTCGTGCCGGTCCCGCGGCGCGGACGCCGCTCGCCGCGGACTTCGAACAGGTCGGCGAAATCATTGTCGAACAGCAGCGTCAACTCGAAGCTGGCGCGCTGCTCGCCATGATTCTGTACGCCGATGCGCTGGTACGCCGTGCCGCGCCACAGGAAGATCGTGCGCACGATATGCAGCAGGTCCCTTTGCAGCACAATGCGCCCCTGGCGATAGATGTCGGGGTTGGTGAGATCGACCGTCAGTCCCGAATTGTCGTCCCGCAGGTTGGAGCCGAGCAGCAGCGGCTGAAGATCGTCGAGCACGAGCTCCAGCCGCGCCAGATAGCGCGTGTCGTGATGAAACAGGCCATCCGGCCCGCCAGCCGAGGCGCCGATGTCGCCATGGCTGTCGAGGACGATGAATGTGTCATCGTGCTTTAGCGAGCGCCGCGGCCGCGCGGCGGGGCCCGTCATCGGAATGTAGAACGCCTGCTCGGCGACAGTCTCCACCGTCTGCGATACGGAAACCATCTTGGTTATGGCTTCGGCTGCCATCAGCTGCTCCCCTGCGGCTTATTTCGAAACGCGACCAACGCAAACGCAGCGGTTGGATTTACGCGGCGACCTTCGCGAGCCGGCTCATCTCCTGCGTGACAAGCTCACGGTAGGGACCGTGGCCCTGCATCAGGCGGTCGGGCGCGCCGTCCTCGATGATCTTGCCATTCTTCAGCACCACCACGCGGTCGAAATTGCGCAGCGTCGCGAGGCGATGCGCAATCGCGACCACGGTGCGGCCGCGCATCAGTCGCGATAGCGCCTCGCGGATCGCTTCCTCGGATTCGCTGTCGAGCGCCGCGGTTGCCTCGTCCAGCAGCAGGATCGGCGCGTCCTTCAGGAAGGCGCGCGCGATCGCGATGCGCTGGCGCTGGCCGCCGGACATCTTGACGCCGCGGTCACCAACCATGGTGTCGAGACCATCGGGCAGACTTTCAACGAAGTCGCAGCGCGCCGCGATCGCCGCGCGCAGCACCTCGTCGTCGGTCGCATTCGGCCGGCCGTAGCGGATGTTCTCGCGGATGGAACGATGGAACAGCGAGATATCCTGCGGCACGACGGAGATCGCCTCGCGCAGGCTCTGCTGCGTCACCATGGAAATGTCCTGGCCGTCGACAGTGATGCTGCCCTCGTCCACGTCATAGAAACGCTGGAGCAGCGTGAACAGCGTCGACTTGCCGCCGCCGGACTGACCGACCAGGCCGACGCGCTGGCCGGGCTGCAGCCGCAGGCTAAATCGCTCGAAGATCTTCTCGCCGCCGGGATAGCCGAAGGTGACGTTGTTATACGCGATCGCGGCGCCGCTCTTGACGAGGGGCTCGGCCTCGGGGTGATCGCGCAATTCGTGCGGTACCAGCAGCGTGGCGATCGCCTCGGTCAACCGCGCGACATGCTGGGTGACGTCGACCAGCGCAACAGCGAGATCGCGCGTTGCATTGAGGATGGAGAGGCCGAGCGTACAGACCAGCACGACATCACCGGTCGTCGCCTCGCCCTGCTGCCAGAGCGTGATCGCCCAGGCCATCAGCGCCACGGTCAACACGACGGTCACGCCCGCGTGCGTGAGCCGCAGTTTCTCCAGATAGCGCAGGCTGCGGCCGCGCGCGGTAAGCTCACGACTGACGGTCGCATCGAACCGCTCGTGCTCGTGGCCGATGCCGCAGAAGGCGCGGACCAGCGGCATGTTGCTGATGACGTCGATCATCTCGCCATCGACCACGGCGGCCTTGTCGGCGAAGTCATCATGCAGCGGCTTGCCGGCGGCGGCCAGATGGAACATCGCGATGACCATTCCGCCGGCGACCACGATCAAGCCGAGCGCCATATAGGGACTCACGGTTCCAATCAGCATGATTGCCGCAATTGTGGCGATGCACGGCGGCAGCACGTTCCAGACAAACATGTTCTCGACCGTGAATACCGCGTTCGAGGTCGCCGTGATGCGACTCGTCAGCATGCCCGGCATCCGGTCAGAGAAATAGCTCGGCGCGTGGCCGGTCAAATGCCGAAAAATGTCACGACGCAAATCGCCGGTGACGCGCACGAAGGTGAAGCTTGCTGTCCAACTCGCGATCCGCCAGAGAAAATTGTCCGCAGCGATCAGCGACATGAGTAAAATGAATGCCAGCCATACGCTGCCGCCATGCGATGTTCCGGCCGACAAGCTGTCGACCAGGGACTTCACGCCGTACTGGGTGCCCACGGAGCAGGCAACCGCTGCAACGACAGCAGTCAGGATCACCAGATGCGACGTGAGACGCCGCCGGAGATAGCGCAAGACAAAGGCAAATGGCCTGCGCGCGTATCTAGAAAGCTGATCCATATGACTG
Source organism: Bradyrhizobium sp. AS23.2 (assembly GCF_001908185.1). Lineage (GTDB taxonomy): Bacteria > Pseudomonadota > Alphaproteobacteria > Rhizobiales > Xanthobacteraceae > Bradyrhizobium. The sequence continues at coordinate 55,775 of NZ_LGHM01000028.1, forward strand.
CGACCCCGTCGTGAGATTTTTCAATTTTGTTACTGATCGACTGAACATCGACCGGCTCGCCTCGGTTCCCGGGCAATTCCATCACGACATGCGGATGCGGACGATATGAGTTGAGGTGATGGCATCATCGAGACACAGCGGCCTATGTGTCCAATAAGTAACGTTTGTTGAGAGGAACTTCGCAACTGCGGGAACGTTCCCTTTGCTGGCATTGCCGGTGCCGTACGCGCTGGGGGTTTCAACGTTCATGATCGCAGAGGAGAAGGTGAGATGCGCATCGCGCAGGTAGCTCCGTTGACGGAGGCTGTTCCACCCAAGCTGTATGGCGGCACCGAGCGGGTGGTGCATTGGTTGACGGAAGAGCTGGTGGCCCTTGGACACGACGTGACGCTGTTCGCCAGTGGCGACTCGTACACATCGGCGAAGCTGGACGCACTCTGGCCGCGGGCGCTTCGCCTCGACGGTTCCGTACGCGATCCCAACGCGCTGCACATGGTGCTCCTGGAGCGCGTGCGGCAGAAATGTGACGACGAAGAGTTCGACTTCCTCCATTTCCATCTCGATTACTATCCGTGGTCGCTGTTCCACCGGCAGCCGACCCCGTTCCTGACCACGTTGCATGGCCGGCTTGACCTGCCGGAGCATCAGCCGGTGTTCAATACCTTCACCAAGATGCCGGTGATCTCGATTTCGAACGCACAGCGGCGGCCGGTGCCCCAGGCGAACTGGGTGACGACGATTCACCACGGCCTGCCGGAGAACCTGCTGACGCCGAAGCCCGCGAAGCAGGAATATCTCGCCGTGCTCGGCCGCATCGCCCCCGAGAAAGGCGTCGATCGCGCCATCAGGATCGCGACCCATTGCGGCATCCCGTTGAAGATCGCGGCCAAGGTCGATCGCGCCGACCAGGATTATTATGACGAATTGATCCGGCCCATGATCGAACAAAATCCGCTGGTGGATTTCATCGGGGAGATCAGCGATCACGAGAAATCGGACTTCTTGAGCGGAGCGCTCGGCCTCTTGTTGCCGATCGACTGGCCGGAGCCATTTGGCCTGGTGATGATCGAAGCCATGGCCTGCGGAACGCCGGTTGTTGCCTTCAACCGCGGTTCGGTGCCCGAGATCATCGACGAGGGCCTCACCGGCTTTGTGGTCGAGGACATCCTCAGCGCGGCCGGGGTCGTCAACCGTCTTGCGCAACTGGACCGGACGGCCATCCGCAAGCAGTTCGAGAAGCGCTTCACCGCGCGGCGGATGGCGCTGGACTATCTCGCAGCCTATCGCAGCCTGACCGAGGCACAGGCGCCGCGGATCAAGCTGGTGAGTAGCGCGGAGTAGAGGGCCGCTTCGACCGCACGCATCATGGCCGGTTTCCCCGGCCATGACATGCGCATGTGACGCCCCGCTCCATCAACACGTCATTGCGAGCGTAGCGAAGCAATCCAGAATCCCTCCGCGGAAAAACTCTGGATTGCTTCGCTACGCTCGCAATGACGGAGAAGGCGGTGACCTACGTCACCACCGCCCGCTTCGGCTCGACGATCTCGAACATGCGCGGGAATTCGTCCATCAGGCCCATCAGCTCGGCGAGCCGAAGCGGGTTGCCGGCGAGCTTGATCTTGCCGGCCGCCACCGCTTCCGGGAAGCTCGTCAGTTTCGCAATCACCTCATCGAGCGTCGCGCGCGCGAGCGTGAAGCTGGCATCCGCACCTTCCGCCTGCACGCCCTCGGTGTAGGTGAGCGCACAATTCTCCAGGTTGAGCACGAAGGTCTCGCCGGTGTCGGAGAAGCTCCAGTTCAGCACGATGTGCTTACCCTCGGCCTTGGGGCCGTTGAGCCGGATGCCGAGCACGTCCCAGAGCTGCTCGGTGCGCAGCGCGGCCAGCGTTTCGCGCGGCATCGACGGACGCGGTGGCGCCTTCGGCATGCCCTGCCGCAGCTCCTGCGCTCCGAACAGATAGGCGTTGCGCCAGGTCGAGCTCTCGGCGGCATAGCCTAGCTGTTCCAGGGTATCGGCCAGCAATGCACGCGCCGCCTGGTTATCCGGCTCGGCAAAGACGAGATGGCCGAGCGCCTGCGCGACGAAGCGAAACTCGCCTTTGTCAAAGTCCGTCCGCGCCCGCGCCAGAATGGCATCGGCGCCGCCCATGTACTCGACATACTTCTTGCCCGAAGCCACCGGCGGCAGCGGATCGAGATTGACCGGATTGGCGTCGTACCAGCCAAGATACTTCTGATAGATCGCCTTCACATTGTGTCTGATGTGACCGTAATAGCCGCGGCCATGCCAGGCGCCTTCGAGGCTCCTCGGCAACTGGATCGTCTCGGCGATCTCGGCCGCGGTGAGGCCGTGGTTCATCAGGCGGATGGTCTGGTCATGGGCGAACTTGTAGAGATCACGCTGCTGCCGGATCATCGTGCCGATGCGCTCGCGCCCCCACACCGGCCAGTGATGCTGGCCGCACATGGCCTCCGCCTTGCCGTCCCAGAGCAGCAAGGCCTCGCCCAGGTACTTTGACCAGGCCAGCGCGTCGCGCACATCGGCGCCACGGAACGGCAGCAGGTTGTGGAAATTGTGCGTGCAGTTCTCGGCAAGGTTCAGCAGCTTGTAACGCGGGATGAAAAAATGCATCTCCGCCGGCGCTTCGCTGTTCGGCGCCATCTGGAATTCGAACTCGACGCCGTCGATCACGCGCTCGTCACCGGTCGCCATGATCAGGTCGGTCGGCCGCAGCAGCGCGACCGAGCCCGCCGCCATCGACTTGCCGAGGCCGCAATCGACATGCCCGCGCACGCCCTTGGCGAGGAACGGGCCGAACTGGTACTGCGCCCGGCGCAGCATCGCAGGTCCCGCGATGATGTTCTCGGAGACGGCGTGCTCCATGAACAGGTTCGGCGCGATGATCGGCACGCGGCCGGTGGCGAGCGCATCCTCCTCCAGCACGCCCCGCGCGCCGCCCCAATGATCGGTGTGGGTGTGGGTGAAGATCACGGCCGCGACAGGGCGCTGTCCGCGATGCTTGTAGTAGAGATCCAGCGCGGCCCGTGCGCCCTCGATCGAGGTCAGGGTGTCGACGACGATGACGCCGCTGTCACCCTCGATCAGCGTCATGTTGGCGATATCGAGCCCACGCACCTGATAGACGCCGGGCACGACCTCGAACAGGCCGTGCTGCATGTTGAGCCGCGACTGCCGCCACAGGCTGGGATTGACGGTCGGCGGCGCCTGTTCCGCCGATAAAAAGCCGTAAGGCTCGAGGCTCCAAACCGTGCGCCCTCCCGGATTGGTGATCCTTGCGTTCTCGATCGTACCAAGGAAGCCACGCGCGGCGTCGTCGAAATCACTGGTATCGGAGAACGGCAGCGCGTTCAGTACCGCCTTGTTCTGGGCGATGACGGAGGCGGATGCGTCCTTCGGCGTTTCGGGGGTCTCGGTCATATTCTTCCCTCCCTGACGTCAAACGATGTTCTTGTTCTTGGATACACTCAGCGGAACGCGAGCCCTTCGAATTGGCCGCTGCTGCGCCATTCATCGATATATCTGAAATAGGCATTGGGGCCGGCGGGATAGCCGACGTTGAGCCGGGCCTGTGGACCGGGCTCGCGTCCCTCGTTGTTGTAATAGCCGGGTGTGCAATCGGGGGATCCGATCATGCGGCCGACGCCAGTGAGCAACAGATCAATCCAGCGATCTTCGGCTTCCTTCGTCACCTCGACCTCCCTAAAGCCGCTCTTGCGCGCGTGATTGACCGTCAACGCGATGGTGCGGGCAGAATCGGTCAGATTGTGCGGGACGTTGGAGATCAGGTTGGCGCCCTGGGCGGGCTGCACAAAGAATGCGTTGGGAAATCCGTGGACGTGGATGCCGTGCTTGCTGCGCATGCCCTCCGCCCAATAGTCCGACAGTTTTAGGCCACCCCGTCCCGTCAGGTCGAAGCCGGCGCGGCGCTTGTACTCGGTGCCGACCTCGAAGCCGGAGGCATAGATGATGCAGTCGAGCTGATATTCCTTGCCCGCCACGACTACCCCGCGCTCGGTGATCTGCTCGACGCCCTTGCCGTTGGTGTCGATGAGATGCGCGCCGGGCCTGTTGAATGCCTGAAGGTAGGAATCGTGGAAGCACGGCCGCTTGCAGAGCTGCCGGTACCAGGCTTTCAGCTTCGCCGCGGTGTCGCGGTCATTCACGATGGCATCGACCCGCGCGCGGATCTCCTCCATCTTATCGAAGTCGGCATCCTCGAACGTGGCTAGCATGTTCTGCGGCGTCCGTTGCTCGCGAGGCAGCTCGATGATCTTGGCACGAATGCGCCGGTTCAGGTCGGTCCAACCGTCCTGGACCAGGTCGATTTCGGCCATGCCACCGGCCTGGTTGGCGGTGAAATTCTCTAGCCAGCGCTGCTGCCAGCCTGTCGTCGCGATCCCGGAAAACCAGTCGGGATCAATCGGCGCGTTGCCACGCACGTCGACCGACGAGGGCGTGCGCTGGAAGACGTAAAGCTCCTTGCAGGCCTGCGCGAGATGCGGCACGCACTGAATGGAAGTTGCGCCCGTGCCGATAATGCCGACGCGTTTGTCTGCAAGCTTGTGCATCGGGCTGCCTGTGGGATCGCCGCCCGTGTAATCGTAGTCCCAGCGGCTGGTGTGGAACGAGTTCCCCTTGAACCACTCGATGCCGGGGATGCCCGGCAGCTTGGGCACGTGCAGCGGTCCCGTCCCCATGCCGACGAACTGGGCCGTAAAGTCGTCGCCACGGTTGGTCCTGATCCGCCAGCGGGAATTGGCCTCGTTCCAATCGATGCTCGCGACCTCCGTGTGAAGCAGCGAATTGTCGTAGAGGCCGAACTGCCTGCCGATTCGCTGGCAGTGCGCGAGGATTTCCGGCGCATGCGCATACTTCTCCGATGGCATGTGGCCGGTCTCTTCGAGCAGCGGCATGTACACCATGGACGCCGTGTCGCACTGCGCACCCGGATAGCGATTCCAGTACCAGGTGCCACCGAAATCCCCGCCCTTCTCAATGACGCGGACGTCTTCGATACCGGCTTCCTTGAGCCGCGCCGCGGTCGCGAGTCCCGCAAAACCGCCGCCGACAAAGGCAAAGGTGACGTGATCGATCTTCGGCGCGCGCGGCGTGACGAGCGTATAGGGATCGTCGAGATAATGGGCGAGCTGCCCCTTGATCTCGATGTACTGGTCGTTGCCGTCGGGCCGCAGGCGCTTGTCACGCTCCTCGCGGTACTTGTTGCGCAGCCACGCCTTGTCGATCGGAGCAGCCTGCGGGACCCGGGATTGATCCGCCATCGTCATAAGGGAAAAGCCTTTCTGGGCGTCTGTCGCGCCTTCGTCGTCACTGTTGGCCGCATCTAACCGCATCTTAACCCGGGTTCCAACCGGTCCGTTGTGTCCGTCGCTGCACGAGGTGCCATCGGTCCATAAAAATACACCGACCCAGGAGGAAGGCACGGTCTGGAAGAAGCTCGCGGTTGCCGACAATCCGGGCGGGCCGATGGTGCTCGGCGAACTCGCCACGCTGATGAAGAGCGACTACGACAAGCTGGCGGCGATTGTGAAGACGAGCGGCATGGCCGGCCAATGACTTGGCCTTACGCGGCGGGCCCTTCGATAACGGGCTGGCCCGACGGCGCGGCCACACCCGGCGTACGCAGCTCGCGGGCAAAGACATAGCCGTCGCGCCTTTCCTTGGCCCAGTAAAGTGCCGCATCCGACCGCGACAAGGGCGCTTCGGCAGTGCGTCCGTCTTCCGACGCGACGGCAACGCCGACGCCCACCCCGAGCTCGATCGCCTGCCCGCCGACGTCGTATGGCGCGCTGATCGATCGCACGATTCGCTGCGCCATCGCTTCTGCATCGGCCGCGGCTTCGACCGCGCGCTGCACCAGAATGAACGTCGCGCCCATCCGGACAGGAGGTCCTCGCCTGCCGCGAGCGCCAGCAGCCGCGCGGCGACAGCATCTGAACGGGCGGCTTAACCGCGCGTTAGGCAAACGTGCAGCGCACAGGCACGCGCATCCCAATCACTAGTGCATCCCCAGCACCCTTGGCAGCCACAGCGTCAGGTCGGGCCAGTAGGTCACGATGACGAGGAAGCCGAGCATGGTGAGCAGCCATGGCATCACGGCTCCCGCCAGATCGGTGATGCGCATTCGCGCTATCATGGACGCGACATAGAGGTTCAAGCCGACAGGCGGATGGCAGAGGCCGACCTCCATGTTGACGTCCATCACGATGCCGAAATGCACGAGGTCGATGCCGAGCTTCTTGGCCGCGGGCGCCAGGATCGGCGCCATGATCAGGATGATCGAGTTCGGCTCCATGAAGTTGCCGGCGAGCAGCAGCAGCACGTTCACGACCAGCAGGAAGCCGACCCAGCCGAGGTTCTGCGCCGCGATCCAGTCGGCGAGCGTCGCCGGCAGGTTCTCGTTGGAGAGCACGAAGGAGAACAGCACCGCGTTGGTGACGATGTAGAGCAGCATCGCGCTGGTGTTTGCGGCGCGGAGCAGCACCCGCGGCACGTCCGCGAACTTGATCGCCTTGTAGACGAACACCGCGATGATGAAGGAGTAGACCGCTGCCATCGCCGCCGCCTCGGTGGCGGTGAACAGGCCGCTGTAGATGCCGCCGATGATGATGACGACCAGCATCAATCCCCAGATGCTCTCGCGGAAGGTCCGGACGGTCTCGCCCCAGCTCGCTTTCGGCAGCCGCGGATAGTCGCGTTTGCGTGCGAGCCACCAGGTGACGATGCAGAGCATCGTCGTCAGCAGGATGCCGGGCAAGAGGCCCGCGACGAACAGCGCCCCGATCGAGGTGTTGGTGGAGACCGCGTAGACGATCTTCGGAATCGAGGGCAGCATCAGGATGCCGAGCGAGCCCGCAACGGTGATGATGCCGGCGCCGAAGCGCATCGGATAGCCGTGGCGGACCATCTCGGGCAGCACGATGGCGCCGATCGCGGCGACGGTCGCAACGCTCGAGCCGCAGACCAGCGCGAACATCGCGCAGGCGACGATGCCGGCAAGGCCGAGGCCGCCATGCCAGTGGCCGATCAGCGACGTCGCGAAATTGATCATGCGGCGCGCGACGCCGCCATGGGTGAGGAAATTGCCGGCGAGGATAAAGAACGGGATCGCCATGATCTCGAAGCCCTCGATGCCCGTGAAGAGCTTCATCGAGACCGCTTCGATCGGCACCGTGGTCAGCGTGAACAGGAACGTCATCACGGTGAGGCCGAGCGCGATCGAGACCGGGATGCCGGTCAGCATCAGCGCGATCAGCAGCGCGAACACCGTCGCCGCGCGCATCCAGTGCGGCAGCAGGATGAAGCCGGTCTTCTCGGCAAGGCAGAGCGCGAAGATCAGGATCGGAGCCATGATCAGGATCACGCCGAGCGGCGAGACCTTGCGCGCGGCGGCCTTGGTTGCGGCGCCGGCGGGCTGCGGATGCAGCGCGGGCGCGACGTCGGCCTGCACACCCTCGACGTGGGCCTCGTCGTGATGCGGCAGCTCGCCGGTCCAGTAGTAGGACCACGAGACCTGGAGGAAGCGGAAGCACATCAGGCCGGAGCCGAGCGGGATCGCCAGATAGACGAACCACATCGGCGCTTCCAGGTCGTTGGACTGCTGCCCCGTGCTGAACATCTCGCGCACGAAGGACGCGCCGAAGGCGGCGATCATGCCGGTGAAGAGCGCGCCGCACAGCAGCGAGAACAGGATCACGTGCTTGCGCGAATGTTCAGGCAGGCGGTTGACGAGCAGGTCGACACCGACATGGATGCCGGTGCGCACGCCATAGGCCGCGCCGAACTTCGCCATCCAGATGAACATGTAGATGCAGAGTTCCTGCGCCCATGACAGGTCGAGCTCGGACAGGAAGGTGAACACCGCCATCGACAGCGTCGCGAGCCAGGTCATCCCGTGCGCGGCCGCCCATCTCGAGAGGGCGATCGACTCTCCCGCGCCATAGCGGTGCACCACGGCGATGAAGATCAGGCCGGTTGCAGCCGCAATGAGCGTTGCGATCAACCACTCTTCGAGATGATTGAGCGCCTGATTGAGCACGCGAAGCAAATCAAAGTCCCCCTATCGATGCGAAACGGCCGGGAGTGCGCACACTCCCGACCGTTCGTATTTGTTCTCCCGGAAAACGCGTCAGTTCATCTTGACGTCGAGTTCCTTGGCAACGAGATCGAGCACCTCCTGCCCGACTCGGCTCTTCGCCCATTTATAAGTCGGCTGCATCGCGTCCTGCCAGGCCTTGCGATCGGCGTCGCTGAGATAATGCAGCGTGGTCTTGCCCGTCTTCTTGATCTCGGCGAGCGCGTCGTCGTTCTCCTTGCGCGCGATCGAGTTGGTGTACTCGGTCGCATCCGCCATCGCCTTCTCAAGCTGGGTGCGGATATCCGGCGGCAGGCCCGACCAGAATTTCGAGTTGACGATGACGGCATATTGCAGATGCGCGTGATAGGACACAGTGATGTCCTTCTGCACCTCGTAGAACTTCTGCGTCAGATAGTTGGACGCGGTGTTCTCGCAGCCGTCGACCACGCCGGTCTGCAGCGCCTGGTAGACTTCCGAGAACGCCATGATCTGCGGGATCGAGCCGAGAAGCCGGAAATATTGGTCGGCGATCTTCGATCCGGAAATACGGAATTTCAAACCCTTGAAATCCTCCGGCTTGATCAGCGGACGGTTGGCGGAGACCATGTGGAAGCCGTTGTCCCAATAGGCCAGCCCGGTGATGCCCTTGGCATCGAGCTTCTGGAACAGCCACTTGCCGACGGTACCCTTCATCGCGCTGGAATAGGTCTCTTCGTCCTTGAACAGCCAGGGCAGGTCGAGCGCCTCGAATTCCTTGATACCGAGCGGGGCGAATTTCGCGGTCGAGGGCGCGAGCATCTGCACCGAACCGAGCTGAAGCGCCTCGATCTCCTCCTTGTCCTTGTAGAGCGAGGAGTTCGGATAGACTTCGATCTTGACCTTGCCGTCGGTGTACTTCTCGGCGAGTTCCTTGAACTTCAGCGCGCCCTTCCCCTTCGGCGTGTCGTTGGCGACGACGTGGCTGAACTTGATGACGATCGGGCTCTGGGCCTGGGCAACTGCGGGGGCCAAGACAGGAATCAAGCTGAGCGCGGCCACGGCGACCGCGAGAAGCAGTTTGCGCATGCAGTACCTCCCCAACAACCTCGGAAACCGGTCTTTTTTTGTTTTACGGTTTCAGTAGTGGCAGCAATCCGCACCCCGAACAACTAGACCTAAGCCCAATTTGCCGCAGCCAAGCTATCTTGACGGCTGTTGTATACGCACCCCGCTCCCGGTCCGGGGAGCGAGGGCTTATGTCGCATTGCGGCAGTGCAATCAGGCCTTGCGCTGGGCGACCGTGAAGAGACGCCGGAACGGGAACAGCGTCTGCCCCGCAGCATTCTTCGGATAGGCCATTGCCACCCGCTCGCCGTAAGCCGCTTCAAAAGCGGCCTTCTCGTCGCCCTGCAAGATGTCGAGATAGCGCGTCAGCCAGGTCCCCTTGGTCCATTCCTTCACGGGATTCTCGCCTTCGAGCACCTGGAGATATTCGGTCTCCCAGATGTCGATGTTCTGGGAAAGCGGGGCAAGCAGGTCGTGATAGAAGGCCGGCCCCTCCACCGGCGGCGGGGTGACGAGATGCTCGACCTTGGACCGCCACGGACCGTTGAGCGCGGTCTCGCCAATCAGCACATGCGAGGGCGCGGTAAAGTTGCGCGGCATCTGCACCGCGAGCATGCCGCCCGGTGTCACCCTCTCCATGACCGACGGAAACAGTGCCGCATGATTGGGCAGCCAGTGCAGTGCGGCATTGGAATAGACCACGTCATATTGCTTGACCGGATGCCAATGGCCGAGATCCTCATGTGACCATTCCACGTCGGGCGCCGCCTTCCGCCCTGCAGCAACCATCTCGGCCGAGCCCTCGACGCCGGTCACGGTCGCATCCGGCCAGCGCTCCTTGATCAGCTTCGTGACATTCCCGGCGCCTGCGCCGAGATCGGCGATCGCGCGCGGGCCAAAATCCGGAATCCGCATCAACAGGTCGACGGCAGGCCGGAGCCGATGGCTGGAGAATTTCAGATATTGCTGCGGATCCCACACCATCGCCCAACGCCTTTTCTTTTTCGTGTTTCCTTCGCGGTGCCTCTTCGTTACCACTGCTCCTCCGGGTCGGGCAAATCGCCGCACCCGGGGGGTTGGGCTGGAAACGAACCGCAACCCAAAGGAACGAACAAGAGAGCGTGTGACCATGGACCTCGGGCTCAAATCGAAAACCGCTGTTGTCACGGGGGCGAGCATCGGCATCGGCCGCGCCATCGCCAAGGGTCTTGCGGCCGAAGGCGTCCGCGTGGTCGGCGTGGCGCGGCGCACCGACCTGCTCGCCGAGCTGGCGCAGGAGGTCGGTGGCGGCCTGATCACGCCGTTCGAGCAGGACGTGATGGCGAAAGACGCAGCCGAGAAGATCGCGGCCTTTGCGCTGAAGGAGCTCGGCCATGTCGACATTCTCATCAACAATGCCGGCGGCAGCCGCCCGCTGCCGGTCGATGCGCCCGACAGCAAATGGGACGAGGCGATCGCGCTGAATTTCACCAGCTATCGCCGCATCGCGCATGCGCTGCTGCCGCAGATGATCGCGCGCAAATGGGGGCGCATCGTCAACATCACCGGCAAGTCCGAGCCCGAAGGGCTGAACGCCGCGTTCGCCGCCAAGGCCGCCGTGCATGCCTGGGCCAAGGGCCTGTCGCGCGAGATCGGCGAGCACGGCATCACCATCAACTGCATCCCGCCCGGCCGGATCATGAGCGAGCAGATCCGCCGCAACTATCCGCCGGATTATCGCGAGCGTTTTGCGGAAGAGGAAATTCCGGTCGGCTATTGGGGCGAGCCGGAAGACCTCGCGGCGCTCGCCGTGTTCCTGTCCTCGCCCGTGGCGCGCTACATCACGGGCACGGTGATCCCGGTGGATGGCGGGCTACGGCGGTATCAGTTCTAGGCGTGGATTCTTAAATCCGACCCGACCGGCGATGCCTGATGTCTTCAGGCACCGCCGTGGTCATCAGCAGTCTATTTTTCGGTCTTGTAGGACTGGTTCTTTGCGATCGTCACCCAGCGGCCGTTCTTGATCTGGCCGATGGTCGCGGCGGAAACGCCGAGATGGTTGTCCTTGGAGAAGGACACCGGCGCGCCGCCGAAGATGTCTTCGAAGACCTTGCCCGACTCCATCGCGGCGATCAGCGATTCCGTGGTCAGGTTCTTGCCGGCGAGCCCGGCGTAGAACGCAAACGCCATGGCGCCGTCATATCCCGAGGTCGACTGCAAATTGGGATCGACGCCGAACATCTTGCGATAGGCTTCGATGAATTCCTTCACCTTGCCCGTCGCCGTGTCCGGATAGAAGATCTCGGTCTGGCCGACGCCATAGATGCCTTCGGCGGCATCCTTGCCGAGCTCGTGCAGGTCAGGCACGTAGCTCGGTGACGACACCACGAAGGTCGGTGCCCAGCCGAGCTTCTTGGCGGCCGTGACGATGCCGACGGACTCGCGGACAACGGACCCCAGCGCGACGAGATCGCAGCCGTCGGCCTTCATGCGCGCGACCTGCGAGTTGAAGTCGGTCGCGCCACGCTTGAACGACACGCGCGTGGCCTCCGGCATCTTCAGGTCCTTGAGCTGGTCGGAATAGGCGTCCGTAAAGTTCTTCCCCATCTCGTCGTCCTGATAGACGATGCAGGGCTTCTTGATGCCGTTGTGCTCGATCACGTATTTGATGCCGAGACGCATCGTATCGTAGTACGGGCTGAAGATGTTGAACTTCAGCCTGTCCTCGGGCTTGGCCGGATCCATCTTGAAGGTGAACTCAGCAGCCGTGATCGGGAACAGGTGCGTCAGGCCGGCGCCCTGCACCAGCGGCATCGGAGCCAGCGTGGTCGCGGAGCCCATCGCCGATACGATCGAGAAGGCCTTGTCGAGCTCGATCAGCTTCTGCGTCTGCAGCACGGCCTTCTTCGGATCGTAGCTGTCGTCCTCCAGAATCAGCTTGATCTTGCGGCCGTTGATGCCGCCGGCGGCGTTGATCTGCTCGACCGCGAGCTTCATGCCTGACGAGGCGGGAACGCCCCACGACTTGATCGGCCCGGAGAGATCCATATGCGTGCCGATCACGATCTCCGTGTCGGTGACGCCTTGCGTCTTGAACTGTGCGAGCGCGGGTTGCGCCGCCAGTCCCGTGAGCGCGACGATCGCGGCTGACAAAAGGAAACGTGACGTCATGGATGGTACTCCTCCCTGAGGCTCTGGTTACGCGCTCTGTGAAATGGCGTTTTCTTCAAAGGAACGGTCATCGGGACGCAGCAGCCGGCGGCGCAGCACGAGCATGGCGCTGATTTCGGGATCGCCGGGACCGAGCGAGCGCTCGATCAGGATGAAGTCATCGATCTTCACCGGCGCTCGCGCGTTGGTCTCCGCGATCACCCGGCCGATCAGTGCACGGATGTCCTGCGAGCGGCAAAGGCTGAGGAAGTGCGTGAACGGGATGCTGTTGTCCTGCGCGAACTTGATCACGGGATCGGGGTCCATCAGGACGGCGGCAATCACCTGCCCCCGGGCATCGCGATGCAGGAAGGCATCGGCGACGTAGGGCGATTTCACGAGGTCGGCTTCGCTCTTAAGCGATGCGGCGCCGTTATCACGGTCGAGCAGATCCGCAACACGCCCGGCGGGATGCGCCCCTCCGGCTGCGCCAGCATGGACGACATCGCCGCTATGCCACCAGCCATCACGGGTCGCGTTCGCAGCCTCGCCGGCATAACCGACGAACAGCGTATCGGACCGCAGACGAATTTCGCCGGACGCGAGCGTCTCCAGCTTCACGCCGTCGAGCGTTCTGAACGCGCCGCGATGGGCGGCGAGGGTCACGGCCCCGCCGGACTCGGCATGACCATAGGCATCGGTGAGCGGCCGCCGGATCGCCGCGAACCAGGCCCCGACATCGGAGCGCGCCGGCGCGCCGGTCGTGACGCAAAGGCGCGCCCGCGACAGACCAATGCGGTTGCGGACCGGCGCCAGTATCAGGGCATCCAGAAGCGGATTCGGCCCGTCGCCTCCGGGGTTCAGGGCCAACGCTATCATGCGACGCTGAAAGGCGGTCGCCTCAGCTGCGGCGAGTTCGACGCCGGACTTCAGCTTCGCCCACAAGCGCGGCGGCGCTTGCACGACGGTCGGCTGCAACTCCCTGAGATCGCTGAGCGCGGTCTCGCGGCTTTCCGGGAAATTGAGGATGCACCCCGCGAGCAGCGAGGCGTAGACGCCGACGACCCGCTCCATCACATGATGCAGCGGCGTCAACGACAGGCGCTCGTCCTTCGGGCTCAATTGAAGCTCGCGGGCGGTGCGCGCGGCCTGCCGGCCGAGCGCGGCCTGCGTGAGCAA
>NZ_LGHM01000280.1 GCF_001908185.1 Bradyrhizobium sp. AS23.2
ATATCGCCTCTGAAGTAATGGTTAAGGATCGCAAAATTCCATCATCAATGGACGACGCCAATCTCGAAAGAAACAAGTGCACAATGACCGCTTCTGGCCCACATGGGAAGTCCGGATCGGCTTTCGCGTTGTCCGGTTATCGGGATTAGACCGGAAGCGGCTGGCCGAGCGTCCGACCGGCGCGATTGACCCAAGGCGGACATGGCCCAAACAATCGATATATTTTGAGTTACGTTCTTAAGTCCACCGAAGTGGAGCTCCGCGTATCGGTTTGGGGATAAGTTAACGTAGTCGGAAGCGACGGTGGCCCATGTCTCGCGGCTCTCCCGCGAAAAGACCCTCTCTGGCTGACAAATTTGCGCTGTGGCTTTCGAAAAGCCGCACGATCGATGGCCTTTGGATCGGGAGTGCCCGATCAGACAATCCCGAGCTAGATCTGCAACGCGTTGAAGCCGCGCTCCAGCTGATCGAGCGCTTCGCTCCACTTCACTACCGACGTGTCAAGAATAACCTGTCTCGAATCTGGGTGCAGCTAGTTCCGCATGGAGCCGGCTGCTATCTGCATTCCTTGAACGCCTGCTTGCTCGACGAACGTGTCGTCGCTTCTGAGACCACAACGCTCGAATGGATCGCATCGGCTATCGTACATGAGGCGACCCATGCAAGGCTGGAGAAGCGGGGTATCCGCTACGACGAAGCGGTCCGCCATCGGATCGAACGGATTTGCGCTCGAAGAGAACTGGATTTTGCTCGGCATCTGTCAGGCGTCGACGCCTTGCTAGAAGCGATCAATTGGAGGCTCGTCCGGTGCAATGAAAACAATGCATCCTATACCGACCAAAACATGTGGGAGGAAATAGATCACGGCAACGCGGACATACTCCGTCATCTGGGAACGCCAGAATGGGTCATAGCTCTGGTGTTTAGGACGAGAAATCTAGTCGTTGGGATTCGCCGCTTCACACGACGCATAGCCGGTTCTTCTGTTCAATGATCACGTAGCCCGGGATGACCGCTCTTGGCCCGTAGCTGAAGGTCCATTTGCCCATCGATACGTCGGCTCACCGGGATAGAGCGGACATCCTGCGCGATCGTTGGCGACCGCTTCCGCCCTGACTTCCCTGAAGTCGAAGCCTGGCATCATCAGTCTGATCCCCGGAGCCGCCGTCGCAGGCGACCCGCGGCAACGGCGCGCGCAGCACGTAAGGGCGAAGAGCGAAGCGTCCCTTGCGGGCGAGCACGACGGTGCCAAGGAAGAGCCGAAGACGAAGGCTCTCGGGGCAGACGTCCTGATCCCTGGTGAGCCCGAGCAATTTCGATCGAAAACGATATTCCGACTTGCGTGAAGTCGGCATATGGTTGGGAAATATGCCGCCAGCTAAGTGCCTCTACATACACACGAAAGTTTTCGCATCAATAATATAATTGCGGTTCTACAACCGGCTGTTCTTGATATTCCGACTTGTTGTTGTTCGGAATCGGCGTCGTCAGCGTCAGTGCGGAGCGCATTAATGACGGCCGGCGAGCGATGGTCCTTGGGATCGAGAACGCCGACGGTGTGCATTAGCTCCTGGACAGCGACGCTGGAATGGTTGGCCTGTCGTGTGGCAATCAACATGTCAAGCAAGTCGGGTGCGCGGCCCTGCACCTGGTCGATATACACGCAGGTATCGAGCAGGAGCGCCTGGCCTCCGATGCGATCCTCGCGGAGGAACGGGAGATCACTATCTTGCCGGCGCGCCAGTGTCTTTTGCGGATCAAACCGGCGGCTGCTGCTTCTTGCTGCCCCTATAAGTTCGTCCCCTAATCGGGGCAAAGTAGGTCCCCTCGGCCGAACACACACAAAACCCCGCCGGCGACGGCGGGATTTTTCTCTTCGCTGTTCTCAGACGAGTGGCGCTCTACGAGAGGGTCTCGGATTCGCTGATGGACGCAATCTCCCGGAAGCGACCGGTCGCGAAGATCACCAGATTCGGCACGCTCTTCCGAGGTGTCACCCTCGGAAACATGGTGCAATAAGAGTCGGCCGATCAACGAGGAGTATGGTCGCTTCTTATGATCTGGAGACGCGGTCGAGGTCTCACATCGAGCGTGTCGTAAATCTCGTTCAGCGAGATGGACGTGCCCAGCGTCGGAAGTGGAATGGCGATGTCAAATTCCTCGAACTTTTCCTCGGTCCACTTTCCGTCTTCTTGCCGTCGGTGAACCTTAACGAGCGCAATCTCGGACTCGATCTGGATAACCGTGTCGACGCTCTTCAAATCTTGGTATTCGCGCAGCTTGTCTCCGTAGTCGAAGACGGCGGTGCCCGGCGAGGAGACTTCGACGATCAGGGTCGGATTGGAGGCCGTCATTGCGGCTGCATTGGGCGGCCCACAATCCACCACTACGTCGGGATATCGGATCGTATCCGGACCGGTCTGGACGGCCGTGTCGCTCGACGTGGTACGACACCCCTTCTTCTTCCCGGCCGGAACGAAGGCGGTCTGGACGTTGCTGCAGATGACGTTGTGCCCTTCTTTGGCGCCGGCCATGGCATAGGCTACGCCGCCTACGAGCTCGTAGCGGACCTCGCTGCCTGAAATGGCATCGAAAAAATCGTCAATCGAGAGCTTTTCGTGCTCGGGAATGCCCATTGCAACATCCAGATCTTCGCCGCCTGTAATATAAACTGCTTGGTGCGATAGGAAAGCCCGCCCAGACACCCGAACCGGGTACGAGCCCGTAACAGTTACGCCCTGGATGGCGAAAATCACCCAAACAGCCCCATCGCGGGAAATGTGGTGACGCCGCAGATCCGGGGCAAATTCAGCCTAACCGTTCCCGTTAGCGAGTCCCGGTAATTGCGGCGCTCACCTTGGCGCTGGCCCTAGGTAAATTCGTCGCCAGGAAGATGGCTGTCGCAACGTAGACAGGCGCTTATCCAAGGGGACATACCTTACCCGGCGCCATCTGCCAGCGGCTCAATGCGCTGAATCCAGCGCTCGCGGATTTCAATGATTTGGAGAGGGGACAGCGGACACACTTTGCCCGTGGCCGCAACCAGTTCGCCGATTGTGAGCCCCCGGAATCTCATATTCTGACTTGTTGTTGATGCAAAAAGCCTCGCCTCATCGGCGGGGCTTTTCGTCTGCGCAGGTGTGTTGCCGAATTCAGGGGCGGTCAGCGGTCAGCCCTTGCCGGCGCGGCCCTCGAACAGGGAGCGCCGAAAGGCGTAGTCCTCATCGCTTTCGTCCGGGTCGCGCTGCAGTTCGTAATTCTCCAATGAGAACGGCGGCAAGGCATAGTTCTCTTCCAGGTCCTCTGTATCGGCCGATAGGGCCGCGGCGAAACGTCTGCGAAGGGCGACACGCACCAGCTCGGCGACGTACGTTGACGCGTCCTTGCCTTCATCTGCTGCGGCAGCAGCCACGCGGGCGTAGAGCTCATCGTCGATCTGTATCGGAAACGGCATCACTCAGTCCCTTTCCGAATCTGATGTATCGTTTTCGAGTTGGATTGCGATCTCATCCAGCGTCCGGACGAGCTCGTGCGCTCTCTCCACTTCTCTGAGCTGCATTCGAATCAGCTCGTTGATGTAG
>NZ_LGHM01000281.1 GCF_001908185.1 Bradyrhizobium sp. AS23.2
GGAGCCTCCGCGGGGGACGGTGATAGCCGACTCGCGGAGACTCCCCCTCACCCGCCGCGCTTCGCGCGTCGGCCTCTCCCCGCAAGCGGGGCGAGGCGAAGAAGGCGTCGGCCGTCAGGCAAGCCTGATGTCCCACAGGCCGTCCTTGCGGCAGGCCGCGACCTCGTCGCGCAGAAGCGCCGTGACGGCAAGCGAAGCCGTCGAGGCCGGACGGTCGATCGGAGAAGCGAAAATGAGCTCGCGCGTCATCGGCTTCGAAACAGCCGTGGTTTCCAGCCGCCCCTCCGCGACCTCGCCGTGGACCGACGATGGCGGCAGCAGCGCGAAACCGAGCCCCTCCTCGACCAGGCTCGTCAGCACGCGGAACGAATCCGCCTCGAGCTGGACGTCGAGCTTGATCTTGCGTTGGGCGGCCGCGTGCTCGATCAGCGCACGGAGACCGTGCGAATGACTGGGCAGCACAAGGCGCTGCCGCAGCAGCCAGCCGATGTCGACGCTCTTCTTGCGCGCCAGCCCGCAGCCGCGCGGGCCCACCGCGACGATGTTGTCACGGCCGAGACTCTGCACGTGGAGATGCAAATCGGCCGAGCGCCCGTAGAGGATGGCAAGATCCATCTCGCCACGGTGCAGCCACTCGACGAGATGACCACTGTAGCTCTCGACGATGCGCAGCGAGATGCCCGGAAACTTTTCGACGCATCGCCGCGCAAAGCGCGCGGACAGCACACAGCTCACGGTCGGAACCAGGCCGAGCACGACCTGGCCGGACGGCGGCCCCTTGGCCGACTGGATATCGTCGCGGATCTGGTCGATCTGCCGCACGATGCCGGAGGTGCGCACCAGCAGGAGACGGCCGGCCTCCGTCAGCACCATGCCGCGACCGTTGCGGGTGAACAGCTCCGTGCGCAGCTCGTGTTCCAGGAGCTTGATCTGGCGGCTGAGCGCCGGCTGCGCCACGCGCAACGTGTCGGAGGCCTTGGAGAGGCTGCCGAGCTCCGCCACGCAACTGAAGGTCCTGAGCTGCCGGAAATCCATGCTTGCCAATCCTGGAAGGCTACTCCATACGCTATAGCAAATGAGCATAGGGGGCTGGCGTTGTTTTCACAACGCCAGGGGATTGGCCGGCGTTATCTTAACTGCCGCTATCAACGGGAAACGCCATGAGTCAAGAACACCACACCGAAGATCACGTCGACATCCGCGAAGCCGTTGCAAAGTTGTGCGCGCAGTTTCCCGGCGAATACTGGCGCAAGCTCGATCGCGAGATGGCCTATCCCAAGGCCTTCGTCGATGCGCTGACGCAGGCAGGTTATCTCTCGGTGCTGATCCCCGAGGAATATGGCGGCGCGGGCCTGAAGCTCTCCGCTGCGGCCGCCATCCTCGAAGAGATCCAGCGCGCGGGCTGCAACGGCGGCGGCTGCCATGCCCAGATGTACACGATGGGCACGGTGCTGCGGCACGGCAGCGACGAGCAGAAAGCAAAGTACCTGCCGAAGATCGCGAGCGGCGAATTGCGGCTCCAGGCCTTCGGTGTCACCGAGCCGACCAGCGGCACCGACACCTCCTCGCTGAAGACCTTTGCCCGCAAGGAAGGCAACGACAGCTACATCGTCAACGGCCAGAAGATCTGGACCAGCCGCGCCGAGCATTCCGACCTGATGGTCCTGCTGGCGCGCACCACGCCGAAGGAGCAGGTCAAGAAGCGCACCGACGGGCTCTCCGTGTTCATCGTCGACATGCGGGAAGCGAAGGGCAAGGGCCTGGAGATCCGTCCGATCCGCACCATGATGAACCACGCGACCACCGAAGTGTTCTTTACCGACATGAAGGTGCCTACGGAGAATCTGATCGGCGAGGAAGGCAAGGGGTTCCGCTACATCCTCTCCGGCATGAATGCCGAACGCATTTTGATCGCGGCCGAATGCATCGGCGACGCCAAATGGTTCATTGCGAAGGCGACGAACTACGCCAAGGAGCGCGCGGTGTTCGGCCGGCCGATCGGTCAGAACCAGGGCATCCAGTTCCCGATCGCCAAGGCTTACGCCTCGATGCGCGCGGCGGAATTGATGGTGAAGGAGGCGACGCGCAAATACGAGGCCGGGCTCGACTGCGGCGCGGAAGCGAACATGGCCAAAATGCTGGCGGCGGATGCGTCCTGGGAGGCGGCCAACGCCTGCATCCAGACCCATGGCGGCTTCGGCTTCGCCGAGGAATACGACGTCGAGCGCAAGTTCCGCGAGACGCGGCTCTACCAGGTGGCGCCGATCTCGACCAATCTGGTGCTGTCCTTCGTCGCCGAGCATGTGCTTGGCATGCCGCGCTCGTATTGAGGTCGCGCCATGGGAGCACTTGACGGGATCAGGGTGATCGCGGTCGAGCAGGCGGTCGCGGCGCCGTTCTGCTCGTCGCGCCTGGCGGATGCCGGTGCGGAGGTGGTCAAGATCGAGCGGCCCGAAGGCGATTTTGCCCGCGGTTATGACGCGGCGGCAAAGGGCCAGAGCAGCTATTTCGTCTGGCTCAACCGCGGCAAGCAATCGGCCGTGGTCGATCTTGCCACCAAGGAGGGCTGCGCCGAACTCGAGAAGCTGATCGCGAGCGCGGACGTGCTGATCCAGAACCTCAAGCCGGGCTCGATGGACAAGCTCGGCTTCTCGCGCGAGCGGCTTCTGAAGGACTATCCGAAGCTGATCTCCTGCACGATTACCGGCTACGGCGACGAGGGTCCCTACGCGCATCGCAAGGCCTATGATCTCCTGATCCAGGCCGAGAGCGGGCTGGCCTCGATCACCGGCAACCCCGACGGCGCCTCGCGTGTCGGCATGTCCATCGTCGACGTCGCGACCGGCGCGACCGCGCATGCGGCGATCCTGGAGGCGTTGATCGCGCGGGGCCGCACCGGCAAGGGCGTCGACATCCGCATCTCCATGTTCGACGTGATGGCGGACTGGTGCACCGTGCCGCTGCTCAACTCCGAAGCCGGCAATCCGCCGAAGCGCATGGGCCTCCGCCATCCCTCGATCGCGCCCTACGGCGTGTTCACCTCGAAGGACGGCAAGGACATTTTGATCTCGATCCAGAGCGAGCGCGAGTGGAAGACGCTCTGCGTCAAGGTGTTGGACCAGCCCGACCTGCCGGCCGATCCGCGCGTCGCCAACATGGTCGAGCGCGTGCGCAACCGCGACTTCACCGACAAGACGGTTGCGGATAGTTTTGGCAGGATGACGCGCGACGAACTCCTGAAGCGACTTTCGGACGCAGACATCGCGTTTGCCGAGGTCAACACCATGGCCGACCTCACCAACCATCCGCATCTTCGCCGCATCGAGGTCGACACGCCCAATGGCCGCGTCAGCTATCCCGCGCCGGCGCCGATCATCGTCGGCGAGGCGCGCTCATACGGCGCGGTTCCCGGCATCGGCGAACGTCCCCAATCCAAGAAGTAACAGAGCGAGGCGTCATGACCGAGAAGCTCGACATCGATCACTTAAGGCAATGGATCGGCCGTAGCCAGGAGGCGACCGACATCGTCACCGCGCAGCTCGTCAAGGGTCTGCGCGCGACGCTGTTCCAGGAGGTCGGCGAACCCAAGACGGGCGATGCCGCGCCGTTCACGGTGCACTGGTGCCTGGCACAGCCGGTGTTTCCGATGTCGATGCTCGGACCCGACGGCCATCCGACCCGCGGCGGCTTCCTGCCGCCGGTGCCGCTGCCGCGCCGGATGTGGGCCGGCGGCGAGATCGAGTTCTTTCAGCCGCTTCGCGTCGGCGATGAATCGACACGAACCTCGCGCATTGCCGACGTTCAGGTGAAGACCGGCTCGACCGGCACACTCTGCTTCGTCCAGGTCGAGCACAGTATCTCCTCGCCGCGCGGCGTTGCCATCCGCGAGCGACAGGACATCGTCTATCGCGAGATGACAAGCAGCGCGCCTGCGGCGGCGAAGGCCCCGCCCCCGCCGCCGAAGGCGCAGCATCGCGAGACCCATGTCTCCGATCCGGTCCTGCTATTCCGCTATTCGGCGCTGACGTTCAACGGCCATCGCATCCACTACGACCGCGACTACGTGACCAAGGTCGAAGGTTATCCGGGCCTGATCTTCCACGGGCCGCTGCAGGCGGCGTTCATCATCGAGATGGCCGCGAAACTGCGCGGCGGCAAGGCTCCGAAGAAGTTTACCTATCGCGGCTTGCAGCCGCTGTTCGAGGGCACGGAGTTTTCGATTAACGCCAACGAGACCGAGACGGGCATGGAGCTGTGGACCGCGAACGCGGAAGGGCAGCCGACGATGAAGGGCACGGCGGTGTGGTGAGGCTCTCGCCTCGTCATTGCGAGGAGCGGAGCGACGAAGCAATCCAGACTGTCGCCGCTGCGGCACTCTGGATTGCTTCGCTTCGCTCGCAATGACGAGGCTGGGACTGCCAGCTTCAATAAACAACAACAGGGACGGAAACCATGGCAAAGAACGGCAGCAAATCCGTCACCGTCAAGCAGGCGACCATCGACCTGCTCCGATCCTTCGGCATCGACAAGGTGTTCGGCAATCCCGGCTCGACCGAGCTGCCGTTCCTGAGCGACTGGCCCGACGACATCGACTACGTGCTGGCGCTCCAGGAAGCGAGCGCCGTCGGGATGGCCGATGGCTACGCCCAGGCCACGCGCAATGCGGGTTTCGTCAATTTGCATTCGGCGGCCGGCGTCGGCAACGCGCTCGGCAACATCTACACCGCGCATCGCAACCAGACACCGCTCGTGATCACCGCGGGCCAGCAGGCGCGCTCGATCCTGCCGTTGCAGGCGTTCCTCTATGCCGAGCGCGCCTCTGAGTTTCCGCGGCCTTACGTCAAATACAGCGTGGAACCGGCGCGGCCCGAGGATGTGCCGGCCGCGATCGCGCGGGCCTATTACACCGCGATGCAGCCGCCTTGCGGGCCGACCTTTGTGTCGATCCCGATCGACGACTGGGCGCATGCCGCAGTGCCGGTCGCAGCGCGCAAGGTCAGCCGCGAAACAGGCCCTGAGCCGGACGCGATGAAAGCGTTGGTCGCAGCGCTCGGGTCAGCCAAGAACCCTGCCCTCGTCGTCGGTCCCGGCGTCGACCGCGCCGGCGCGGTCGACCTGATGGTGCGCGTCGCCGAGAAGGCCAAGGCGAGCGTCTGGGTCAGCCCGTTCTCGGCGCGCTGCTCATTCCCGGAGCGTCACCCGCAATTTGCCGGCTTCCTGCATGCCTCGCCGGCACAATTGTCCGACGCGCTGCGGGAGCACGATCTCGTCGTCGTCATCGGCGCGCCGGTGTTCACTTTCCATGTCGAGGGCCACGCCGCGATCTTCGACGGCGGCGCGACCATCTTCCAGATCACGGACGATCCGGATGCGGCCGCGGTCACTCCGGTCGGCAGCAGCATCATCGCCACCATGAAGCCGGCGCTTAGCCTGCTGCTCGACCTCCTGCCGGAGAGCAAACGCGCCACGCCAAAAGGCCGTACGCTGCCACCGGCGCCGCAAGCCGCCGACCCGCTGCCGGTGGAATTCCTGCTGCACTCGCTGTCGCAGGCGATGCCGGACGGCGCATCGCTGGTCGAGGAAGTGCCCTCGCACCGGCCGGCGATGCAGAAATTCATGCCGATGCGCGGCCAGGACAGTTTCTACACCATGGCAAGCGGTGGCCTCGGCTACTCGCTGCCCGCCGCAGTCGGCATGGCTCTGGGCAAGCCAACGCAACGGACGGTGTGCCTGATCGGCGACGGCTCGGCGATGTATTCGATCCAGGCACTGTGGACCGCCGCGCAGCGAAAACTGCCGCTCACCATCGTCGTCATCAACAATTCCGGCTACGGCGCGATGCGTTCGTTCAGCCAGGTGATGCAGGTGCGCAACGTGCCGGGGCTGGAGCTGCCCGGGATCGATTTCGTCAGGCTCGCCGAAGGCATGGGATGCCATGCGGAGCGGGTGAGCAAGGCGGCGGAGCTGGGTGACGCGCTCAAGCGCGGGATGGCCTTCGCGGGCACCAGCCTCGTGGAGGTGGTCGTAGATTCGGCCGTGCCGGTGCTGTACGGGCAGAAGCATTAGGGGGGGCGCCCGTAGATGGGGTAACGGGCTCCCTGAGGCCTTCAACCAAGCCGCGCTAGCTACGGCGCTGTTTGATGCGCGCGTCGCGCGGCTTGGTTGGAAGGCAAGCGGTCG
>NZ_LGHM01000282.1 GCF_001908185.1 Bradyrhizobium sp. AS23.2
TGGTGGTGGTGGTGGTGGCGGACGCTGAGCTCGCCCGAGATCTTGAAATGACGATGCCGCCGGAGCGATCCGGCGGCATTCTTCCTGTCTGCGTTGTGCGATAGCGGTTCAGCCGCGGCGCTTCTTGCTTGCCTTCTTTCCCGGCGCGCCCTTCGAAGGCCATGGCGTGACCGAAGGCGGCTCTGCGTGGCCCGGCTTGTTCCGATGCTTCTTTTTCTTTCCGGAAGCCGGAGCATCATCGAATCTCGGCCCACGCTCGCCGTGAAGCTTGCCCCGCGGCTTCGGTCCCGTCGCGTCGCGGAAATGATCGCCGCGACGGGTATCGCGGTCGCTCTCACCGGCCTCGCGCCGAGGCGGATGTGGCCGCTCCTCCGAAGGCTCCCGCCGCTGGGGCGCGTCCACCATCGGCTCGATGCGGATGCTGTCTTCCTTGTCCGGACGCTTGATCTTGGCTGCGAAGGATTCCGCGACCCGCTCGGAAATCTCGAACTCGGTGGTGGTGTCCATGATCTTGATCGCGCCGATGTCACGCTTGTCGATGCCGCCGCGACGGCAGATCATCGGGAGCAGCCAACGCGCCTCCGCATTCTTTCGCCGTCCGATGGCGGCGCGGAACCAGACGCTGGCCTCCGCCATGCCATGGCGCGACGACGATTTCCCGGATTTCGATCGGGGCTTCGCCGAGCGATCATCGCCTCCTTCGCCTTGAAACCTGTCGCGGCCGCGATCGTCACGCGGCCGGCCGCTGCGCTCGCCGGGATCGATGATGTCTTCCGGCGACGGCAGCCGCGCGCGATAAAGCCGCGCGAGCGCCGCGGCGATATCCTCAGCCGACCGCTCGGCCAACAACGCCTGCGCCAGAACCAGATCGTCTGAGGTGGTCTCCTCCGTGAACAACACGTCCTTCATGCGCTCGTGATCGAGCTTGCGGATCTCATCCGCCTGAGGCGCGATCCCCCAGACAGCGTCGATCCCTGAAAGATTGAGCAGCAGCTCCGCGCGGCGCCGCCGCGCGGGCGGCACCAGGAGGACGCTTGTACCCTTTCGGCCCGCGCGCCCGGTGCGGCCCGAGCGATGCTGCATGACTTCGGCATCATTGGGCAGGTCCGCATGGATGACGAGGTCGAGGCTGGGCAGGTCGATGCCGCGGGCGGCGACGTCGGTCGCCACGCAAACGCGGGCGCGTCCGTCCCGCAGCGACTGGAGCGCCAGGGTCCGCTCGTTCTGCGTCAATTCACCTGATAGCGCGACCACGGAAAAGCCGCGCTCCAGCAGCGCCGCCTGCAAATGCCGGACCGCATCGCGCGTGCTGCAAAAGACCAGCGCGCTCGGCGCCTCGAAGAAGCGAAGCACGTTGACGACCGCGTGCTCGACATCACCGGGTGCGATCCGGATCGCGCGATATTCGATGTCGGCATGACCGCCTTCGTCGCCCGCGACTTCGATCCGGAAGGCCTGCTGCTGATACTGCTTGGCCAGCGCAACGATGCCCCGCGGGAACGTCGCCGAAAACAACAGGGTGCGCCGCGTCTCCGGCGTGGTCTCGAGGATGAACTCCATGTCCTCGCGAAAGCCGAGATTGAGCATCTCGTCGGCCTCGTCGAGCACAACCGCCGTCAATTCGGAGATGTCGAGACGACCGCGGCGCAAATGGTCGCACAGCCGCCCGGGCGTGCCGACGACGATGTGAGCGCCCGCCGCAAGCTCGCGCTGCTCGCGCCGTGGATCCATGCCACCAACGCAGGAGACAACCCGCCCGCCCGCATGCCCATAGAGCCATGCGAGTTCGCGCTGAACCTGCAAGGCGAGCTCGCGCGTCGGCGCCACGATCAGGGCGAGCGGCGCGGCCGCCGGCTCGAACCGCTCGGCGCTATCAAGCAGATCCTTGGCCATGGCGAGCCCATAGGCCAGGGTCTTGCCGGAGCCGGTCTGGGCCGAAACCAGGAGGTCGCGGTCGGCGGCTTCGTCGGCGAGCACGGCCAGTTGAACGGGGGTCGGTGAATCGTAGTTCCGCTCGGCCAAAGCTTGGGCGAGCGGCGGACTCAGGGCCGGAAATGACACGAGATGGAAACCTTGGTTGATTCAGGCGCGGAACGGCGAGCCACGACACCCGAAGCTGCGTGCGCGGCAAACGGCCCGGCCGCACGCTGGCGATTTGATCTGGACGCTCTTTACGCCAAGAGTTGGCAAATCACCATGCCTGTGACGCATGGCTTCGCGGAAAGAACCGCGCCCGAAGGTTGCAGAGGATTTTTGCGGCCACCTCGCGTAACCTGAACGCAACCGGATCTGCTGGGAATGACCGCGTGACGTCCTCCGTCAAACGCACCTGCGGCGATTGCACGCTCTGCTGCAAGGTGATGGCCATCGAGGCGCTGGCCAAGCCCGCGAACGCCTGGTGCCCGCATTGCAGACCCGGCCGGGGCTGCGCGATCTACGCGAAACGGCCGGACGAATGTGCGGGTTTCGCCTGCCTGTGGCTGGTTAACGATCTCCTCGACGAGGGCTGGAAACCGAGCCGGTCGAAGCTCGTTCTGACCACGTCGGATGACGGCATCGAAATCCGATGCGACCCGGGATCTCCCAACGCGTGGCGCAGGGAGCCCTACGCCAGCGACATCAGCGCATGGGCCAAGGAAGGCGAGATCAACGACATGACGGTCGTCGTCATCATCGGCCAGCGCGTGATCCTGGTCACGCCGGATCGCGAATTCGATCTCGGGATCATGGAGCCGGACGAACGGATCGTGCGTGAGCTGGAGGGCGCGAAGGTGGTGGGCGCGACGGTCGTGAAGGCGAGTGAGATCAGGCGTGGCTAACTATTCAGACCCGGCGTCTGGGCAATTTCAAATTTTGAGCAGAGCAGTCAATTCGGGAGCACCCTTCCTTCGGAAGTTGGCTATTCCCGGTGCCCGGGCGACTGGGCTAGGTTCAGGCCAAGGTATAGTGGGAGCACAACGATGCGATTGGCAGTCATTTCCGATGTTCACGGCAACCTTGCTGCTTTGGAGGCTGTGCTGGCCGACATCAAGGCGCGTGGCGTCGATAGTACGGTCAATCTGGGCGATTGCGTCACCAGCCCCTTGTGGCCGAGAGAGACTTTCGAAGCACTACAATCGCTATCGTTACCGACTGTGCGCGGGAACCATGACCGCTGGATTGAGGAGTTTCCAGAAGACAGGCTCTCGTCGGCGGGTAAGTTCGCGCGTAACGCATTGACTGCGGAGCAACGTCTCGCACTCCACAGCTTGCCTCCCCAGCTGCGGCTGGAAGACGGGATTTTGGCGTGCCATGGCACGCCCGACGACGATACGACGTGCCTGTTGGAAGAATCGCTCGACGACGGCCGCTTTGTGCCAGCGCGCCGCGAAGTGCTGGCAACGCGCCTGGGGAGTGAGACAACGGCTCGCGTGATACTGTGTGGTCATAGCCACCGCCAAGCGGCCGTTCATGGGCCGGGCGAGTGTCTGGTTCTCAATCCGGGTAGTGTTGGTTGCCCGGTGTTCGCGGACATTCCTTTTGCCGCAAACCTGGAATACCGCTCGCCTCACGCTCGGTATGCGATACTCACGAAACGCAAAAAAGGCTGGCAAGTCGAACTTCTGGCCCTGGAATACGACTGGGAGTCCGCGGCGGCGCGTGCACTCGCGAACAACCGCCCGGAATGGGCGCAGGCCTTGTCTTCTGGATACGTCAAAGAAAGCGAGTGAACCTGATGCAGATCAGGCGGCCGGAGCCACTCCGCCGCGACAAGGCCACCGCAGCAGTGCGCAAGCTCGCGTAGGGGCCGGCTCACCTGGTCCTAATCCCTGCAGGGCTATCGCATATGAAGAAAAACGTGTCGGGAAGCTCGCCTGCGGCCATCCTTCGAGACGCCCGCCTACGGCGGGCCCTCAGGATGAGGTCACGTTTCGCGGCGAGATATCAAACCCTCATGGTGAGGAGCCCG
>NZ_LGHM01000283.1 GCF_001908185.1 Bradyrhizobium sp. AS23.2
CCGTCCAAAAGAATCCGGACGTGATCTTCAACTCACCGCGCGGCGTCGTGATCGGCAACCGTGACGGCGATGTGAATTTCGTCGAGTTCTTCGACTACAATTGCCCCTACTGCAAACACGCGATGGTCGACATGCTGTCGCTGATGAAGTCGGATTCGAAGCTGCGCGTCGTGCTGAAGGAATTCCCGGTGCTTGGACCGGGCTCGGTAGAGGCCGCACAGGTCGCGGTTGCAGTCCGTATGCAGGACCCGACCGGCAAGAAGTATCTCGACTTCCATCAGAAGCTTCTGAGCGGCCGCGGACAGGTCGACAAGGCACGGGCCATGGCCGCAGCCAAGGAAGCCGGTCTTGACATGGCCAAGCTCGAAAAGGACCTCGCCAGTCCCGAGATCAATGCCACGCTCAACGAAAACTTCAAGCTTGCCGAGGAAATGGGTCTAAATGGCACGCCAAGCTACGTGATCGGCAAGGACGTTGTCGTCGGCGCTGTCGGCGCGGCCGGGCTCGCCAAGAAGATCTCAGAGGCCCGTTGCGGAAAGGCAACCTGCTAGCCCACGCCATGATTGCGGAGCGCGCGAAATGACGGACACCGAAAGCCGCCCAGACCGATCCGTGGCGGGGAAGGAAATGGCCTTGCGCGGTGGCGATCAGGATCAGGAGAATTGCGGCGATAGTTACGCGCACGCCAACCATTGCGAACGGTGGAATCGTGGGGATCGCCACCTTGATCAGCGTGAAAGGCAGCGTTCGCCGCTTCAACGATGCGTTTGTCGCAACTTATAAGCGGCCACCGTCGTCATTCTGCCGTCGGCGATAGACGTCGCGATGATACGAGCGACGTTGTGGCGCCAGATCAGCCGATCTGTTTCTCGCCGTGCCGCTCCGACAGCGTGAAGATCTCGACGCCCGTGGCGGTCACGCCGACCGAGTGCTCGAACTGCGCCGACAGCGAGCGGTCGCGGGTCACCGCGGTCCAGCCGTCAGAGAGGATCTTCACATGCGGCTTGCCGAGATTGATCATCGGCTCGATGGTGAAGAACATGCCGGGCTTGAGCTGCACGCCTTCGCCGGGCCGGCCGATATGGATGATGTTCGGCTCGTCGTGAAACATGCGCCCGAGGCCGTGGCCGCAGAAATCGCGCACCACGCTCATGCCTTGCGGCTCGACGAAGCTCTGGATGGCGTGGCCGATGTCGCCGGTGGTGGCGCCCGGCTTCACGGCGGCGATGCCGCGCATCATCGCCTCATACGTCACCTCGATCAGTCGCTCGGCCTTGCGGGCAATCGGACCGACCGCGTACATCCGGCTGGAATCGCCGTACCAGCCGTCGACGATGAAGGTGACGTCGATGTTGACGATGTCACCTTCCTTGAGCGGACGGTCGCCGGGCATGCCGTGGCAGACCACGTGGTTGAGCGAGGTGCAGGTCGAATAGCGATAGCCGCGGTACATCAGCGTCGCCGGAAAGGCGCCATGGCTGAAAGCGAACTCGCGGACGAACTCGTCGATGCGCGAGGTCGGCACGCCCGCCTGGACGATGTCGGTGAGCTCGTCCAGGCACTTCGCCACCAGTGCCCCCGCCTTGCGCATGCCGGCAAAGGCGCTCGGCCCATGCAGCTTGATCTGGCCGGTCTTGCGCAGGGAGGTATCGGAGGCTTCGACGTAGCTCATGCGTGTCAGGTCTTTACGGGCTCGATGGTCAGCGGAACAGCTTGATTTCGTGTCTTAATCTAATGATCGCGGGCCTTCATGCAAGCCAAGCCTGTCTGCCTTGCGCCCGAAAGCGGGCCTAATTCGGGACTTCCACGACGGTTTCCACGGGCAGGGCGCCGCCGCGGATGCGGATTTCGCGGACCGGGTAGGGAACCCGGATGCCCTCCTGCTTGAAGGCGTCCCACAGCGCCAGCATGACGTCGCTCTTGACGCGGTCCATGCCGTCCGGGTCCCCGATCCAGAAGGTCAGCGAGAACTTCATCCCGGCCTCCGCGAACTCGGTCAGGATGCTGTTCGGCGGCTTGGCCTGCTGCGCGCGGGGATGGGCGGCGGCAGTCTCGGCGGCGAGCTTGCAGACCAGCCGCGGGTCGGCGTCGTAATTGGTGCCGAAGGCGATCTTCACCAGCGTGTTCTTGTCGGTATAGGTCCAGTTGACGACCTTCTGCGTCACCAGATCCTCGTTCGGGACCAGGAATTCGCGGCCGTCGCCGGCGGCGACGGAAATATAGCGCGTCTTCATCGCGCTGATGCGCCCGGTATTGTCACCGATGGTGACGAGGTCGCCGGGCTTCACCGACTTGTCGGCGAGCAGGATGATCCCTGAGATGAAATTCGCCACGATCTTCTGTAGGCCGATACCGATACCGACGCCGACCGCGCCGGAGAACACCGCGAGAGCCGAGAGGTCGATGCCGACCGCGCCGAGCGCGATCACGACCGCGACCGCGAGCAGGCCAATGCGGATGATCTTGACCAGCAGCACCTGCACCGACGGCGTCAGGTCGGTGGTCGAGTTGATCCGGCTCTCGGCGAAATTGCTTGCGATGTTGGTGAGCCACAGCGCGATGATCAGCAGCGCGCCGGCCTTGATCACCAGCAGCGGGGTCAGCCGCAAGCCGCCGAGCACGATGGCGAAGGAGTCGAGCAGGTCGACCGTCGCATCGAGCTCGCCGAGGATGGAAAGTGCCGCGACGAACCACGCCGAGATCGACACCAGCCTGACGATGAAGGCGTTGTTCAGCACCGAGGTCACGAGCCGGATCGCGAGCCAGGCCAGTCCCAGCTTGGCGGCGACCATCAGCAGATAGCTGCGGCTCGGCCAGGTCATGTGGTACATCACCACGCGATCGATGATGACGAGCAGGGTGAACACCGCCGTCGAGGCGCTGGAGACCATCACGCGCGCGAAGTGCCGGAGCGGCAGCGGCCAGCGCATCGCCAGCGACGTCATGTCGATGCGGCTGCGAATGCCGGCCTCCGCGGCATAGGCGATGCCGGCCGCGGCCAGGATCAGGCCGAATTGCAGGTAGAACCAGGGTGAGGAGATCTCCGCCCCGACGCTGCGCGCGGTGGTCTGCACGAACTCCATGAAGTCCTTGAGGTCCATGTCCATCGGGGAGGTCTCGTCGGGAAGGTTTGATTCAAGGGAGCCGCAGAATCCCACAAAGGGACCGGCCCGGCCATCGATACACCGGCATGTGATGCGCGTTAAGGCGGCAAAATACGGGCAGATTGCCGCGAGTGAGAGAAAATGGGTTGGCGCGCCGTTGTGGCGACGATAAGGATGCATGAGCACACGATTTCGAGATGGGCAAGTCCGTTGGTTGCGGCACACCTCACCTCTCCCGGCAGCGGGATGAGGGGGGCCCCGGCCGGTGGGTCCCTGAACCTAATTCTCGTCGATCACCTGGAGTAACCCGCAGCACCGTATGGCTTCCCTCGACTCTTTCAGCCTCGCCATATTGCTCGGCGCCGTCCTGGTGATGGCCGGTATCCTGTCGAGCCTGCTTGCGCTGCGCTTCGGCGCACCCCTGCTGCTCGTCTTCCTTCTCATCGGCATGCTCGCCGGCGATTCCGGTCCCGGGCAGCTCCAATTCAGCGACGTCGGCACCACCTATCTGGTCGGCTCGGTGGCGCTGGCCCTGATCCTGTTCGACGGCGGCCTGAAGACGCGTTTTGCCAGCATCCGCACCGTGCTCGCGCCCTCCCTCGTGCTTGCGACCGCCGGCGTACTCCTCACCGCGCTGGTCACGGCGCCATTCGCGAAATTTGCGCTGGACCTCAACTGGGCGGAGTCGCTGCTGGTCGGCGCCGTGGTGGCCTCCACCGATGCGGCGGCCGTGTTCCTGCTGGTGCATACCCAGGGCCTACGTCTGCGCCCGCGTGTCGGCGCGACGCTGGAGGCGGAGTCCGGCACTAACGATCCCTTCGCGATCTTCCTCACGCTCATGCTGGTTGAATACATCTCGCTGGGCTCGAGCACGCCCGGTCATGTTCTGATGGAGTTCGTTCAGGAGGCGGTGCTGGGCGCCGTCGTCGGCGTGATTGGGGGGACGTCTCGTCGTCCTCGCGCTCAACCAGGTGGCGCTGCCGCAGGGCCTGCATGCGCCGTTCGTGACCACCGGCGCGCTCGTAATCTTCGGCGGCTCGCAGATCATGCACGCGTCCGGCTTCCTCGCGGTCTATCTCGCCGGCATCATCATCGGCAACCGGCCGACGCGCGCGCACAATTCGGTGGTGACCTTCCTCGATGCCGCGACCTGGCTGGCGCAGATCGTGATGTTCGTGCTGCTCGGCCTCCTGGTTTCGCCGAGCCGGCTCGTCTCCAGCGTGCTGCCGGCGGTCGCCATCTCGCTCGTGCTGATGCTGGTCGCTCGGCCGCTCGCGGTGTTCATGTGTCTGGCGCCGTTCCGTTTCAACTGGCGCGAGAAGATATTCATCGCCTGGACCGGCCTGCGCGGCGCGGTCGCGATCTTCCTGGCGTCGATCCCGATGCTGGTTGGCCTGTCGAAAGCCTATCTCTATTTCGACGTCGCCTTCGTCGTCGTCATCATTTCGCTCTTGCTGCAAGGCTGGACGCTGGCACCGGCCGCGCGCAAGCTGCATGTGGCGCTGCCGCGCACCGAGCGCGGCCCGCGTCGCGTCGAGCTCGATCTTCCCGGCCAGCTCGAGCAGCAGCTCGTCGGGTACTCGGTGCGGCCCAAGAGCCTGTATTTCCGCCGCGGCCTGATTCCGTCCTGGTCCAAGCCGACGCTGGTGATCCGCAACGAGAACATCCTGACGCCCACCGAAGCCGATCCGATCGCGCCCGGCGACTACATCTATCTGTTGGCGCCGCCGGAAAAGGCCGAGTCACTCGACCGCTTCTTCGTCGACATGCAGCCGGGCTCGGCGCCGGATCCGCACCTGCTCGGCGACTTCATGGTCTCAGGCGAGCACACGCTTGCCGAGCTCGCCGAGATCTACGGCGTGAAGGTCGGTGAGGACGAGAGCAAGCTGACCCTCGCCGACTATTTCGACGTCCATCTCGACCGCGCGCCGAAAGAAGGCGCCGAGCTCGCGCTTGACACGATCGTGCTCGTCGCGCGCTCGATCTCCGGCGGTCGCGTCAACGTCGTCGGTCTCCGTCTCCCGGAGGAGGACGAGACGCCCGCGCCGCTGACCCGCAGGCAAGCGCTGCGCCGTAAGCTCGCGGATTTGTGGACGTCGGTGGCGGGGGTTTAGTCTTTCCGTCGTCCTGGCAAGAGCCAACAGGACGGAACGAGCTATAGGCTCGTCATTGCTTCGGTTCGCTCGCAATGACGAAGGCAAGACGTTCGGTCTACACCCGCACCGGGCCCAGCGTCTCGAAATGCCCGCGCTTCTGCAGCCAGGTCAGCAGCATCAGGCTGGGGATCGCGACCAGCACGCAGATCGCGAAGAACAGCGGCCAGCCGGTCGCCTTGGCGACATAGCCCGCAACGGACGAGAGATAGGTGCGGCCCACGGCGGCAAGCGCGGTGAGCAGCGCGTATTGCGTCGCCGTGTGCAGCGGGTTCTTGCACAGCGCGGAGAGATAGGCGACGAAGATCACGGTACCGATGGCGCTGGTGAAGTTCTCGCAGGTAATGGCGAAGGCGAGCGCCCATTGGCTGGTGCCGACGAAGGCCAGCCAGGAAAAGGAGAGGTTGGCGAGCGCCTGCACCACGCCCCCGATCCAGAGGCTGGTCGCAAGCGAGTAGCGCCGCGCGAGGAAGCCGCCGGCAAAGCCGCCGATGAGAGTTGCCGCCAGGCCGACGCCCTTCACGATCGCGGCGTAGTCGTTGCGGGAAAAGCCAAGGTCGATCACGAACGGTGCGGTCATCGTGCCGGAGAAGGCGTCGGTGAATTTGAACAGCACGACGAAGGCGAGCGCGGCGAGCGCGTCTTTCCGCGACAGGAATTCGGAGAAGGCGCCGATCGCCGCACGCAGCACGCGCGCGAACGCCGTCTGGGTTTGCGTCGCAGCTTCAGCCCGCACCGATTGCTCGGGCTCGGTCGCGACCAGAGCCGTGACCGTCCCGATCAGCACCATCGCCGCCATCACCACATAGCCCCACATCCAGGCGGACGGCTTCGGAATGCCGGTACTTTCGAAGCCGGAGACGATGAACAGCGCGCCCGCGGTCGAGACCAGCATGCCGATGCGATAGGCCGCCACATAGGCCGCCATGCCGGCGGCCTGCTCGCTCTCGGGCAGGCTCTCGACGCGGAAGGCGTCGACCACGATGTCCTGCGTCGACGATGTCGTCGCCACCAGCAGCGCGCCAAGCGCGACGTAGAACGGCGAGCGTGCGGGATCGGTCATCGCCAGCAGCAGGATCGCGACGATCAGCAGCAGCTGCGAGAACACCAGCCAGCCGCGCCGCCGCCCGAACGCCCGCGTGAACAGCGGTACATGCAGTGCATCCACCAGCGGCGCCCACAGGAATTTCAGCGTGTAGGGCGTGCCGACCAGCGCAAACAGCCCGATCGTGCCGAGATCGACGCCGGCCTCGCGCATCCACACCAGGAGCGTCGAGCCCGACAGCGCCAGTGGCAGCCCGGACGAGAAGCCGAGGAACAGCACGATCAGCACCCGCGGCTGCAGGTAAACAGCAAGGCTGTCGCGCCAGGAGGTCGCAGGGGCGTCAGAGCCGGCGGGGGAGGTCGCGTCGGGTGCGGTCATGGGGAGGTGTTAGCAGATTCTGGCTGAAAAGACTCGCGGGGCAGCCAGTGAAGCGGAAGCTCCCAACACCCTCTCGGTGTCATCGTCCGCGAAGGCGGGCGATCCAGTACTCACCTGCGTCTCGGTTCAATCGCCACCGCTGCGGCGTACTGGATACCCCGCCTTCGCGGGGGCTGACAGCGTCATTGTGGCCCGGCTATCCCGGGATAGAGATCATCCCAATTCGGGTTGTGTTTCTCGATCAATCGGACCTTCCAGGCCCTGTTCCACTTCTTGAGCCGCTTCTCTCGCTGGATCGCATTCTCGGGGTCATCGAACTGCTCGAAGTAGACCAGCCTTGCGACGTCGTACTTCTCTGTGA
>NZ_LGHM01000284.1 GCF_001908185.1 Bradyrhizobium sp. AS23.2
CGGGCGAAGGCGATCTCGTGGGTCACGATCACCATGGTCATGCCCTCGGATGCCAGCCGCTGCATGACGTTCAGCACCTCGCCGACGAGCTCGGGATCGAGCGCCGAGGTTGCCTCGTCGAACAGCATGACGTCCGGCTCCATCGCGAGAGCGCGCGCGATTGCGACGCGCTGCTTCTGCCCGCCGGAGAGCGTCGCCGGGTATTGGTCCGCCTTCTCTGCGAGCCCGACCTTTGCGAGCTGCGCGCGAGCGAGCTTCTCGGCGTCGGCCTTGGCCATGCGCCGCACCGTGACCGGTCCCTCCATCACGTTCTGGAGCGTCGTCATGTGCGGGAACAGGTTGAAATGCTGGAACACCATGCCGGTGGTGGCGCGGAATTTTGCCAGTGTCTTCACGTCGGGCAGCTTGGCGCCCTCGCCGAATGCGAAGCGCGTGTCGCCGACGCGGACGCTGCCGCCGTCGGGCACGACCAGGAGATTGATGCAGCGGAGCAGCGTCGATTTGCCCGAGCCTGACGGGCCGATCAGCGCGACGACGCCGCCCTTGGCGACGTCGAGACTGATGTTCTTCAAAACCTCGTTGCTGCCAAAGCTCTTGCGCAGGCCACGGATCTGGATTTTTGACGTGTCGTTCATTCGCTGACCGCCAGTCGCTTCTCGCCGCGCCGGACGATGATGGTCAGGGGAATCAGGATCGCCGCATAGGCGACCGCGACCGCGGTGTAGGTCTCGAGCGGCCGGTAGCTGTCATGGGCGGCGACCTGGCTCTGATAGACGAGGTCGGGCACAGCGAGCACCGAGACCAGCGAGGTATTCTTGAACTGGATGATCGACTGGTTCATCAGCGCCGGGATCATGCGCTTGATCGCCTGCGGCAGCACGATACGCCGCATGGTCTGGCCCGGCGTCATGCCGAGCGCTGCGCCCGCTTCCGACTGGCCGCGGTCGATCGAGATGATGCCGCCGCGGATGATCTCCGAATAGAACGAGCCGCCGTACAGCGAGAGCGCCAGCGCCGAGGCCGTGATCGGCGTCATCTCGACGCCGGCGAGGATCGGCAGCGCATAGTAGAACCAGATCAGCTGCACCAGAATCGGCGTGCAGCGGAACGCCTCGATGAAGGTGAGCGCGACCAGGCGCACCGCCTTGAAGCGCGACAGGCTGCCGAATGCGCCGAACAGGCCGAAGACCAGTCCGAGCAGCACGATCACCACGGTGAAGCCGACGGTGACGCCGAGACCGTTGAGAAAGAGCCAGCGATAGCTCCAGAGGATGCCGAAGTCCCACTGATACATGCGTGCCTAACTCGCGTGCGCCTTGGCCGCTGGCCTTGTCGTTCCGGGGCGATGCAAAGCATCGAACCCGGAACCTCGAGATTCCGGGTTCGCCCTGCGGGCGCCCCGGAATGACAGTGGAAGCTTACAGCGAAACGCCCGGCGGAATGTCCGCTTCCGTCACGCCGACCAGCTCCATGTTGGTGATGATCGCGTTGCGGATGAAGCCGAGGCCCTTGTTGAAGTCGATCCAGGTGTTGACGTAGTCGCGAAAGGTCTTGTCGTTCTCGCGGCGGAAGCCGGCGTTGGACGTGGTGGCGAACACCGGGGTCGGCAGCACGAACTGGCCGAGCGAGGGGTTCTTCTTGAGCACGGTCAGCGACAGCATGGTGATCAGGCACTGCGCGTCGACGCGGCCGGTCTGCAGCGCTGCGGTGGCGTCGTCGGCGGTCTTCAGCCGCGAGATCTGCGCCTTCGGCGTCAGGCGGCTGACGACCTGGTCGTGGGACGAACCCTGGTCGACGGCGATCTTGATGTCGGGCGAGTTGAGCTCGGCCCAGGTCTTCGGCTTGAAGTCCTTCTTGCAGAGGATGCCGAAGGCGTTGTTGAAGACCGGCACCGAGAAATCGACGACCAGCGCGCGCTTAGGGGTCGGGTTGAGGCCGAAGAAGATGTCGATCTTGTTGGATTGCAGATCCAGCACCGAATTGCCCCAGGTGGTCTCGGTGATCTCGAGCTCGGCCTCCATGTCGTCGGCGAGCGCCTTGGCGATGTCGATGTAGAAACCCTTCCACTGGCCGCTTGCGAGGTCCTTCATGTAATAGGGCGCGCCGCCGCCGACGGCGCCGATCCGCATCTTCTTGGTCCGGCGGATGCGGGCGAAGGTCGATTCGTTGGGATCGGCCGCCTGGGCCACCGCCGGCGAGGCCAGCGCGCCCGCGGTCACCGCGCCGATGGCGCCAAGTCCGACAATCGATGCAACATCACGACGTGTAACCATTGGGATCAATCGCTTTTCTGGTTGGGTGAAGTTCCGGCAGCGTTCATACCAAGGCGGCCTTGGCAGCGAAAGCACAGCCTATTGTCCGGGCAGACCCGGAATTGCCCGGATGCTGGGCAAGATCAAGCTGTACAAAGTGATACCCGCTTGCTTTCCCGCCCTTTTGGCCCCAAATAGGGATCGGGAGATTGGCGGTGGACGAGCCACTCGCCAACCGGGTCAGGTCCGGAAGGAAGCAGCCCTAACGAGGTCCGGATCGGGTCGCTCGTCAGTCTCCTACCTGTTTTTCCGAGCGAATAGCGCCGGCGGGCTTCCCGCCAGCGCGCTCCTTTCCGCAAAAGCCGGCCGAGAGACATTTCATTGCGGATCGACCGATGACCGACGCCGGCGCCCCTCCCACTTCCGACAGCGCCAGCCAGGCTGGCTTTGCCCTCGGTGCCCAGCCGGGCACGCCTTATCGGGTCCTGGCGCGCAAATACCGTCCCTCCAGCTTCGACGATCTGATCGGCCAGGAAGCTGTGGTCCGCACCGTCTCCAATGCGTTCGAGACCGGGCGCATCCCGCAAGCCTGGATCCTCACCGGTGTCCGCGGCGTCGGCAAGACCACCACGGCGCGCATCCTCGCCCGTGCACTCAACTACGAGATGCCGGACGGCTCGGTGAAGGGCCCGACCATCCACATGCCGACGCTTGGCGTGCATTGCCAGGCGATCATGGAAAGCCGGCACATCGACGTGCTGGAGATGGACGCGGCGTCGCATACCGGCGTCGACGACGTCCGCCAGATCAATGACAGCGTGCGCTATGCGCCGGCGAGCGCCCGCTACAAGGTCTACATCATCGACGAAGTCCACATGCTGTCGACGGCGGCGTTCAACGCCTTCCTGAAGACGCTGGAGGAACCACCGGAGCACGCCAAATTCGTGTTCGCGACCACCGAGATCCGCAAGGTTCCAGTGACGGTGCTGTCGCGCTGCCAGCGTTTCGACCTGCGCCGCGTCGAGGCCGACGTGCTGATGAAGCACCTCGCCAATATCGCGGCGAAGGAGAGCGTCGAGATCGAGCCGGAGGCGCTCGGCATCATCGCGCGCGCGGCCGAAGGCTCGGTCCGTGATTCGCTGTCGCTGCTCGACCAGGCCATCGCGCATGCGGCAGGGCAGGTGAAGGCCGATGCGGTCAGGCAGATGCTGGGGCTCGCCGACCGCACCCGCGTCATCGACCTCTTCGATTCGCTGGTACGCGGCGACATCGCTGCCGCCTTCAAGGAGTTCCGCGACCAGTACGACGTCGGTGCCGATCCCATCGTCGTGCTCTCGGACCTTGCCGAATTCGTCAACTTCGTCACCCGCGTGAAGATCGTTCCGGCGACAGCCGACAACGTCGCCTATGGCGAGACCGAGCGGGTGCGTGCGCGGGACTTCGCCTCGAAGATCTCGATGCGGGTGCTGTCGCGGATGTGGCAGATGCTGCTCAAGGGCATCACCGAGGTGCAGGCCGCGACGCGGCCCGCCGCTGCCGCCGAGATGGTGCTGGTGCGCATCGCCTATGTCGCCGACCTGCCGACGCCGGACGAGGCCATCAGGATGCTGGAGCAGAATGGCGGCGGCTCGTCGGTCGTGAGCGGCGGCAGTGCCGCGCGCAGCACGCCGGCCGCGCCTGTTGCCTCCGCAGCGCCTGTTGCTTCTGCTGCGCCGGTCCGTGCACCGACCTCGTCGCCGTCCTCGTTCGGCGGTGGTGGTGCCCGTCCGCAGATGGCGGCACCTGCGCCTAATCCGCAAGGGGCTGCACCCCAACTGCGCATCACGAGCTTCACGCAGCTCGTCGCGCTCGCCGGGCAGAAGCGCGACCTCATGACCAAGGGCGCGCTCGAAGGCGACATGCGCCTCGTCCGTTTCGAGGAGGGCCGGCTGGAGGTCGCGCTCGAGCCGAACGCGTCCAAGACCACCATCACCGAGCTTGCGCGCAAGTTCGAGCTCTGGACCGGCCGGCGCTGGACCGTGATCGTCTCCAACGAGCAGGGCCAGCCGACGCTGCGGTCGGTGAACCAGGCCGCCAAGCAGGAGCATGCGCGCACCGCCGAGGCCGATCCGCGCGTGCAGGAGGTGCTGTCGCGCTTCCCCGGATCGAAGGTCGTCGAGGTCCGCAGGCTTGCCCCCGAGACGCCGGAATCCAATATTAACGCCGACTATGGCAGTGACGATCCGCCCGACGGTTCCGACGGCGACGATCTCTAGAGCATGATCCGGACCCGAAGGGCCGCGTAGCGCAAAGCGTGAAGCGTTTTCCGATCAGATCATGCTCAAACATAAGCTCAGGCGCGATGACGACTATCGTGCCAACAAAGGACACGCACCCATGGCTGATTTTCTCGGCATGATGAAGCAGGCGGCGCAGCTGCAATCCAAGATGCAGGCGATGCAGGACGAGCTCGGCAACGTCGAAGTCGAAGGCATCTCCGGCGGCGGTCTCGTCGCCGTGCGCATGACCGCGAAAATGGACGTCAAGGGCGTCAAGATCGATGCCTCGCTGATGAAGCCGGAAGAGCGCGAGGTGCTGGAAGACCTGCTCGTCACGGCCTTTGGCGAGGCCCGCCGCAAGGCCGAGGCTGCGATGCAGGAGAAGATGCAGTCGCTCACCGGCGGCCTCGGTCTGCCGCCGGGGCTGTTCGGCCAATAACATGGGCGCCGTTGCAGGTCCCGAAATCGAGCGGCTGGTCCAGCTTCTCGCACGGCTGCCGGGCCTCGGTCCGCGATCCGCGCGGCGTGCGGCGCTGCATCTGATCAAGAAGCGCGAAGCGCTGATGATGCCGCTGTCTTCTGCCTTGCAGGTCGCTCTCGACAAGGTCCAGGTCTGCAAGACCTGCGGCAACATCGACACGCAGAATCCCTGCACCGTCTGCACCGATCCGAGGCGCGATCCTGCCATCATCGTCGTCGTTGCGGATGTCGCCGACCTCTGGGCGCTGGAGCGGGCCAATGCGACTCAAGGGCGCTATCATGTGCTGGGTGCGACCTTGTCGCCGCTCGATGGCGTCGGCCCGCAGGATCTCACCATCGACGCGCTGGTGGCGCGCGCGCATGATCCGCAGGTGAACGAAATCATCCTTGCGCTGAATGCGACGGTGGACGGCCAGACCACGGCGCACTACATCACCGACCTGCTTCAGGACGCCAATGTGAAGGTGACGCGCCTTGCGCATGGCGTGCCCGTCGGCGGCGAGCTTGATTATCTCGATGAAGGTACGCTATCGGCCGCGATGCGGCAGCGCACCCTGTTCTAGCAATCCTACAGAAGTCACGGAACGGACGACATGACGAAACGATTCGCCAAACGATTGGCTTTGGTCGCGATGATGATGGCGGTGGTGACCCCCGCCGTCTCCGCGCAACAGGACGACGAGGCGCCGCCGGCGTCGAAGCCCGGCAAGCCGATCAACACCGGCGACGTGCTCTCGGGCGAATTGAACGCAATGAAGGTCCGCGACGCCAAGAACGCCGGCAAGAGGGTTGCGACCTACCAGATCACCTCCGAACCGCGTCGCCTGCCGCCGCCGAACGGGCTGTGCAACCTCGAGACCGGCCCCGAAACCTTCCAGCTCGTCACCTCCAGCGACGCGCAGGCCGCGCAGCTGAAATCGTTTGTCGGCAAGGCGATCTCGGTCAAGGTTGATGAGGTCGCCTGCGCCAGCGATCCCGGCCAGATCAGCGAGGCCGTGATCACGAAGTGGAGCTTGATCAAGAAGCAGTAGGGGGCGATCGGCACCTCGCCGCGTTCTCCGCCGTCGTTGCGAGGAGCTCGCGACAAAATTGCGTAGCAATTTTGCGCTGATGCGACGAAGCAAGCCGGAGTATTTCCGCGGAGATAGTCTGGATTGCTTCGCGGAGCCTGTCATCGGGCCGCGCTACGCGCGGAACCGACACAAAATTGCCGGAACCGCCGAAGATTTGCGCGGTTTCGTGACCCCTGCACCCGGAACGCTCCGTCGCGCTATCAGTTCTTAGCCGCGTAACGGTCAACCTATCTGACAGGAGCACTCCATGCGAAAATTCATCTTGCCGGCGATTGTCGCGATCGGCCTGGGATCGGCGGCGCCGGCGATGGCCTATGACACGGGCGATCAGATCTCGATGCAGGCCGCGCTCGACGTCGCCACCGATATCGGCGTCATGACCATTTCGCACACCCAGTTCCTCGGGGATGAATGGCAGATCGAGGGGCGCGACCGCGCCGGCCGCTGGATGGAGGTCGATGTCGACGCCAGGACCGGCGAAGTGCGCAACGTCGATCGCGGCTGGTAGGCCCTCGCAATCTTGGAATGACGCGATGAAATAGCGTCATTCTCACCCGTCGTCCCGGGGCGCGCGAAGCGCGAGCCCGGGACCCATAACCACAGGGAGTAGTTGGACGAAGGCTCGTGGTTACTAGTCTCGCGCCGCAATTCCTCCCTGGGGCTATGGGTCCCCGCTTTCGCGGGGACGACGGCACGGAATGGGTTGGCAGAGTGCCTCTAGCCAACACCCCTCACGTCAGCACCTTCACGCCACCGAACGATGTCACGCGGCCCTGCTTCAGCATCACGATCTGCGTTGCGAGCTGGCGCAGCTCGGCGGCGTCGTGGCTGACATAGACCATCGGCACATTGGCCTCATCCCGCAGCCGCACCAAATAGGGCAGGATCTCGAGCTTGCGGCCCTCATCGAGCGCGCCGAGCGGCTCGTCGAGCAGCAACAGACGCGGCCGGGACAGCAACGCGCGACCGAGTGCGACGCGCTGGCGCTCGCCGCCGGAGAGCTTTCCGGGGCGGCGGTCGAGCAGGGCTCCGATGTCGAGCAGGTCGATGACGCGCCTGTATTGCGCAGGATCAGGCGCGAGGTTGTTCATTCGCCGGCCATAGTCGAGATTTTGCGCGACGTTGAGGTGCGGAAACAGCCGGGCGTCCTGGAACACATAACCGATCCGGCGGCGCCAGGTCGGAACGTGGATGCCGGCCGCGGTATCGTCGACGGTCTCACCGTCGATCACGATGGTGCCGCGGTCAGGACGCAACAGGCCCGCGATCATGTTGACCAGCGAGCTCTTGCCGGCGCCCGATGCGCCGAACAGGCCGGTGACGCGGCCCTCGCTGCTGAAGGACGCCGCGAGCGTGAATTCACCGAGTTGTTTTTCGACGTCGACGCGCAGCATGGTCAGTTCCCGTGCAGGCGCGCGGTGGCGCGGCGGGCGAACCACTCGGCGACAATCAGTGCTCCGAGTGCGAGCACAATCGAGACGATCACGAGTCGTCCCGCAGCCGCGTCGCCGTCGGGCGTCTGGATCAGCGAATAGATCGCCGAGGAAATCGTCTGGGTCTCGCCGGGAATGTTGGAGACGAAGGTGATGGTCGCGCCGAACTCACCGATCGCCTTGGCGAAGCCGAGCACCATGCCGGCGAGTACACCGGGCAGCGCCAGCGGCAGCGTCACCGTGAAGAATACCTTCCAGGGGGCGGCGCCGAGTGTCTCGGCCGCCTGCTCGAGCCGGCGGTCGATTGCCTCGATCGACAGCCGCATCGGGCGCACCAGCAGCGGAAACGACATCACGCCGCAGGCGAGCGCCGCGCCGGTCCAGCGGAAGGCGAAGACGATGCCGAGATGATCGGCGAGGAAGGCGCCGACGAGGCCGCGCCGGCCGAAGGTGAGGAGCAGGAGATAGCCGGTCACGACCGGCGGCACCACCAGCGGAAGATGCACCAGCGCGTCGAGGACCGACTTACCCCAGAATTCACGCCGCGCGAGCAGCCACGCCAGCGCGATGCCAAACGGCGTCGCCACCAGCGTTGCGATGACAGCGACCCTGAGCGAGAGCAGGATCGCCGTCCATTCGGTGGGAGTGATGTCGAGCATCAAATCGTAAAATCAGGTCGCAAAAATCAAGTGGTCGGGTTGATCAGGAATTTGAACCCGTACTTTTCCAGAATGGTCTTGGCCGGCGTCGAGCGCAGGAAGGCGAGATAGTCATTGGTCTCGCCCTTTGCGGTCGTGGTCGCTGCGACGGGATAGATAATCGCGGGGTGCGAGTCCGCCGGGAAGGTGCCGACGATCTTCACGCCGGGCTCGACCTTGGCATCGGTGGAATAGACGATGCCGAGCGCAGCCTCGCCGCGGGCGACCAGCGTCAGTGCGGCGCGCACGCTGTCGGCCATGGCGAATTTCGGCTCGGCCGCCTGCCACGCGCCCAGCTTCTCAAGGGCGGTCTTGGCGTATTTGCCGACCGGCACGGACTTGACGTCGCCGGTTGCGATCCTGCCGTCGCCGGCGAGTTTTGCCAGGTCGAAGCCCTGCGCAATCGTGACGTTGTCGATCCTGGAATCCTTCGGTGCGATCAGCACGATGCTGTTGCCGAGCAGATTGACGCGGGTCGGCTCGTTGACGGTCTTCTTGTTCGTCGCGTAGTCCATCCAGTCGGTGTCGGCCGAGACGAACACGTCGGCCGGCGCGCCCTGCTCGATCTGCCTGGCGAGCACCGAGCTCGCGGCATAGCTGACGCTGAACTTGACGCCGGTCTTGGCGGTGTAGGCGGCGTCGATCTCGTCGAGCGCGTTCTTCATCGAGGCGGCAGCGAACACGGTGATGGTCTTGTCCTCGGCGGCGGCGGGCGAAAGGCTCGCGCCCGCGAGGATCACGAAAGCGGTGAAAAGTCCGGCAATACGAATCATGGATAGCGCTCCGTGCGAGATCGCGCGCACAAAATGCACGCGCAAATCTGGCGTTGGGTGGGTCTGGTGCGACAGGCGGAAGCACTGTTCCACGGGCCTTGCGACGGCTTACGGCCGGCAGGGGTATCGCACTTGCGAAGATAGCAGGCTGGGGCCTCAGGTCAAAGGCGACCGTTGGCCTAACGCATGATTCGGAAAAGTGTGCAGCGGTTTTCCGAAAAGATCATGCGCAAACAACAACGTATGGGTCTATTGCGCCGGCAGGATCGCGATCGGCGAATTCTCCCTGGCGCCGCTGACCTGGAGCGCCAAGGGCTGCGCCGACAGCTCGTATTTCATGGTCTTGCGGATGCCGTCGCAGTCGGTGGCGCCGCTGAAGGCTACAGGTTTAAGGAAATGGCCGTCCTGGACCACGTCGACCCAGGCCCCGCTGGACAGGCTGATTGTGTAGAGCCCGGCCCTGGCGGTCTTGATGCTCGTGAAGCCGGCAAAGGTGCCATCCTTCGGCGCGCGCTCTGGCGGCGAGGGCAGCTTGGCATCCGCGGGCGCGACCAGTCCCAGCGTGATGGCCGATGACGGCAGCGCAGCCTGCTCACTCCCAGACGTCAGCTTGGCGCGGTCCGGCGCCGTGAGCGCGGCGCGCTCGCGTTCGATCGGCCATTTGAACTTGTCGCAGCCGCTCGGTTCTTCGGCGGCCAGAGCGGAGGTCGCACCGATCGAGAGCGCAGCGAGGAAGGTGAGGACGCGCATGTCAAATCTCATCATTGGCCACGCGAGGGGCGCGGGCTGGCAGTCAGGCTTCGCCAGAGAACGGGATGCGCATCCCGAGATGCCGCGGGCTTACGGCCTGGCGGCAAGGGCGATCCTAGCGCATTTCAGGGAAGAGAAGCCAGTCATCAGTCCGTCATCGGACTTGGCAGAGATGATGGTTGAGAGCTCAACTGCAGCGTCAATCTCCGCTCGTCATCCCGGACAAGCGAAGCGCAGATCCGGGATCCATAGCAACAGGATTGTGTTTGGCGAGGACTCGGAGTTGACAGCTCGCGCCGCGATCTCTCCCTGGGGGTATGGGTCCCGGATCTGCGCTACGCTTGTCCGGGACGACGGCGGTGGGCTGGCGGCAGCGTGCGTCCCCGCTCTACGTTACGGCTTCGCGTCCGCCGCGTGCAGCACGGCTTTGCAGGCGGCCGGCATCTGCGCCAGCGTCATCGGCGGCTTGGGCTTTGGCGGCTCCGGCGGCGGCTTCGGGTGCAGCACGGCGTCGCTGAACCAATAGGCGAGGTCGGAGGGCATGCAGCCTTCGTCCTCGGATTGTGACGGCTGGCCCTCGCATTCGCCGGCGCCTGCCGGGCAGCGCATGCGGATATGGAAGTGATAGTCGTGGCCCCACCAC
The DNA here is from genome assembly GCF_001908185.1 of Bradyrhizobium sp. AS23.2. GTDB lineage: Bacteria > Pseudomonadota > Alphaproteobacteria > Rhizobiales > Xanthobacteraceae > Bradyrhizobium. The sequence goes on from NZ_LGHM01000284.1 coordinate 10,361, forward strand.
GGCCGGATCTTCGACAGCCATGAGCGATCGCCCTTGGCCTCGCGGCACAGCGCCTTCTTGATCGCGGCATTGACGAAGATGCGCTGCACCGCCGGCTCCTGCGCCGCGTCGCGCAGCACCAGCACGTGGGCGGGCGTGAACACTTTCGGATCGATGTCGAGCCGGTCCTGGCGCACCATCATCACCGCCGACATCTCCTCGCGCTCCTCGCGCGAGAGCCGACGGTCCGGCATCGGCGTCAGCCAGATGTCGGCATCGAGACCGATCTGGTGGCTGGCGTGGCCGGATAGCGCCGGGCCGCCGCGCGGCTGGCCGATGTCGCCGACCAGGATGCCCGGCCATCCGGCGTCCTTGTGCGCCTTGCCTGCGAGGCGCTTGATCAGCGCGATCATGCCGGGGTAACCGTAGTTGCGGTTGCGCGACAGCCGCATCACCTGCCAATTGTCGCCATTGAGCGGCATCTGCTCCGCGCCGCCGATGCATCCCTTGGCGTAGGAGCCGATGACATGGGCCGGCCCCTTCGACGGCAGCAGCTTTCGCGCGAACAGCTCCTTGGCGCCGAGCTTGGGATCATTGGGATTGGCGAGCGGCGGCAGCGGCTTCGGGGTGACGCTGCCCTTGTCCTGGGCCAGCGCGGCGCCGGCGGTCAGGAGCGACATGACAAGCAGGAGAGGGGTGATGCGGCAGGGACTCATGCTGTCGTCCTTATAACCCAACGCAGCGTCAGGGTTAAGAATTAGGCTTTCAGCAAGGCGCAGCCTCACGGTGTCTTTACAGCCGCCGTCTCTGCGCGACCTCATGTTCCCGAGGCAAAGGCTGTGGGGCTTTCGTGCCGTCCGATTATTAACGGCGCGATAACCGTATCCTGCATTGATCAAAATTCGTGCGCGGAACGAGACTCGCTTCCATCGTGCATGCAATCGGGCGCGCATCCGGAATAGATTCATGGAGAGCGCGCGGTTTTGCGCCACGCCTCTTTCCGATTGCGACGCGGCAACAGGCTTGTTGCGCCGGTTGACGCAGCTCGCGCCTCGCAAACAGGCAGAAACGGTTCGGTTCACAACGGCCGCAAGGCGTGGCCTCGGGCGGCGAGACCACCCAAGATTACTTTTTTTTCAGACACTTGCCCCAAAGCTTGCGGCCGCTGGGCGCGTCCAGGGCGTATGAAGTTGAGTTTGGGTTCTAAAGGAACAGAAAAGCGAAAGCGCGACGTGCTCGCCCGGTCCCGGCAACCGCGCAAGCCGCGCTTTGCGCGCACGCCTCATCCGCCCATGGGAAGCGACATGGGACGCGATCAGCTCGTGCACAGCCGAGCGGAAGCTGAAGCGGCCATCACTGGGGCGCGCAAATCGCATGAGCGGCTGCGCCAGGCCGTCGACATGCTGCCGCAGGGTATCGTGATTCTCGACCCCGAAGGCCGCTACGTCCTCTGGAACAAGCAATACGCCGAGATCTACAGCAAGACTGCCGATCTGTTCGCGGAAGGCGCGCGCCTCGAAGATACGCTGCGCGTCGGGGTCGCCCGCGGCGATTATCCGGAAGCGGCCGGCCACGAGGACGAGTGGATTGCCGAGCGACTCAAGAAGCTCTACGAGCCGGGCCAGCGCCACGAGCAGACGCTGTCGGACGGGCGTGTCATCCTGATCGAGGAACGCCGCACCGATGACGGCGGCGTCGTCGGCCTGCGCGTCGACATCACCGAACTGAAGCAGCGCGAGGCCTCGTTCCGCCTGCTGTTCGACGGCAATCCCGTGCCCATGATCGTCTGCGCGCTGGACGACGAGCGCATCCTCGGCGTCAACGATGCCGCGGTTGCGCATTACGGCTATAGCCGCGCCGAGTTCGAGAAGCTGAAGATCCGCTCCCTGCAGGCCTTCGACAGCAAGCCGCCCTGGACCACCGACCGGTCCAGCGTGGAGCAGGCCGCACGCACCTGGAAGCACGTCAAGGCCGACGGCGCGCTGATCGATCTTGCGATCTATTCCCGCGAGCTGACCTATGCCGAGCGGCCCGCGGTCCTGCTCGCGCTGATGGACATCACCGAGCGCAAGCGCGCCGAGGCGCGGCTTGCCTTCATGGCCCAACATGACGGGCTCACCGGCCTGCCCAACCGTACTCTGCTGCGCCAGCAGATGGACGAGATGCTGCTGCATACGCGGCGCAGTCCCGAGAAGGTGGCGCTGCTGATGCTGGGGCTCGACAATTTCAAGGCGGTCAACGACACGCTGGGGCACGCCGTCGGCGACAAGCTCTTGCGCGGCGTTGCCAAGCGGCTGCGCTCGACCCTGCGCGAGGAAGACGCGCTGGCGCGGCTCAACTCGGACGAGTTCGCGATCGTGCAGAACGGCCTGACGCGTCCTGAGGACGCGGTGTTGCTGGCCAACCGCCTCCTGACAGCCATCGCCGATCCCTATCTGCTCGACGGCAATTCCGTGGTGATCGGCGCCTCCATCGGCATCGCGATGGCCCCCGGCGATGGCGACGATTCCGAAAAGCTGCTCAAGAGCGCCGACATGGCGCTGTCGCGCGCCAAGGCCGATGCGCGCGGCACCTTCGCCTTCTTCGAGGCCGCGCTCGATGCGAAAGCGCAGAGCCGCCGCAAGATCGAGGTCGAGCTGCGCGACGCGATCCAGAACGACGTGCTGCGGCCCTATTACCAGCCGCTGATCGACCTCCAGAGCGGGCGCATCACCGGCTTCGAGGCGCTGGTGCGCTGGCCGCATGCCGAGCGCGGTATGGTCTCGCCGGCCGACTTCATTCCGGTCGCGGAAGAAACAGGGCTGATCAATCCGCTTGGCGGCCTGATGCTGCGCCGTGCCTGCCTGGAGGCCGCGACCTGGCCGGACGACGTCCGCGTCGCCGTCAACCTGTCGCCGCTTCAGTTCCGCGGCGGCAATCTGCTTTCGATGGTGACGGACGCGCTGAAGCATTCCGGTCTGCCGCCGAGGCGGCTCGAGCTGGAAATCACCGAAACCCTGCTGCTCGAGAAGAGCGCCCAGGTGCTGGCGACGCTGCATGCGCTGCGCGCGCTCGGCGTGCGTATCTCGATGGATGATTTCGGCACCGGCTATTCGAGCCTCAGCTATTTGCGGAGCTTCCCCTTCGACAAGATCAAGATAGACCAGTCCTTCGTGCGCGATCTCGGTGCCAACCGCGAGGCGCAAGCAATCATCCGCTCCATCGTCAGCCTCGGCAAAGGCCTCGGCGTCACCATCACCGCCGAAGGCGTCGAGACCGAGGCCGAGCTGAGCTGCCTGCGAGCCGAAGGCTGCGACGAGGGCCAGGGTTTTCTGTTCAGCAAGGCCCGGCCCAATGCGGAGATCATCAGCCTGCTGGCCGCGCAGCGCGGCATCGATGGCGACACCGCGCTGGTGGCCTAACCGGGCCGAGGCTCTCAAAGGCTCTCAACCCGCACCGCATCGCATCGGGGGCCGGAAGGTAAGGCGTTCTCGGGCCAGTTAGAGTGAACCACCGGATACGGAGCTCTCAATCGACTTTTCGATTGCCTGCGAAACCAGCGCGGCGGACCGCTCGTCGAGGTGGACGCCGTCCGTCCAGCGCAATTGCAATGGGTCAACGTTGATCGGCAGCCAGGAGTCCGGGTTCGGAAAAGCCTCTGATGCCATCTGAGTGCTGAGGGTTGCGTACGGAGTGGCTTCGTACTGAAGTGAGTAGGGCATGTGGAACAGCAGGACCTTGGCGCCTCTCGACTCGAGCAGCTCCTTGTATTTCCGGATATCGGACAATCCGCGACGAACTGCATCGATCGAAGGTCGTGTCGCCGCGTCATTGATCGCGAATTGAACGAGAGCAGAATCAACGACGTCCGAGGGCGGCTGGGCAATCAGGCGATCGACACCGGATCTGACTTGCTCCTTGTTCAAGGGAGGGTGCATCAACGTTTCATAGTATGCCGCAGCAGACCGGACGGGCCGAAAAGCCGGGGAGTTTCTGTCATTCAGCCTGCTGACGAAACCCTCGTCCAGGATGCGATTCAGGATGTTCGCTTCGACCAGGACCAGTTTTGGTGTCGGCGCCCCCGCGATGATCGCCATGCCTGTCGCGGGAGCTCCTCCGGCCAGCGACAGGTTCTCGACATCGCTGGACCGGAAGTAGTTCTCGGATAGCCTGAATGTCAGAGAGCTGCCCACCAATACGGTGTTGTGCGTCGATCGATTGAGGTACCTGGCCGCTACCGCATGGTTTTGTGAATCGGTGGTGGTGACAAGCGTATGAACGTCATAGCTGGCGCCCAGTCTGAGCGCGGCGATCGCCACCACAGCCGTGATGCAGAATTTGATCATCCAAAGCATCCGGGCTGCCCTCAGAATTGGAAGTAGATGAAGGCCGACTCTGGACCGGCCTCGGCATAGGCCAAGGCGACGAGTGCGCCGTATGCGAACGGCTCGATCGCCCTGGCCCAGGCGCCTTGCGGCTGGTGCGGCAGAATCAAGTGCTGAAGAATGACCGGCAGCGAATAGGCCAGGGCCAGGGTCCGGTATATCTTGGGCGGATTCTGGACGGTGCTCTCGGTAAAGAGCCCGGCGAAGTAGCTCGCCGCCTGGCCGAAATCGGGGAGCTTGAAGAATATCCAGAGCATCGACACGATGAGAAAGACCATCGCGGCGCGGAGCGCCTGGAGAGCCGGTGATCTGACGCTGTCCAGCTTGTCGAGAAATGGGCGCTCGACCGCCAGCAGGACGCCGTGCATCAAGCCCCAAACCAGGTAGCTCAAGCCTGCCCCGTGCCACAGACCGCCCAGGCCCATGACAGCGATCAGGTTGAAGTAGGTGCGAGCCGGCCCGTGTCGGCTGCCGCCCAACGGAATGTAGAGATAATTTCGAAGCCAGCTCGACAATGAAATATGCCAGCGGCGCCAAAACTCGGCGATCGATCGCGAGATGTATGGCCTGTTGAAATTGTCAGGCAAGCGATATCCGAACAGCAACGCGAGGCCGACGGCAATCGACGAGTAGCCGAAGAAGTCGGCATAGATCTGGAAACTGTACAGGAAGATCAAGAGCCATTTGTCGCCAGTCTTCACCGTCTCAAAGAGAGGGTGCGCCATGTAGGACGTCATCTCGTTCAGATTGTTGGCGCAGTACAGCTTGAAGAAATAACCAAGCACCAGCCAACGCGCGGCCTCCACGAAGGGGACCTTCGAGATCTGTTTCTCCTGGATCTGCGGGAAAAAGTTCCGAGCCTGCGTGATAGGCCCGGAAATCAGTTGGGGGAAGAAGATGACGTAGAGGAAGATCTCCCACACCGTCGCCGCCCGACCTTGCTTTGGAAGGTCGACCAAGAGGCTGATGTTATGGAAAACGAAAAACGAGATGCCGATCGGCAGCGGAAGGTTCAGCAGGAAATCGCTAACGGCACTCCCGGTTGCGACCGGCGTGGCAACGAACAGGAACTTGTACTTGAAGAAGGCAAGCAGGCCGAGATTGAAGACGATGCCGTACTTGGTCCAGGCGCGGCTCCGCTTGATGGACAGGGCTAGAAATGCCCACGTTCCAACGACAGCAACGACGAGCAACGGCAGCAGCTCGGGCTGACCATAACCGTAGAAGAACAGGCTGGCCGCGATCAGCACATACACCTGCAGCCTTCGGACAAACGGCAGGTAGTAGAAGGCGAAGACGACGCAGACGAAAACTGCGAATTGCCAGGAGGTGAAGGTCATTACCAGTGCGGTTATCGCGGAGGGGATTACCGCTTTTAGTTGCTGAAGGACGTTCTGCCAATGAGTCGAATGCTCAAGACCGCCAGGAAAGGGCCGCGACAAGCGGAAAAGAGTGGTCGCTCGACGCCAAAATCCCGCGTATCAGCAGCTGGTGGATCGTTGGCGGGAACCTTCTCGAGCGGCAGCCGCGAGACCATGGTCGCGTGAGCTGACGCCGCCGCCAACGGCGCGTCCGTCGAAGTGAGGCGCCTGAAGGTTCGTCGGTCGGCGATAAGCCAATCCACTGACGACAACGGGTCAGGCTACCTCAATTGGCGGCCTCTCTGAGTTCGTCGAAAGTCGCGCGGGCCGTCAGGCCGCGCGAAGACCCGCCAGGAACGTATCGACGCTCTTCATCAGCGCGGACGCGTGCTGGCCGAGCTCGCCCGAGGCAACCATCACATTGCCGGCGAGTGCGCGCGACTGATCCGCGGCTTGGCTTGCGCCGGCGACATTGGCCGAGACGTCGGTGGTGCCGGCAGAGGCCTGCTGCACGCTGCGGGCGATCTCGCGCGTCGCCGAGCCCTGCTGCTCCACCGCGGCGGCAATGGTCGCGGCGATGCCGCTGATCTCGCGGATGGTGTCGCTGATGCCCGAAATCGCGGTGACGCAATTGCCGGTCGCGGCCTGGATCGCGCTGACCTGGCTGGCGATCTCGTCGGTCGCTTTCGCGGTCTGGCTGGCCAGTTCCTTTACCTCGGATGCGACGACGGCAAAGCCGCGGCCGGCGTCGCCCGCGCGGGCGGCCTCGATCGTGGCGTTGAGCGCAAGCAGGTTGGTCTGGCTCGCGATCTCGCTGATCAGCCGCAGCACGTCGCCGATGTGCTCGGCGGCGGCGGCGAGGCTCGTGACCATCTCCGTCGTCTCGGTCGCCTTGACCACCGCGCCGCTCGCGACCTCGCTCGAATGGGTGACCTGACGGCCGATCTCACTGACCGACGAGGCCAACTCCTCGGTCGCCGCGGCAACGGCGTTCACGCTGGTCGAGGCTTCTTCGGAGGCGATGGTCGCGGCCGATGCACGCTGCGAGGTGCCGTTGACGCTGGAGGTGATCTCGCCGGCGACGCTCTGCATGCCCTCGGTCGCCTTGGCGACGGCGGCAACCACGCCCTTGACGTCGGCCTCGAAACGATCGGCCATCTGGCGCTGCAGCGCCTGCTTCTCGACCTCCGCTTTGGCCTTGTCGGCCTCCTGCGCCTCGCGCAGCGCGCCGGCTTCAAGCATGTTGCGGCGGAACACGTCGACCGCCTTGGCCATGGTGCCGAGCTCGTCCGGGCGCTCGCTGCCGGGGATGGTGACGCTGGTGTCGCCGCTCGACAGCCGATTCATGACGGCGGTGATCGCCGTGAGCGGACGCGACAGCCCGCGTCCGAGCAGCAGCGCCAGCACTATTGCAACGGCGAGGATCGCGACCGTGCCAAGGATCAGATTGCGCTCGGCGGTGGCGAACGCCGCCTCGTATTCGGTCGTGTCCTTGATGATCTCGAGCACGCCGACCGGCGCGCCTGCGTAGTTCTTGATCGGTCCCGCATAGACCTCGACCGGATGACCGTCGAGCTCGGCTTCGCGCAGCAGCGGCGCGCCGTTGATGGCGCCCTTCAACTGATCCAGCGTCGTGACGACGGTGTTGCCGAAGGTCGAGGACAGCTTGTTCAAATCCTTGCCGTCGAGGGAGTAGACGGCGAGGTCGATGCCGAAGCGCTTCTTGGCGCGGTCGACGAATTCCTTGCCGAAGACGGCGCCGATGTCGACGTTGGCGAGGTTCTTGCCGCCGCGCATGATCGGCGTCATGCCGAAAATGCTGATGGCTTCGCGGCTCGGCTCGACGCCGACGATCTGGCGGCCGTTCTTGATCGCCTCGACGACGGTCTCGCGGCGCGCGGAGACGTCGTCGCCGAAGGACTTGGGTAAATGGACCCGTTGAAACACCACCGCGGGTGGAACCTGGAAGGTCATCAACGGGATGCCCTGCGCCTTCAGCGCCTTGTTGGCGTCGCCGAGCAGCGCGGCCAGGCCCTCACGGTCGCCCTTGGCGATGGCGTCGCCGACCGGCGGCAATGCGGCAATCACGGACGAGACGGCAAGCGCGGCGCGTCCCTCGTAGTCGATCGCGGCGATCACGCTCTCATATTGCAGCTTGAGCTGTTGATCGAGCGCCATCCGTGTCAGCGCCCGCTGCTGGGTGATCGAGAAGCCGGAGAGGATGGCGCAGGCCACTGCCACGGTGAGTGCGATGGCGAGAATCAGGCGGGCCGCAATCGACTTGATCTTGAGCATCGAAAATTCGCATTCCAAATATTGATCTTGGTTTTGCGGAAAGGTCCCAGAAAATGCTTAACAACAGGCTCCGTGATTTAACGGGGCGCTGCCATCCTTTTGCATGACTCAATGCAGTGAGCGCATGGAGGCCGTGAAAGTGCTCGGCCTTCATGGATGGGCCACATGCAAACCGCCCACCGCGGTGTCTTGCGGGAGGGGGTGTACGGAAGGACAAAGCGTCGCAGCTCGTCGACGTTAGCGATTCCCTGAAAGGATCATCTTGCCGACGTCCTCGTAATGCGTGTCGCGGGCCTGGAGCTGCTGGGCGATGGCGTGCATGTCACGAAACCGTCGTTCGAACGGATTGCTGCGGAACACCGCGGTTGCGCCAGCCATGTGATAGGCGGTGTCGACCACCCTGGCCGACTGGTGGATGGTCCAGGTCGCCGCCAGCCGGACCGCGCTGCGATGCTGCGGGCTGAACTCTCCGGTCGCACCGAGGTCGTGCCACATCGCATTCGCCGTCGCGTAGAGATAGGCGCGCGCGGCGCACAAATCGCCTTCGGTGCGGCCGATCAGGCCCTGGACCGCCTGGTTGTCGCGCATGGCGTGTGCGGCCAGCGACTGGTGTTTTGCGCGCGCCAGCGCGATCGCGGCGTCCAGCGTCGCGCGCGCCACGCCGAGTGAGGCCGCGGCAAAGCCGAGGCTGAACGTCGAACCGGTGCCAATTTTGTAGAGCGGACCTTTCTCACGCAGCGCAGATGGCACATCACGAAGCGCCGTGAAGCGCTCCGGGATGAAGAGGTCGCTCACTTCGTACGAGTCCGTGCCGGTGCCGGCGAGTCCGATCGCCTGCCAGACGTCATGCAACGTTGCGCTCGCGACCGGAAACAGGATGGTGCGTACCTCCGGCGACCCGTCGGCATTTTTGCGCGGCGTGCCGTCGACGTTGATGATGCGGACATGCGCCCCCAGCCAGCTCGCCTGCCGCGAGCCCGAGGCAAAGTCCCAGCGCGCCGTGACGCGATAGCCGCCCTCGACCGCGCGCGCCTCATGCGCGATCGCACCCCAGGCGAGGATGCCTGGCGCTGTGTTGAAGATCTCATGCGCCGTATCGTGATCGAGCGAGGCCGCGATCATGGCGCAGACCGTGCACTGGCCGAGGCACCAGGCCGTGGAGGCATCGGCTTTTGCCACTTCCTCCTGCATCTGCATGAACGCTTGAAGCGCTGCTTCGCTGCCGCCAAGACTTTTCGGCAGCAGCGCGCGATAAAGCTCGTTCTCGATCAGCGCGGAGGTAACGGCTGGCGTCAGCCGCCGCGTCCGCTCGATCTCGTCGGCTTCGCTCATGATGAGCGGCTGTAGCGCGCGCGCCCGCTCGACGAGGTCGAAGCCCTGCGGCTTGTTCATGCGTTCCTCGTCCCCTTTGCCTTCTATTGGGCGGGTAGGGGATGGTGACCTATCCGTGGAGAGACGGCAAGGTGGGATGAGACCGTTGCAGATCAGTCACTCGCGACGATGTGGTCGGGCCGTCGCCTCGTGACACACACCTTCGATGGGCTGAATGGGGTGGCGCAGTGGACCCAAAGCGGGCAAATTGTTGCGGTAGCGGCACGCCGCAACAACAACCGAGACGCCGATAGAGCGTCGATTCCAGCAGGGCTCGATCATGCTGAAGCTTCCTCCGCCGATTTGGGCGTTGATTTACATCCTGCTCTGCACGGCGCTGAGCTGGTCACTCGGCTGGCCGCGGTTTCCCGGCCTACCGCTTCCGCCGCTCGGAATGGCGTTGGTAGCCATCGCGTTCGTCCCGCCGGTGTGGGCTCTCGTCCTGTTTCGGCGTGAGGGGACCGAAATCGAACCGACCTCGCCTGCCAATCGCGCCCTGGTCACCCGCGGTCCCTATCGGTTCACCCGCAACCCGATGTATCTGGGTCTTGTGCTTCTTTCGCTCGGCATTGCGGTATGGGTTGGGGCCTGGCCGATGTTCATTGCGCCCATCGCCGTGTTCGCGACGGCCAATTGGGTCCACATTCCCTTCGAGGAAGCCAAGATGCGCCGCCAGTTCGGCGCTGCTTATGACGGCTATGTTGCTTGGGTACGACGCTGGGTGTGACGAGGCGGCGCCGGCGCACCGCGCTTTCGCGTTTCTACCCGCAATTCCAGGCCGGCCCGATCTCAGCGCTACCGCGACGGCGGCAAGCCCGATCGCGAAGGAGCCGGCGTGCAGCCACGTGTATTGCTGCAAGCTTTAGTACCGCCAGTCCTTCTTGCAATTACTGTTCTGACAGTCTTCGGGTCTCCGGCAGAGGTGCTCAGCGGAAGGACTTCGGATTGTGTCGCGATTGCAACACGTTTTCACAAACTAATTTTGGGACATTTTTTAGTCGCTCAAGCCAATTCGTCGGACGCCCCCGGCTGCTAAGAGTCGGACGCGATAAGGCTAGATTCCGGCTGGGGGCTGCAGTGTCGGAGGTCGTTGACACTTTTACGGCGGTTTGTGCAACCGCCGATAGACCGCGTTTGGCGCGGCGCTTCGGAGTGCGCGCGATAGGACCGGGTCTGGGACGTGTCGGCGTCTTTGGGCTGTTGCTCGTCATCATGCTTGCCGCCTTCGGCTCACAGGCCGCGCAGGCGCAGCAGGCCGATCTTGGACTCACCAAGACGGTGACCAATCCGACCCCGAACGTGGGGGACACCATCACCTTCACTGTCACTCTGAGCAATGTGGGACCGAACGACGCCACCAACGTCACTGTGCAGGACCTGCTTCCCGCCGGCTTGTCGTTCCTGAGCGCGACTCCGAGCCAGGGAAGCTACGCGAGCGGTACGGGTGTTTGGACGGTGGGAACGGTCACGACCGCCACCCCGCAAACACTGCAAGTGCAGGCCACCCTGGTCAGCCCCAGTTCGCAGACGAACACGGCCACGATCTTCCACAGCGATCAGTCCGACCCCAATTCCGGGAACAATAGCGCGAGCGTAACCGTCACGCCGCAGCAGGCCGATCTTCAGCTCGCAAAGACGGTGTCCAATCCGACCCCGAACGTGGGGGACACCATCACGTTCACCGTCACTCTGAGCAATGTGGGACCGACCACGGCCACCAACGTCAGCGTGCAGGACCTGCTTCCCGCCGGCTTGTCGTTCCTGAGCGCGACTCCGAGCCAGGGAAGCTACGTGAACGGTACGGGTGTTTGGACGGTGGGAACGGTCA
>NZ_LGHM01000285.1 GCF_001908185.1 Bradyrhizobium sp. AS23.2
CGACCGCTTGCCTTCCAACCAAGCCGCGCGACGCGCGCATCAAACAGCGCCGTAGCTAGCGCGGCTTGGTTGAAGGCCGCAGGGAGCCCGTTACCCCATCTACGAGGTCTGCTACGCTTGTCCGGGACGACGGCGGAGTATGCCTTGACTCCTCCCCTCCAAATCCCGAAAAAGCGCCCCAATCCATCAAAATTCCCGTTCCGAAGAGGAAATCCCGATGTCCCTCCAAGCCCTCGAATCCACCATCAACAGCGCCTTCGACGCGCGCGACGGCGTCTCGACCTCGACCAAGGGTGAGGTGCGCGAGGCCGTGGATCAGGCGCTGGAGATTCTGGACAAGGGCGAGGCGCGCGTTGCCGAGCGCGGGAGCGACGGCAAGTGGAAGGTCAACCAGTGGCTGAAGAAGGCCGTGCTGCTCTCCTTCCGCCTCAACGACATGGGCGTCATTCCCGGCGGGCCGGGCAAGGCGACCTGGTGGGACAAGGTGCCCTCGAAGTTCGAAGGCTGGGGCGAGAATCGTTTTCGTGACGCCGGTTTCCGCGCCGTGCCCGGCTCGGTGGTGCGCCGCTCGGCCTTCATCGCCAAGAACGTCGTGCTGATGCCGTCCTTCGTCAATCTCGGCGCCTATGTCGATGAGAGCACGATGGTCGACACCTGGGCGACCGTCGGCTCCTGCGCGCAGATCGGCAAGCGCGTGCACATCTCCGGCGGCGCCGGCATCGGCGGCGTGCTCGAGCCGCTGCAGGCCGAGCCCGTCATCGTCGAGGACGACTGCTTCATCGGCGCGCGCTCGGAGGTTGCCGAGGGCGTGATCGTGCGCAAGGGCGCGGTGCTGGCGATGGGCGTGTTCCTGGGCGCCTCCACCAAGATCGTCGACCGCGAGACCGGCGAGATCTTCATCGGCGAAGTGCCGGAATATTCGGTGGTGGTGCCCGGCGCCCTGCCCGGCAAGCCCATGAAGAACGGCCAGATGGGCCCGAGCACGGCCTGCGCCGTGATCGTCAAGCGCGTCGACGAGCGCACGCGGTCCAAGACCAGCATCAACGAGCTGCTGCGGGACTAATCTTCTCCCTCTCCCCGCTTGCGGGGCCGCGACGAGCTTCGCTCGCGCTGAGAGGGTTGGGGTGAGGAGGAGTCTCCGCGGGGACGGCGACAGACGAATTCGCGGAGAGTCCCCCTCACCCGGATTGCTTCGCAATCCGACCTCTCTCCGCAAGCGGGGCGAGGTGACAAGCGGCGCCAGCCGCCTTATCGAACCCACCCTCCTTCCATCGCGACCAAGATCCGGGCGGCCTGCCCGGAGCCTCGCATGGACTGGATCTGGTATCTCTTCCGCTTCGACGGCCGCATCAACCGCGCTTTGTTGTGGCAGGCGCTGCTGATCGTCGCGCTGTTGACGGCCGTGCAGGAGGTCATCGTTCAGGTCATCGGAGTTCTCGAAGGGGCCACATCCATCTCCCCCAAGATCATGCTCAACTTCGACTTCGGCCTCGACGACCTCTTCAAGGTGGTCGACCTCCGGGGCTATCGCCTGCTGCCGACCGCCGACCTCCCGACCCTGATCCTGAAGTTGTTCGGCACGTCGCTGTTCTTCTGGATCTACCTTGCGACCGCAATCAAGCGGCTGCACGATCGCGACAGGAGCGGCTGGTGGATCGTCCCCTTCTTCTTCGCCCCCCGGCTGCTGTTTTATGTCTGGGACTTGCTGCCTGACTCCAGCTGGTTCATTCCGTTCGACTGGGCCATCCACGCGCTGTGGCTGTGGGGCCTTGTCGAAACGTTCTGCCTGCGCGACAACGTGGGTGATAACCGGTTCGGCTCCGACCCGCTGGCCGAAATCGAGGAACGTTTCGCATCCACATCGTCCCCGGCGAAAAGCTGGGACCAGCAGGCAGAGCTGGAAATTGTCCCGCCAAACGCTAGCCCACCCGGCGGCATGCATGTTAATCGGGGCTCATGACCGATGCCCTCTCGATTGCCCGCGATCTCATCCGCTGCCCCTCGGTAACCCCGGCCGATGCCGGTGCGCTCGGGGTGCTCGAAAAAGCCCTCACCGCAGCCGGCTTCACCTGCCACCGCGTGACGTTCTCCGAAGCCGGCACCGCCGACGTCGACAATCTCTACGCGCGGATCGGCAGCGAGGGGCCGCACATCAGCTTTGCCGGCCACACCGACGTGGTGCCGCCCGGTGACGAGAGCGCCTGGAGCGTCGGCGCGTTCTCGGGCGAGGTGAAGGACGGCTTTCTGCACGGTCGCGGCGCCGTCGATATGAAGGGCGGCATCGCCTGCTCCGTCGCCGCAGTGCTGGAGCATCTCGCCGCACATGGCGGCAAGCCGCGCACTGACGGCAAGGGGTCGATCTCCTTCCTGATCACTGGCGATGAGGAAGACGTCTCCATCAACGGCACGATCAAGTTGCTGAAATGGGCCGCCGAGCGCGGCGAGAAGTTCGATCATTGCGTGCTTGGCGAGCCATCGAATGTCGAGACGCTCGGCGACACCATCAAGGTCGGCCGCCGCGGCTCCCAATCCGGCACGCTCTATGTCGACGGCGTGCAGGGGCATGTGGCCTATCCGCACCGCGCGGCCAATCCGGTGCCGGATATCTCGCGCCTGATCGTGGCGATCTCCGACGAGCCGCTCGACCATGGCAGTGCGCAGTTCCAGGCCTCCAATCTCGAATTCACCTCGGTCGACGTCGGCAACACCGCCAGCAACGTCATCCCCGGCCAGGCCCGCGCCAAATTCAACATCCGCTACAACGACAACCACACGCAGGCGAGCCTGCGCGAGCTGGTCGAGTCGCGTTTGGCAAAAGCCTGCGGCAACCGCATCCGCGCCCGCATCGTCTGGGAGCCGTCGAACTCAAACGTGTTCGTCACCAAGCCCGGCCCGTTCACTGATCTCGCAGTCTCGGCGATCGAGGAAGTGACGGGCCGCAAGCCGGAGCTGTCGACGTCAGGCGGCACCTCGGATGCGCGCTTCATTTCCAGCTACTGCCCGGTGATCGAGTTCGGCCTGGTCGGCCTGACCATGCACCAGGTCGACGAGCGCGTGCCGGTGACCGATCTGGACAAGCTGACGAAGGTCTATCGCGGGATACTGACGCGGTATTTCGGGTAGGCCGCTTTATCGCCAAGTCCTCCACTGTCATCGCCCGACTTGATCGGGCGATCCAGTATTCCAGAGACAGTAGTGATCGAACCGAGAAGCCGCGGCGTACTGGATGCCCCGCCTTCGCGGGGCATGATACCGAGGGTGGGGTGAGAGCGCGCTCTCTCCGCGCTCCTCAGTAATCCACCTTCACCAGATACAGCCCCTCCGGCGGGGCGACGACGCCGCAGGCGGCGCGGTTGCGCGCGGCGAGCGCTGCGGAGAGATCGTCCGCCGTCCAGCGGCCTTCGCCGACCCAGACCAGCGAGCCGACCATCGAGCGGACCTGGCTGTGCAGGAACGATCGCGCCGAGGTGACAACGGTGATCTCACGCCCGTCGCGCAGCACGTCGAGCTGGTCGAGCGTCTTCTCCGGCGATTTGGCCTGGCACTCGGTGTCGCGGAACGTCGTGAAATCGTGCTTGCCGAGCAGACGCTGCGCGGCCGCATGCATCGCATCGCTGTCGAGCCGGCGCGGCACGCGCCAGGCGTGGCCGACGTCGAGCGCGAGATTGGCGCGGGTGTTGACGATGCGATAGCGGTAGTGGCGCTTGATCGCCGAAAAGCGCGCCTCGAAGGTGTCAGGAACGATCTCCGCCTCCAGCACCGCGACCGGATGCGGGCGCAGATGCGCGTTGAGGCCGTCGCGAAAACGATCGGCGCGAAATTCCTTCGCGATATCGACATGCGCCACCTGGCCCCGCGCATGCACGCCGGCATCGGTGCGGCCGGCGCCGTGCACCCGCGCATCGGCGCCGGTCATTGCCTTCACCGCCGCTTCCAGCGCGCCCTGCACGGAAGGCAGCGTCTCCTGCACCTGCCAGCCGTAGAAGGGTGCGCCGTCATATTCGATGGTGAGCTTGTAGCGGGGCATCTTGTCCAGTTTCGCTGTCATCGTCCGCCCTGGTGCGCAATTGCGCACTGGAGCGGGCGATCCAGTACTCCGCGGCCTATCCGTTCGACCGAGAGGTCTCGGCGTACTGGATACCCCGCCTTCGCGGGGTATGACAGTGTCAGGTGAATTTCGCGCCTGCCTTCAATGGCACACCGCGCAGGAAGTCGGCGGCCTGCATCCGCGCCTTGCCCTCGCGCTGCAGCTCGAGGATGCGGATCGCGCCCTCGCCGCAGGCAATGGTGAGCTGGTCGTCGAGCACCTCGCCCGGGGCACCCGAGCCCCTCGCGAGCTCGCAGCGCAGGATTTTCACGCGTGCGTTCTCGCTGACGCCCGCAAGCTCGGCCCAGGCGCCGGGGAACGGGGACAGGCCGTGGATGTGGCGCAGCACGTCGCGCGCGGGCCTGGTCCAGTCGATCCGCGCTTCGGCCTTGTCGATCTTGGCGGCATAGGTGACGCCGTCTTCGCTCTGCTTTTTGAGCTGGAGACTGCCGCGCGCGAGCGCGGCCATCGCGCGCACCATCAAATCGGCGCCGAGCCGGGACAGGCGATCGTGCAGATCGACCGCGGTCATGTTGTCCGTGATCGCAAGACGCTCGGCCATGGCGACGTCGCCGGTGTCGAGGCCGACATCCA
Organism: Bradyrhizobium sp. AS23.2; assembly: GCF_001908185.1. GTDB lineage: Bacteria > Pseudomonadota > Alphaproteobacteria > Rhizobiales > Xanthobacteraceae > Bradyrhizobium. The sequence goes on from NZ_LGHM01000285.1 coordinate 4,682, forward strand.
TCTTCATCACCATGACGCCGCTGTCGGCATCGCCCGCCATGATCGCGCGATTGATGGGCGCCGCGCCGCGCCAGCGCGGCAGCAGCGAAGCGTGCAGATTGTAGCAGCCGAGTTTTGGCGCATCGAGGATCGCCTGCGGCAGGATCATGCCGTAGGCGACGACGACGGCAGCATCCGCATCGAAGGCGCGAAACTCGTCGAGCGCCTCCTCTGTCTTCAGCGTCTTCGGCGTCAGCACGGGAACGCCGAGTTTTCGCGCGGCTTCCTCGACCGGGGTCGGCTGCAACTGCAGGCCGCGCCGCCCACCGGGCTTCGGCGCGCGGGTATAGACAGCCGCGATCTCGTGGCCATGCGCGACCAGCTCGAGCAGCGTCGGCACGGAGAAATCGGGCGTGCCCATGAAGATCAGGCGGAGGGGCATGTGGCGAGACAATCCTCGGAAACGAGCAAGGTACTCGTCATGGCCGGGCTTGTCCCGACCATCCACGTTCTTCCTGCTCGCGGCGGTAAAAAACGTGGATGCCCGGCACAAGGCCGGGCATGACGGCGAAGGACGTGGCTACTCACTCCGCGCGCTTGGCGGCTTTCTCGAACTTCTTCATCACTCGGTCGCGCTTGAGCTTCGACAGATAGTCGACGAACAGCACGCCGTTGAGATGGTCGATCTCGTGCTGGATGCAGGTGGCGTAGAGGCCCTCGGCGTCCTCCTCGTGCACCTTGCCATCGAGATCGGTGAACCGAACGCGGACCCTCGCCGGCCGCTCGACCTCCTCGTAATATTCGGGGATCGAGAGGCAGCCTTCTTCGTAAACCGACAGCTCCTCGGACAAGGCGACGATCTCGGGATTGATGAAGACGCGCGGCTCCGGATTGGTCTCGCCGTTCTCGTCGCGCTTGGCGAGATCCATGGTGATGAGCCGCAAGGGCTGCGCGACCTGGATCGCCGCGAGCCCGATGCCGGGCGCGTCGTACATGGTCTCGAACATGTCGTCGGCAAGCTTGCGGATCTCAGCCGTGACCTTCTCGATCGGCTTGGAGACCAGTCGCAACTGCTTGTCGGGCAGGATGATGATTTCTCGTAGGGCCATGGCGGCGATTTAAGCCGCATGCCGGATGCGGTCAATGCGGCCAGGAACTCGTTAACGGTCCGATAACCATAAAACTTTGGGCTTTGTTAACCATGAAAATTAGGGGGCCGTTAACCATAAATGTTCCCTCTTCGTTCGCGCACCCTCGCGAATCGGCTAGAAGGAACGGCATGAACGAGATCATTTTCCTGGCTGGCGACTGGCCGGTGCGCACGATCGATGCGCTGATCGGCTTCGGCGTCCTGGTCCTCATCCTGCTGGTTGTGATTGCCGTGGTGATCGCGCGCTCGGGGCGGCGGGGCGCGGAGCTCGCCATGGCACACGCGATCCGGGCCGACGAGCTGGAAGAGCGCCTGAGCCAGGTACTGCACGCCCAGAGCGAGGCCTCGGGCCGGGTCGATGCCATGACCCAGGCGCTGGCCGGCCGCCAGGCCGAGATGGCGCGCGCCGTCAACGAACGGCTGGATTCGGTGACCCACCGCGTCGGCCAGTCCATGGAACACTCGACCCGCAACACCCTGGAGAGCCTCCGCGCGCTGCACGAACGGCTCGGCATCATCGACAGCGCGCACAAGAACCTCACCGACCTCACCACGCAGGTGACCACCTTGCGCGACGTGCTCGCCAACAAGCAGTCGCGCGGCGCCTTCGGCCAGGCGCGGATGGAAGCGATCGTCCAGGACGGTCTTCCAAAAGGCTCCTACGAGTTCCAGTTCACGCTCTCCACGGGAAAGCGGCCTGACTGCGTCGTATTCCTGCCCGATCAGCGGCCGCTCTGCATCGACGCGAAATTTCCGCTGGAGGCGATGACGGCGCTGCACGACGCCCGTAGCGACGAGGAGCGGCGAATTGCCACGCAACGGCTGCGCGGCGACGTGATGAAGCATGTCAGCGACATCGCGGAAAAATATCTCGTCACCGGCGAGACCCAGGAGATGGCGCTGATGTTCGTGCCGTCGGAATCGGTTTACGCCGAGATCCATGACGGTTTCGACGACGTGATCCAGAAGGCCTACCGCGCCCGCGTCGTGCTGGTGTCGCCCTCGCTGCTGATGCTCGCGATCCAGGTGATGCAGCAGATCATGAAGGACGCGCGCATGCGCGACGCCGCCGACCAGATCCGCACCGAGGTGATCAAGCTCGGCGACGACCTCGGCCGCCTGCGCGACCGCGTGCTGAAGCTGCAGAAGCATTTTGCCGACGTGAACGAGGACGTCCGGCAAGTGCTGATCTCCGCCGACAAGATCGAGAAGCGTGCGGGCCGGATCGAGGAGCTCGACTTCAGCAAGACCGATGCGCCGGCGGAAGGCCCGCGCCTCGTGGCGTCAGGCGCGCCCGAGCTGTTTCCGCGCAAGCTCCAGGCGGGGGAATAGACTTGGAATACACTGTCATGCCCCGCGAAGGCGGGGCATCCAGTACGCAGCAGCGGTCGTGATCGAGCCGAGACGCCGGTGAGTACTGGATCGTCCGCCTTCGCGGACGATGACAGCGGAAGAAAGGCGGCAGATGGGCGGACGCTGTTACTACGTCTACATTCTCGCCAGCAAGATTGGTGGCACGCTCTACATTGGCGTGACGAACGACCTCATCCGCCGGGTGGCGGAGCACAAGTCAAAGCTGATCAAGAGTTTCACAGAGAAGTACGACGTCGCAAGGCTGGTCTACTTCGAGCAGTTCGATGACCCCGAGAATGCGATCCAGCGAGAGAAGCGGC
>NZ_LGHM01000286.1 GCF_001908185.1 Bradyrhizobium sp. AS23.2
GCGCTTTGCCCGGTCCGGATTTCTGCTTCATCTTCGCTKCTCCTTGCGGCTACGATGAACCAGAAATCCTCCCTTCGTGAAGTCCCTCAATTTGTCTCAAGGGCTCTGACGGCGAACACGGGCGAGCCAAGCCAGCGACGATCGCATTGTCGGCATCCCCGACCATCGATGAGAGCGGCCACATGCGCTGGGGAAGCTCGCCCCCTTGTCGTCCTGAACTGGCAGATAGGTCTGTGCTTGTGGACGCAGATGGCCCCGCTAGCGGATTCAAGCGTGGCATAGTGTGATGGGCTAAGATGGCCAATACGCCAGGCCGGATCGGATCGCCATAAAGGACAGCGACTTATATTCCTTCAGGAAGAACATCTGGGGCTGGTCCCCACTGGATTTCAGCGTCGGCGCCACCTTCGTGCTATTCATCGTCGGGGACATCGCCATGCTCGTGGCTTGTTCCTTGGAACCACTCATAGCCATCTCCTTCCATGTTCGGCGCAGCCGGCGGGAACGAAGAGTCCGAACGCTCAGATCGCGGCGACTTCGGGTTGGTCATGGCGTTGTAGCTAACTAGCTCATCGACCGCCGAGGGGTCTCAGTATTGCTGCGGCGTGATCGAAGATGCCAAATGGCGCGTTCCCCTCACCGCGTCCCATGCATCCATGTGTGAGTTCAGATGCAGTAGCGCCGCGACGGTGCACAAGATCAAGCGACCGTTGTCCGTGATGATAAGGAATGCCGATCCCGCCGTGCCCTGGCTTGATCGTTCGATGCCCGACATCGACAAAGAAAAGGCGGCGCTCAAGAGAATTGCGGATAGTTGCCGTCGCACGGGAGCGGTGATCGAAAAGCATTCGAACGAAGTTCAAGAGCGACGCGCGTGCAGCCTGAGACTGACTACCGTCACCTTTCCCGGTCTCGTCGTATGTTGATTGCGCTCGTTACGGCTGGTCAACGCGTGGGGCCGCAGGTCAACTTGGCGAGCGAAGAGTGCAAACTACGCTCCTTGATTACAGATATGACTAGCGTGTCGGCACCCCAGCGAAACCCGTCTCAAAGGATCACTCGCGCAGTCCGAATTAGCGGGACCGATCCTCTAGACCACGGCAGATTCTTCGAGTCCACTTGGTGGACCCGGCGGTCCAGACCGCTGAAGTGTTGGACACGCTACAGATGCGAGCGCCATGAAATACTCACCCAACAAACCGCAAGAATGAGAACGCTGTAACAAGAACTGCGCTTAACGCCGCGATCAATCCGCTCTATCTCTAGTCCGGAAGAACATCAGGCACAGCAGCGTCACGGAGAACAAGGATGCGCGCCATATTCCCAGCGTTAACTGCATCCCCTAGTGGCGCCGATGTGGCCGTCAAGGACACCAAGCGTTATGCCGACACCCATGGGTGGTGCTACTACAATTTCAATCAACCTGGCCCAAAAGCTCAGACCGCCAAGGTTAGAGCAAAGGAGGAAATGCACCGACTGCGATATTGCCAGTGCCAAGAAGGACATTTGGATCCTCATCTATCCTCTACTGGACAAGTGACTCCGCTTGATCGGACGCCGTGTTTCCGACTCTCGGATTGAGCTTAATAGGAAACAGCGTCAGTGAGAAAACCTTCCGCAAGGCGCGGGTCGACAATTCCGAGCCGGCGCACAATACCTTTTTTCTCGGAACCTCCGCGACAAACCGCTTGGCCATCGCCCCTGCCCACCATGGCAACGAACTGGAACGGTCCGCACCACGGCAAATCTTTCGAGTATGAGTATGCAGCTGCAGTTTCATCAGGTGCGATATTTCTTGGCCCTAGCAAGGACGCTCAATTTTACGCGGGCTGCGGAGCAATGCAATGTGACCCAGCCGGCGCTGACAAAGGCGGTACACAAGCTGGAGCAAGAACTCGGTGGCGCGTTGATTCACCGTGAACGTCACCTCACCCAGCTCACCGAGCTGGGCAAGATGATTTTGCCCACGCTGGAGAAAATATTTACCGCCGCGGAGGCCGTACGGCTTCAGGCGCGAGGCTATCAAAAGAAGACAATCGCCCCGCTCAAGATCGGGCTGGTGCCGTCAGTCTCCGCCGCGCTCATTACGGAATTGCTCCTGGAGCTCGCC
>NZ_LGHM01000287.1 GCF_001908185.1 Bradyrhizobium sp. AS23.2
CGTGGAAACCGCCGCCGCCACCATGAAAACCACCGCCGCCGCCACCGCCACGGCCCGCTTGGGCTACGTCTGTGAACCAGAGCCCCACGGCTGCGCAAACCAGGATCCCAGCGAGCGCCAACGAAACCTGTTTGCCGCACCCAGCTCTCAGCATAGTTTCCTCCACCTTAGTCGACGGCGGTTGGGAAGGCCGGCGGTGCCAGAGGCTTCCTAAGCAACAATCGAGGTGGTCGATAGGTTCCGCCAGCAAGATTGGCGCGCGGCTGCCTGACACACTGTTCAACGACCAGGAGATAAACGTGCAAATCGCGATCGTCGGAGCTGGAGCGGTGGGATGCTACTATGGCGGTCTGCTCGCGAGGGCTGGGCATGACGTGATGTTCATCGGCAGGCAAACGCACGTCGATGCAATCAATGCGCATGGCCTCCTCCTGGACACGCAGAACTTCAAGGGATACTTGCCTGCCAGTGCGTCTACAGACGCAAGCTCCCTCGCCTCGCCAGACTTGGTGCTATTTTGCGTGAAGTCAGCCGATACAGAGGAAGCAGGTCGGTCTTTGGCTGGACGCTTAGGTCCGGAAACGTCGGTCCTCAGTCTCCAGAACGGCGTCGACAATGCACAGCGTCTCCGCGCCGTCACGGGGCATCCAGTTATTCCTGCCGTGGTCTATGTCGGCAGCGAAATGGCCGGCCCCGGCCACGTCAAGCATCACGGCGGCGGTGCCCTCGTAATCGGCTCATCCCCAAAAAGCGAAACGTTGGCACAAACTCTACGCGCGGCCGACATCCAGACGACCGTCACCGACGACATCGAAAGGGTCCTCTGGAGCAAACTGGTCACGAACTGCGCCTATAATGCGCTCTCTGCCGTGGCGGGCATCTCCTACGGACCGATGCTGGACGTCGAAGGCACCAGGGATGTCGTGGCAAGCGCGGTGCAGGAAGCCATCACCGTGGCTCGTGCTTGCGGCGTACTCGTGCAGGAAGACCTCCTTGAGCAAATCCTGAAAATTCCCACGGCAATGCCGAACCAGATGTCGTCCACTGCGCAGGATCTCGCGCGTGGCAAGCCAAGCGAGATCGACTTTCTCAACGGGTACGTCGTGCGCAAGGGCGCCGAATTGGGCATTCCGACACCAACCAATCGCGCCCTTCAAGTGATGGTCAAACTGGCGGAAGCGAAGCGCAAACAATGACCCGACTTGAGACGCTTGCCTCGGCCCTGCTCGTTGAGAACGATCGTCGTTGTTGCGGCTCCGGCAAAGGCCGATGATTTTGTTGGACAGGCCAGCGTCATCGACGGCGATACGATCGAAATCCATAACGCGCGCATTCGTCTCTGGGGCGTCGATGCGCCGGAGAACACACGGTTTTGCCGAGGCGAGGACAGCCTCCAGTATCGCTGCGGAGCAGAAGCAGCGAATGCGCTCGACGAGTTTATCGGAAAGCGGCCAGTGAACTGCGCGCCAGTCAACCTCGACCGTTACGGGCGGACCGTTGCTACCTGTACAGTCGGCGATACGGATCTCGGCGAATGGCTGTTTGCCCAAGGTCTTGCGTTGGACTGGCCGCGGTACTCCAGCGGCAAGCACGGCCCAGCCCAACAGAGAGCTGAGCAAGCCGGTCGCGGGATCTGGAAGCGCAGCTACGTTGAGCCGCGGCGGTATCGGGGTTGAGGGCGAAAAGCCAATCGAGGTCCCCAAAGAGGGCTGAATTGGCTGCCACCGAATTATGTGCGCAGCCGAACCACTAAACCGGCTTGCACTTCGCAAGCGCCTGCCCTTTTCGATTGATAATTTTGAATGCACGTATCAGCGGTGCCGCAGACCGCCGTGCATATTCGGAGAGTGGGCCGTGATCAGGTTTTTGTGCTTCCGCGCCGCCGCTTCGGCCTCGCGAGCAAGTCGTTCAGCCTTTAACCTCTCGCGGTTTGCATGAAACGCCGCTTGGATGCGTTCATACTCGGACATCGCTACTTTG
>NZ_LGHM01000288.1 GCF_001908185.1 Bradyrhizobium sp. AS23.2
CTGGCCGCAGGCCACCGCTGAAGGCGGGGCGCATGCAGCCTTGACGGCCGAGCACGATGCTGCATCCTTACAGTCGGTCGACCCTCTTGACAGACAACACGGTAGATCTGCGCTCCGCTTGTCCGGGACGACAATGGAGTTTGTGGTTGCCCCCCTCACACAATCCTTGACGCCTTGTTCCCCCAATACCGGTCCCGCAGCAGCCGCTTGTACAGCTTCCCCGTCGGCAGCCGCGGCAGCTCCTTCTCGAAATCGACCGAGCGCGGCACCTTTTGCCGCGACAGCGACTGGCCGCAGAAGGCGATCAGCTCTTCGGCGAGCGCGCGTCCCGGCACGACGCCCGGCATCGGCTGCACCACCGCCTTCACCTCTTCGCCGAGATCGGGATTGGGCACGCCGAATACCGCGGCATCGGCAACCTTCGGATGGGTGATGAGCAAGTTCTCGCATTCCTGCGGATAGATGTTCACCCCGCCCGAGATGATCATGAAGGTGGCGCGGTCGGTGAGGTACAGGAAACGATCGGCGTCGACATAGCCGACGTCGCCGACCGTGCTCATGCTGCCGTCGGCCGAGCGCGCCTCCTTGGTCTTCTCGGGATCATTGAAATATTCGAACGGCGATGCCGTCTTGAACCAGACCTGGCCCGGCGTGCCGGTCGGGCACTCCTGCATGTTCTCGTCGAGAATATGGAGATCGCCGAGCAGAACTTTGCCGACGGTGCCGCGATGGGCGAGCCATTCCTCGCTGTTGCAGGCGGTGAAGCCGAGGCCTTCGGTCGCGCCGTAATATTCGTGGATGATCGGTCCCCACCATTTGATGATGTCGTCCTTGACCAGCGCGGGGCAGGGCGCGGCGGCATGGATCGCGACCTCGAGCGAAGACAAGTCGTAGCGCGTGCGCACCTCCTCCGGCAGCTTCAGCATGCGCGAGAACATCGTCGGCACCAGCTGGGTGTGTGTGATGCCCCATCTTTCGACGAGCTGGAGGTAACGCTCGGGATCGAACGTCTCCATGATAATCACGGTGCCGCCCATGCGGATCGTGAGGTTCACAGCGGCCTGCGGCGCGGAGTGATAGAGCGGCGCCGGCGACAGATAGACCATGCCCTCGCGGTAGCGCCAAAGTTTTGTCAGGAAATCGAACAGCGGCAGATTGTGTTTCGGCGGCTCTTCCGGCAGCGGCCGCAGGATGCCTTTCGGCCGTCCTGTCGTGCCGGACGAATAGAGCATGGCGGTGCCGAGCCATTCATCAGGGATCGGCGTCTTCGGCAGATCTGCGGTCACCTCGGCAAGGCCGACGATGCGCTCGCTCTCGCCGGGGCCGTCGGCAACGATGCAGAGCCTGACGTCGGGACAGGCCTTGATCGCCTCGCGCGCGATGTCGAGCTTGGCCATCGACGTGATCAGGATCTTCGACTGGCTGTTGACGAGGAGATAGGCCAGCTCGCCTGATGTCAGGAAGGAGTTGATGCAGGTGTAGTAGAGACCCGACCGTTCGCCCGCGCCGCAAGCTTCGAGATAGCGCGAATTGTTCTCCATGAAGATCGAGTAGTGATCGAGCCGCCTCAAGCCGTGCTTGCGGAACAGGTGCGCCAGGCGATTGCTGCGCGCATCGAGCTCGCGATAGGTGACGGTCTCACCGGTCGCGGCCATGATGAAGGCGGGCTGGAGCGGGCGCAGGCGGGCATGGTGACCTGTGTACATCAGTCCTCCGGTTCTAGATTATGCGGCGAGAAGCAGGATTTCGCGAATGTCGGCGGGGCTGCCGATCTTGCGCGGGTTGCGCGGGATCCAGTTCGTGCGCATCGCCTGTTCGGCGATGGCGTCGAAATGTTCCGGCGAGACGCGCATATCCGAGAGGCTGCGCGGCATACCGAGCGAGCGAATGAAGGCATCGAGCACGTCGGCGGCGTTCTGTCCGGGGAAACCCATCGCGGCCGCAACGGTCATCTGGCGCTCGGCATTGTCGCGTGCATTCCAGCGCATCACCGCGGGCAGCATGATGCAGGAGGTGTAGCCGTGCGGCACGTCGAAGGCCGCGCCCAGCACGTAGCCGATGCCGTGGCTCGCACCCATCGGCACGCCGGCCGAAAGCGCGCCCATCGACAGCCAGGTGCCGATCTGCGCGTCCATCCGGGCGTCGAGATCGGCGGGATTGGCCTTCACCCGCGGCAGCGCGTCAGCGAGCATGGCCAAGCCCTTCACCGACTGTGCGTCGGCGTAGGGGTGTGTCTCGCGCGAGCAGATTGCCTCGACGCAATGGTCGACGGCGCGGATGCCGGTGGAGAGGAACAGCCATTCCGGCGTGTGCACGGTGATGGCGGGATCGAGAATGGTCGCGCGCGGCACGATGAGCGGATGCCGCAACATCTGCTTCACATGCGTGCTGCGGTCGGTCACGCCCGCGATCGAGCTGAATTCGCCGCCGGCGATCGTGGTCGGCACACTGATCTGCCGCACGTGAGGGGCGGTCATCTCGGGCGCGACGCCCTTATGCACACGGATGCGCTCGATTCCCTCGATATCGTCGATGCCGTTGGCAAGGCAGAGCTGCACCGCCTTGGCGCCATCGGTGATCGAGCCGCCGCCCACGGTGACGATCAGATCGGCGCCTGCCTCGCGCGCCGTGTTGGTCGCCGCGATCACTGCCTCGCGCGGCGTGTGCGCCGGCATGGCGTCGAAAAGGCCCGCGCAGCGGGCGCCGAGCGCCTCCTTGATCTTCGCGATTTCGTCGGTCTGCCGGTTCAGCGTGCCTGATACCATCAGGAAAGCGCGGCGCGTGCCCAGCCGGTCCATCTGCGCAACGATGGCGCCGGCCGCAGGATGGCCGAACACAACCTCCTCGATCGCGCCGAAAACGACACGTCCCTGGTGCACGCCTGTCCTCCCCGGACAATTCGTCTTTTTTTTGTGATGGCAGTCTAGCCGAGCGGATGCCTCTCGTCATGCGTGAAGATGCTGGCGCTCTTCTCCCTCTCCCCGCCTGCGGGGAGAGGGTTGGGGTGAGGGGGGCTCTCCGCCGGGGGAGGTGATAGCTGGACTCGCGGAAACTCCCCTCACCCGGATCGCATCTTGCGATGCGATCCGGCCTCTCCCCGCAGGCGGGAGAGGCGAAGGGAAGGTCGGCTCAATTCATGGGCCGGGCGAATAAGTCCAGGCGCATCCCACTCACCAACCGCCGCGTGTGCGCGGCCGTCTCTCTCCCTGTCAACCCGCCATCCGGCCAGGGTGTCCGTCCGGGCATGGCGTATGCCGCGGTCTTGAAGAGTTCATCATGGCCACCCATCTTGTGCCGCCCGCGGGTAGAAGCGTACCCTGCTTCTTCCGCGGCTTTCATGCGAGGACCTGGGATGACTGGACCGGACGGAAGCGAGCGATTTGTCCAAAAGCACGATTTCGTTCTGCCTCGACTTTGCGCAATCGCCGCGCTCATCGTCGCCGGCGTCGCCCTCGCAGGTTGCGACAAGTCGGCTTCGCAGGCTGCCGCTCCGCCGCCCGCGCCTGTGACTGTTGCCCAGCCGGTCAAGCGCACCGTCACCGATTGGGACGAATTCACCGGCCGCTTCGAGGCGGTCGAGGAGGTGCAGGTGCGCCCGCGCGTCGGCGGCTTCGTCAACTCGGTGGAATTCCAGGACGGCGCCATCGTGCATCAGGGCGATCTGCTCTACGTCATCGACCCGCGCCCGTTCGAAGCAGTCGCGTTACAGGCCGACGGCCAGTTGTCCGATGCGCGCGCCAAGGTGGAGCTTGCCAAGCGCGAGCTCGACCGCGGCCTGAACCTGGTCCAGACCAGCGCGGTGTCCGAGCAGGTCGTTGACCAGCGCCGCCAGGCATTGCAGGCTGCGCACGCCGCCGAGACCCAGGCCGAAGGTGCGCTGAAGGCTGCGAAACTCAACATCGAGTTCACGCATGTGGCCGCGCCGATCACCGGCCGTGTCAGTCGCCATCTCGTCAGTCCCGGCAATCTCGTGCAGGGCAGCGATAACGGCTCTTCGACGCTGCTGACCTCGATCGTGACGCTCGATCCGATCTACGTCTATTTCGACATGGATGAGACGACCTTCATCAAATACAGCAAGCTGTGGTTCGAAGGCCGCCGCCCGAGCTCGCGCGATACCGCGAACCCGGTGCAGGTCACGCTCGCTGGCGAGACCAAGCCGTCGCATGACGGCGCCATCAACTTCCTCGACAATCGCCTCGATGTCTCGACCGGCACGCTGCGCAGCCGCGCCGTGGTCAAGAACACCGATCTCTCGATCCTGCCCGGACAGTTCGGCCGCGTCCGGCTGATCGGCAGCGCGCCGTATGAGGCGCTGCTGATCCCGGACGCTGCTGTTGCGACCGACCAGTCCCGCAAGATCGTGTTCGTGGTCAAGCCGGACGACACGGTGGAAGCGCGCGCGGTGGTGCTTGGGCCGCTCGATGACGGCCTGCGTGTGATCCGCGAAGGGCTGAAAGCGGAGGATCGCGTCATCGTCAACGGCATCCAGCGCGCCCGCGTCGGCGCCAAGGTTGCCCCGCACATGGCGCAAGCGCCGGCGGGTGGCAAGTCATGAATCTCGGTCGCCTCTCCATCAACCAGCCCATCCTGGCGATGGTGCTGTCGATCGTGCTCCTGATCGTCGGCGCAATCGCCTACACGACGCTGCCGGTCTCCGAATATCCGCAAGTGGTGCCGCCGACCGTCGTCGTCACCACGCAATATCCCGGCGCCTCCGCGCAGACCGTGTCCGACACGGTCGCAGCTCCCATCGAGCAGGAGATCAACGGCGTCGAGGACATGCTGTATCTCTACAGCCAGGCGACGTCGAACGGACAGCTCACCATCACCGTCACGTTCAAGCTCGGCACCGATCTCGACAAGGCTCAGGTGCTGGTGCAGAACCGCGTCGCAATCGCGCAGCCGCGCCTGCCGGCGGAAGTCCAGCAAAACGGCGTCACCACGCGCAAGAACTCGCCCGACATCCTCATGGTCGTGTTCATGCTGTCGCCCGACGATTCGTTCGACCAGCTCTATATCTCCAACTACGCGCTGCTCCAGGTCCGCGACCAGCTGCTGCGCCTCGACGGCGTCGGCGACATCCAGATTTTCGGCGCGCGCGATTATTCGATGCGGCTGTGGCTCGATCCCGACCGCATCGCCAATCTTGGCCTGACCTCCACCGAGGTGCTCGCCGCGATCCGCGCGCAGAACATCCAGATCGCCGGTGGCCAGATCGCCGAGCCGCCGATCACCGACCGCGCCTTCCAGCCCAACCTCACCTTCACGGGACGTCTGAAAGACTTGAAGCAGTTCGAGGACATCCTGATCAAGGCAGGCTCCGAGGGCCGCACGGTACGTCTGCGCGACGTCGCCCGCATCGAGCTCGGTGCACTCTCCTACACCACCAACAGCTTCCTCTTGCGCAAGTCGGCCGTCGGCATGCTGGTGACCCAGCGGCCGGGATCGAACGCGCTCGCGACCGCCAAGGGCATCTCCGATACGATGACGAAGCTCAAGGAGAGTTTTCCAAAGGGCCTCGACTACAATATCGGCTACAACCCGACCGAGTTCATCGCGCAGTCGGTCCACGAGCTGATCAAGACCATCTACGAGGCGATGCTGCTCGTGGTCGTCGTGGTGCTGGTGTTCCTGCAGGGATGGCGGCCCGCGATCATTCCGATCATCGCGATTCCGGTCTCGCTGGTCGGCACCTTCGCGGTGATGGCGGCGCTCGGTTTCTCCATCAACAATCTCACGCTGTTCGGGCTCGTGCTCGCCGTCGGCATCGTAGTCGACGATGCCATCGTCGTGGTCGAGAATGTCGAGCGCCATCTCGAGCACGGCATGAGCCGGCGCGACGCTGCGCTGAAGACGATGGAGGAGGTCGGCGGCGCACTGGTCTCGATCGCGCTGGTGCTCTGCGCGGTGTTTGTCCCGACCGCATTCCTGGGAGGGATTTCCGGGCAGTTCTTCCAGCAATTCGCCGTCACGATCGCGGTCGCGACCGCCATCTCGTGCTTCTGCTCGCTGACGCTGTCACCGGCGCTGGCCTCGCAGATCCTGGTGCCGCACGAGGAGAAGCGGCCACCGGCGCGCTGGAATGTCATCGCGCGCGGCTGGGATGCCTTCACGGGCGTCTTCAACCGCGTGTTCGACCGGCTGGCGCATGGCTATGCCGGCGCCGCCAATTTCGTGATCCGGCATTCGGTCGTGATGTTGCTGATCTACGTCATGCTGATCGGCAGCGCCGGCTGGCTGATCGCGACGACGCCGCAGGGCTTCATCCCGGCGCAGGATCGCGGCTACGTCATCGTCTCCGTACAATTACCCGGCGCGGCATCGCTGGCGCGCACCACCGAGATCGTGCGTGAGATCGAGCGGATCGCGCTGGATACCCCGGGTATCATTCGCGTTGCCGCTTTCGCCGGCTTCTCCGGTGCGACGCGCACGCAGGCCGGCAATGCAGCCGCGCTGTTCCCGGTCTTCGAGGAGCCCGAAGTGCGCCTGAAGAAGGGACTGTCGGCGAACGTCATCACCGCCGAGCTGCGCAAACGTCTCTTGGCAATCCAGGGTGCGTTCATTATCGTCATTCCGCCGCCGGCCGTGCCCGGCATCGGCACCGGCGGCGGCTTCACGATCCGCATCCAGGACCGGCAGGGCCGCGGCCCGGAAATGCTGGCGGCTGCGACCGACGAGCTGGTCGCTGCCGCGCGCAAGGCGCCGACGCTGACCTCGGTGTTCTCGCCATTCACGGCCAACACGCCGCAGCTTTTCGTCGACATCGACCGCACCAAGGCGCAGAAGCTCGGCGTGCCCATCGCCAGCATCAACGAGACGATCCAGACTTACTTCGGATCGACCTATGTCAACGACTTCAACCTCTTTGGCCGTACCTACCACGTCACGGCGCAGGCTGATTTCCCGTACCGGAAAGAGCCCAGCGACCTTGCGCGGCTGCGCACGCGCAATGCCTCCGGCGACATGGTGATGCTCGGCAGCGTGGTCGATTTCAAGGATGTCTCGGGCCCCGACCGCGTCGCGCGCTACAATCTCTATGCCGCGTCCGAATTCCAGGGCGAGCCGGCGCCGGGCACCAGCTCGACCACCGCGCTCAACACCATCAAGAAGCTTGCCGACGACACCCTGCCGAGCGGCTTTACCTTCGAATGGACGGATCTGTCCTATCAGCAGGTCACCGGCGGCAATGCAGGCCTCTACGTGTTCCCGATCTGCGTGCTGTTCGTCTATCTCGTGCTCGCCGCGCAATATGGCAGCTGGACCTTGCCGTTCGCGGTGATCCTGATCGTGCCGATGTGCCTGTTAGCTGCCACGATCGGTGTGCGCATCATGGGGCAGGACGTCAATATCCTGACGCAAATCGGCTTCGTCGTGCTGGTGGGACTGGCGGCAAAGAACGCGATCCTGATCGTCGAGTTCGCGCGCGATATCGAGAACGAAGGCAAGCCGCGGCTGGAGGCCGTGATCGATGCCTGCCGCCTGCGCCTGCGGCCGATCCTGATGACGTCTTTCGCCTTCATCCTCGGCGTGCTGCCGCTGGTGATCTCGACCGGCTCCGGCTCGGAGATGCGCCAGGCGGTCGGTGTCGCCGTGTTCTTCGGCATGATCGGCGTCACCCTGTTCGGTCTCCTGTTCACGCCGATCTTCTATGTCGTGGTGCGGAACCTCGCCGAGGGTCGGCGCGACAAGAAGCCGGAGGCGGTGGCCCCTTAATTGTAGCTGATGGCCACCGCCGTATCCAAATCCTCGCTGTCGTCCCCGCGAACGCGGGGACCCATAGCCACAGGGAGGAGTTTTGGCGCGAAGCTGGCAACCGCGAGTCTTCGCAAAACCGCTCCCTGTGGTTATGGGTCCCGGATCTGCGCTGCGCTTGTCCGGGACGACAGCCATTTGTGGCATCGCCTTCATACTAACGACCAACATGCAACGGATGGGCAGGGCCGGGGTTCTTCACTAGTATCCGCGCGATTTCAAAACAGAACACTGCTAGGAGTTAACAAATGAAATCAGCACTTTTGGCCGCTGTCGCAACCTCTGCCCTGTTGCTGGCGGCGCCGGCCTCCGCCCAAGGCGTCAAGATCGGCGTCCTCAACGACCAGTCCGGCGTCTATGCCGACTACGGCGGGAAATATTCGGTTGAAGCCGCCAAGATGGCGATCGAGGACTTTGGCGGCGAAGTGCTTGGCCAGAAGGTCGAGATGGTCACCGCCGATCACCAGAACAAGCCGGATCTCGCCACCTCCATCGCGCGCCGCTGGTATGACGCCGACAATGTCGACATGATCACCGAGCTGACGACGTCGTCGGTGGCGCTCGCCGTGCAGGAGCTGTCGAAGGAAAAGAAGAAGATCGACATCGTTGTCGGCGCGGCCACCTCGAGCATCACCGGCAATGCCTGCTCTCCCTACGGCTTCCACTGGGCCTTCGATACCCACGCGCTCGGCGTCGGCACCGGCGGTGCGCTGACCAAGGCTGGTGGCGACACCTGGTTCTTCCTCACCGCCGACTACGCCTTCGGCTACGCGCTGGAGAAGGACACCAGCGAGATCGTCACCGCCAGTGGCGGCAAGGTGTTGGGCTCGGTCCGCGTTCCTCTGAACTCGTCGGACTTCTCCTCCTTCCTCCTGCAGGCGCAGAGCTCGAAGGCGAAGATCGTCGGCCTTGCCAATGCCGGCCAGGACACCGCCAACTCGATCAAGCAGGCCGCTGAATTCGGCATCGTCTCCGGTGGCCAGAAGCTCGCCAGCCTGCTGATGACGCTGGCCGAGGTGCATGGTCTGGGCCTGCAGGCGGCGCAGGGCCTGGTCCTGACCGAAGGCTTCTACTGGGACCACGACGACGCCACGCGCGCATTCTCCGAGCGCTTCTTCAAGCGCACCGGCCGGATGCCGAGCATGATCCATGCCGGCACCTATTCGGCGACGCTCAGCTATCTGAAGGCGGTGAAGGCCGCCGGCACCAAGGATACCGAAGCGGTTGCCAAGAAGCTGAAGGAGCTGCCGGTCGATGACGCCTTCGCCAAGGGCAAGGTGCTCGAGAACGGCCGCATGGTCCACGACATGTATCTGTTCGAGGTCAAGAAGCCCTCGG
>NZ_LGHM01000289.1 GCF_001908185.1 Bradyrhizobium sp. AS23.2
TTGCGGGGAGAGGTCGGCTCGCAAAGCGAGCCGGGTGAGGGGGAGCCTCCGCGAGTCTAACTATCACCGTCCTCGCGGAGGCTCCCCCCTCACCCCAACCCTCTCCTCGCAAGCGGGGCGAGGGAGTGCACCATCGGCGTTTCGCCCTACACCAGCCCCTCCGCCTTCAACTCCACCTCGATCTCCACAAAAATCCTCGCCAGCCGCTCCGCCCATTGCTGCTGACCGGACTGGTCCGCGATCAAATCTTGCCGGATCTCGATGCCGGTATTGATCAGGCCGCGCGCTTCGCCGTGGACGGGAATGGTGTAGTCGGTGAGGTCGCTCACCGCATAGGGCTTGTTGTCGCCGACGACGAGGTCGCTCTCGACGCGCAAGTGCTTGAGCAGGAGCTGCGGCAGCACGGTGTCACGGTGATAGAGCGCTCCGATGTGCCAGGGCCGCGCGACGCCGGCATAGACCGGCGTGAAGCTGTGCAGTGACACCAGCACCGTCGGCCGCTTGTCGTGCACGCGGCGGTCGATCGCCGCATTGATGCGGTGGTGGTAGGGCTCGAAGATCTCGCGCCGCCTCGCGGCGCGCTCGCCCTCGGAGATGCCCTGGTTGCGTGGAACCGCGGTTGCTTCGGAAATTACGGGGATCGAGCTCACAGCAGCCGGCGGGCGGTTGCAGTCGATCACGAGCCGCGAATAGCGCTGCGCAATCAGATGTGCGTCGAGCATTTTTGCGAGACGCTCGGCGACGCCGGCGATGCCGATATCCCAGGCGATGTGCCTGACAAGCTCGCTTTCCGCGACGCCGAGATCGCCGAGCACGCGCGGCAGCACCCGCCCGTGATGATCCGAGGTGAGCAGGAACGGCGATGTCCCTCCCGCATTCACCTCATGCACGGGCGGAATGTCATCCTCGCCGAGGAGTTGATCGGTCGCGTCGACTGTGTCTAAAGCCATCCTGATTGCCTATGGAAAAAGCAGTCACCCCGAAAATTGGGCGGGAATCGCTATAGATTGCTCCGCCCAAAATCACCATGATCGATAGACGATGCCGCTGCTCACGATTCATCACAAGACCGAATATCGCTACGGTCGCCGAGCTCGCGCACGATGACTTTGGGCTGTCAGCAGGAGAAATTCGAGGTGATGAGTGGCGAGGAAGTGAAGGGTGTGGTGCATTATTGTCATTGCGAGCGCAGCGAAGCAATCCAGACTATTTCCGCGGTGACGGTCTGGATTGCTTCGCTGCGCCCGCAATGACAGTGTTGAAGGTGCGCACAATGCCTCCCCTATGTAGCCCTGGCGAAAACCAGGACGACATCGGAATATGCGCCATTGTCATCATTCGCAGCTACTAGAAACCACATGAGCTCCGATCGTCTTTTCGTCTACGGCACCCTGATGCGCGGCTTCGACCATCCGATGGCGCGGCTGCTCGCGGGACACGCGGATTTTCTGGGTGAGGTGACCTGTCGTGGCCGGCTCGTCCTGGTGAAACATTATCCGGGATTGCTGTTGTCGGACGCACCGTCCGACATTGTCCACGGCGAGCTCTTTCACCTGCGCGTGCCCGACGAGCTCCTGCGGGAGCTCGATATGTACGAGGCCTGCGGCGAGGGCTTTCCGGAGCCAACGGAATATCTGCGCGAGCTGATCGACGTGACGCGCGCGGATGGCGTCACGGAGAAGGCCTGGACCTATGTCTACAACTGGCCCGTCAACGATCTGCCGCGCATCGAGTCCGGGCGCTTTCTAGCGCACTAGCCGCGGATGCGGACTTCACCTCGCCCCGCTTGCGGGGAGAGGTCGGATTGCATCGAAGATGCAATCCGGGTGAGGGGGACTCTCCACGAGTCCAGTTCTCACCGCCCTTGTGGAGACACCCCCTTACCCCAACCCTCTCAGCGCGAGCGAAGCTCGTCGCGTCCCCGCAAGCGGGGCGAGGGAGAGTACCTCCGTCCTGGTGGGCAGTTCGACCACTAGCCCGACAGCACTTCCTTCACCACGCGCACGTCGACTTCATGTTCGACGTAAGTCCACTCCTCGGTCTGCCTGAGCATCGCCACCAGCTCCTCGAACAGCGAGGTATCGGCGGGCGCGAATTCGAACCAGGTCAGGAAGTCGAAGGGGCCGCCGAGGTCGCGGCAGTGATAGAGCTGCCGCGCGATGGCCGGCAGGAAGCGCAGGGTGCTCGCGATGTGGTGCGACTTGTCCTCAAATATCCTGCGGCGCTCTTCCTGTGTCAGCTCCCACCACGCTTCCGATTTGCGGATCGGGATCAGCGCCGCGGACGTCGCCTCTAACCGGCCAAGCTCGGCCTGCACAGCGGTGAGCTGCTCCTTCTCGGCGCGCTCGGTGTAGCGCAGCGTGCTCACGACGCCCGCCAGCCGCCACGCATTGCGTGAGGGCACCAGCGGCAATGAGACGGCCTCGCTGTCGGTGACCGACAGCGCCGGCACGAAGGGCAGGGGCTCGCCCGTCACGGGCGAAATCGAGGTTACACGCCAGCCCCCGCTGTGGCCGCCTCGAAACGTCCTGAACATGTCCTATGGAAGCGCGGAACCACGCGAAATTCAAGGCCTCTGTCATTCCGGGGCGCCTCGAAGAGGCGAGCCCGGAATCCATTTCTCCCGGCGTCCCGGCGGCGCGATGGATTCCGGGCTCGATGTTTCGCATCGTCCCGGAATGACAGAAGGGCCTGTGAATAGGTCGAATAACCCGGATAAGCCTGACAAATCTGACTTTTAGGCAGGCCGCACCTATATCCCTGATCCTTCGCCCGACTCACCCGGTTTCGCGCTAGACACCGCCCATGCGCTTCACGCCCCAATTCCTCGACGAGCTTCGTGCCCGGCTTTCGGTCTCCGAGGTCGTGGGCAAGCGCGTGAAGCTGAAGAAGGCCGGGCGGGAGTGGAAGGGGCTGTCGCCGTTCCAGCAGGAGAAGACGCCGTCCTTCTACGTCAACGACCAGAAGGGTTTTTACCACGACTTCTCCTCCGGCAAGCATGGCGACATCATCACCTTCGTGATGGAGACCGACGGCGTGCCCTTCGCGGAGGCCGTCGAGCGGCTGGCCAACATGGCCGGCCTGCCGCTGCCGGCGGTGACGCCGGATGCGGCGCGGCACGAGCAGCGGCGCCGCACGTTGCATGACGTCATGGACCTTGCGGCAAAGTTTTTCGCGGAGACACTGGCCTCGCGCCTCGGCGCGAAAGCGCGCGGCTATCTCGCCGACCGCGCGATCTCGCCGGCGACGCAATTGCAGTTCCGCCTCGGCTATGCCTCGCCCGACCGCTTTGCGCTGAAGGAGCATCTCGGCAAGCTCGGCGTTTCCGTGGACGACATGGTCGAGACCGGGCTGTTAGTCGCGGGCAACGACATTCCCGTGCCCTACGACCGCTTCCGCGATCGCGTGATGTTTCCGATCACCGATCTGCGCGGCCGCGTCATCGCCTTTGGCGGGCGCGCGCTGGAGAAGGACGTTCCGGCGAAATATCTGAACTCGCCGGAGACGCCGCTCTTCCACAAGGGCGACAATCTCTACAATCATCAGACCGCGCGGAAGGCGACCCATGACGGCAGCGCCCTGATCGTGGTCGAAGGCTATGTCGACGTCATCGCCATGGTCACCGCGGGCTTTGCAGGCAGCGTGGCGCCGCTCGGCACCGCGCTCACCGAAAGCCAGCTCGCGCTGCTCTGGAAGATGGCGGACGAGCCGATCCTCTGCTTCGACGGCGACCGCGCGGGGCAGAAGGCGGCGTATCGTGCCGCCGACCTCGCGCTGCCCTTCCTTAGCCCCGGCAAGAGCCTGCGCTTTGCGCTGCTGCCGGAAGGGCAGGATCCCGATGATCTCGTGCGCTCCGGTGGACGCGGCGCGATCGAGGAGGTGATCGCGGCGGCGCGTCCGCTCGCCGACATGATCTGGTCGCGCGAGCTCGAAGGCGGCAACTTCGTCACGCCCGAGCGCCGCGCCGCGCTGGAAGCGCGCATCAAGGAGCTCTCCAACGGCATCCGCGACGAGGTGGTGCGGCGCTACTATCGCGACGATTTTGTCGAGCGGCTGCAGCGCGCTTTTGCCCCCGAAGGCGGGCGCGGCGGTTTTTCCGGCCGCGGCAATTTCCGCCCCGGTGCGGGCGGCCGCCCATTCCAGCCCCGCGGTGGGCAAGCGAATCGATTCGGCGGCCAGGGGCGCCGCGGGACGCCCGGCCCTACCTTGCTACCGTCCGGCCCCTACCAGGCGGCGAGCCCCCAGCTGGCGGCGAGTCCGATCATGCGGGGCCAGCGCAGCGCCATCTCCCGCCGGGAAGCCCTGATCCTGCAATGCCTGATTAACCACCCCTGGCTGCTCCATGAGCACCTGGAAGAGGTGGCGGCCCTGGAGCTGGCCCATCCCGAGGCCCACAAGCTGCGGGCCGGCATCATCGCCGCCTTCGCCAACGACCACCACCACAGCCCGGACCCTGGCGAGCAGGCCGAGAAGATGCGCTCCGACCTCGAGAAGGGCGGTTTTGTGCCGTTGCTTCAAAGGGTTGAGCGGGCCATCACCACCGCGGCGGTGTGGGGTGCCCGCGAAGGCGCGGCGAGGGACGACGTTCTCTCGACGTGGCACCAGCTCGTTGCCTTGCATCGGCAATGGCATTCACTACTTAGGGAGTTGAAGGACGCCGAGCTGGCCTTGGGGGAGGACCCCAGCGAGGCCAATTTGGCGTGGCTACGAGACGTTAAGGCCCGGATGGCCGAGGTCGACGGTACCGAGGCCCTGATCGAGGGTTTTGGCGAACTGTCGGGCCGGGTCCAGAAGAACGTGTGACGTAAAGAATCATGCGGACGGCCGAGCCCGGAACCGCTAAAAGACTCGCCAAATCCAAGGTTTGGCGGCAAAAACAGGGTTAATCGAGGCTTAACGGTCTTGTAGCACTTTGGCCACCAGGCGGCCGCAGGCAGAACAGACGCGTCAGGAATGAATCCGCGCAATCGCTGTTGGCACTACACCTGCATCCGCCGCGACAAAGAGGCTCACGAAGCGTTAGGCAAATCCGGCGAGAGAAGGGTCGGGGTGGCGAGAGTTGTGCGCGCCGCCTTTTCCGTGTCGGGAGCTGCCGAAGCGAGAGCGTCGAGCAATAGGTTCAGTGGATTCAGGCAGGCGCGGCGAACGTCTGCATGAAGCGCGTTTAGGAGCAATGGATGGCCACCAAGGCAAAGACGCTGCAGGCGAAGGACAAGGAAAAGGACGACAAGGCAGCGGACGCGCCGGAGAAGGACTCCCAGGACGCGCCCTCGCCCTTGCTCGATCTGTCCGACGCGGCAGTGAAGAAGATGATCAAGCAGGCCAAGAAGCGCGGCTTCGTGACCTTCGATCAACTGAATGAAGTTTTGCCGTCCGACCAGACCTCGCCCGAGCAGATCGAGGACATCATGTCGATGCTCTCGGACATGGGCATCAACGTCACCGAAGCCGACGACAGCGAAGGCGAGGAAGACAAGGACGAGGGCGGCGAGGACGAAACCGACAACGAGCTCGTCGAGGTCACCCAGAAGGCCGTCACCGAGGTCAAGAAGAGCGAACCGGGCGAACGCACCGACGATCCCGTGCGCATGTATCTGCGCGAGATGGGCACGGTCGAGCTGCTCTCCCGCGAAGGCGAAATCGCGATTGCGAAGCGCATCGAGGCCGGCCGCGAGGCGATGATCGCGGGCCTCTGCGAAAGCCCGCTGACCTTCCAGGCCATCATCATCTGGCGTGACGAGCTCAACGAAGGAAAGATCTTCCTTCGCGACATCATCGATCTCGAAGCGACCTATGCCGGTCCCGATGCCAAGAGCGGCATGAACGCCGCGATGATTAGCGGTCCCGCCGGCGAGAACGGCGAAGCTTCGGCCGAAGGCGGCGAGGCCACGGCGGCTGCGCCCGCGCTTGTCGCGCCACCCGCCGCGCCG
>NZ_LGHM01000029.1 GCF_001908185.1 Bradyrhizobium sp. AS23.2
ATCAAAATGTCTATGCACTCTGGGATCGGTAACGACGAGCGAAGGCTGGTGGGCGCGGCAGGACCCGAACCTGCAACCAGATCGTTATGAGCGGGAGGATAAAGGACGCGTTCATTGAATTTGCTACATCTTCGTCCGGGATCAAGCGCATCCGCTGCTATTTGATGCGGTCGTTCTGGTGCGAAACTGGTGCGGCGGACGGGCAAGGTCTGAAGGGCCATGGATTCCCATGCCTGAACGCGCCGCCGGTCCCGGTGCCTTTGCGCTGGGCTATCGCGGCCAGGCCGTAGCTCTGGACGGGAAAACAAAGACGGAAAGAACGTGGACTGACTTCTACCCCCATCCGAGATGTCACGAGTGCAGCGCAGCGTGTTGATGCCGAGGCTGGCCAGCAAAAACATGGGTCCGCCCTTTGCCGGGCCGTTTTTGCGAACCGCCTGAACCGTATCGTTCTTTCAACTCTGGCCCCGTGGGGGAAAAACATTCCCGTTTGGGCTGGGTAGGCCAACTTGCTTTTGCAAGGGGGCAAACTATTCTTACTGGCTACCCGCCTCGGCCGCGCCAGGCGAGGCAGCCGCGGCTGCAAAGACAGCCCGTAAAACAAAGACAGCCCGTAAAACGAAGGCTCAGGAGGAATTGCCATGACGATCAAGCAGATTGCATTGAGTCTGGCTATCGCGCTCGGCCTTGCGAGCGCTGCCGCCGCGCAGGAAGGCCCCAAGCTATACGTCTTTACGTCGGGTTCGCTGGGAGGCTTCCCGAAGGCAGCCCTGCAGATGGGTGGTCAAGGCAATATCGATTGGGCGCCCGTGAGCTTCTATGTGCTCAAGCATCCCAAGGGCAATGTCATCATCGATACCGGAAACAACGATAAAACGATTACCGATCCCGATGGCTGGTGGGGACCTCTTGCCAAGGGGTTCGGTCTCAAAATGACAAAGGACGATGCCATTCCCGCACAGCTCGAGAAGATCGGACTGAAGACTGACGACATCAAATATGTCGTGGTCGGTCACCTGCACCTCGACCATGGCGGGAATGTCAGTCAGTTTCCGAATGCGACCCTCGTTGCCCAGAACGACGAACTGAAGGCCGCCTGGTGGCCGGATGTCGGCTACTCGCTCTATTATATTCCGGGCGACTTCGCTGACACCAAGAAGATGAACATCATCCGCCTCGAGGGCGACCTCGATCTGTTCGATGACGGTTCGGTACGCGTGATGCGGGCTCCCGGCCATACCCCCCGGCAGCCAGTTCGTGACCGTCAAATTGCCCAAGACGGGTACCGTTATTCTGACCAGCGACGTGGTCTATCTGAAAGAGAACCTCGACAAGAACCTGATTCCGCCGATTCCGGGCACGTTCAATCCGAGCGATGCCTATCGCAGCTACCAGCGCGTTCGGCTGGTTCGCGACGCCAACAATGCCCAGATCTTCTACGGGCACGATCCGGAGGTTTTCAAGGCCACCAAGCACGCGCCAGAGTTCTATGATTGAGCCTTAAGCCGGCGCGGGGCGCTCTCTCGAGAGCCCGCGCCGGACCTCAGGGCGAGTCCCCGAAGCGGGGCCGTAGATTCACTTTTCCCGCGAACGGACTCGCCTGTTCGGGACGCTGCATGACCATCTCGGCAATCGACGCGGCGCCTAGTGATGCGTTGATCCAGACGGATCACGCCCCAGCGATCTCCGCGTCCAATGTGAGCAAGCGCTACGGGCCGGTATCGGCGCTGGAGGGGCTCACACTCGACATTCACGCCGGGGAAGTGTTTGGCTTGCTGGGTCCGAACGGCTCCGGCAAGACCACGTTTATGCGGCTGCTTGCGGGCTATCTCCTGCCATCGGCGGGCCGCTTGATGGTCGCAGGCCACGATGTCGTCGGCGATTCACTCGCGGTGCGGCGGCACATCGGCTATGTGCCGGAAGCAGCGCCGCTGTACCGGCAGATGCGGGTGGGAGAATTCCTGGCCTTCATGGCACGGCTGCGCGGCGTGCCCGAGCGGAACGTCAAAGGCGCCGTCGAACGCATCGTCGATCGGCTCGCGCTGTCCGCTGTCGTCGACAAGCCGACACGGGCCTTGTCCAGGGGCTATCGGCAGCGGACCGCGCTCGCCCAGGCGTTGGTCCACGATCCGGACATCCTTATACTCGACGAGCCTACCAATGGACTTGATCCACGCCAGATCATTGAGATGCGGCAGCTGATCCGCTCGCTGGCCGGGCGCCACACGGTGCTGATAAGCTCCCACATTCTCAGCGAAGTCGAGAAGACCTGTGACCGGGTAGCGGTGCTGCTCAACGGGCGCCTCCTGGGCGTCCGCGCAATGGCAGATACCCCCGACCTCGAAGCCTGGTTCCTGTCGCTCACATGAGAACGCTGCGCATTCTCTTTGCCAAGGAGCTCAACGCGACGCTGACGTCGCCGATTGGCTACACAGTGGCCGCGGTTTTCCTGCTCGTGCTCGGCTATACATTCAGCCTGACGCTGTTTGCGACCAAGGTGGCCAACCTTCAATACATCTTTCACCAGATGTATGTGCTGTCGATCCTGCTGGTGCCGGTGCTGACCATGCGCAGCTTTGCCGAGGAGCGGCGGTCGGAGACGCTCGAGCTGCTCTTGACTGCGCCGGTGCAGGAACTTTCGATCGTGCTGGCCAAATATGCCGCCACGCTGACACTCGTGCTCGGCATCTTTACGCTCTCGCTCGTATATGCGGTGATCCTCGATCGTTACGGCGAGCCCGACTGGGGACAAATCCATGCTGGCTATCTGGCGCTCGCGTTGCATGCCTCGCTCCTGGTTGCGGTCGGCCTGCTGATGTCAAGCATCACCGAAAACCAGGTCGTCGCGGCGGCGCTGTCGATCGGTATCTTCCTGATGCTCTGGTTTGCCGATTCGGTGTCCTATCTGCTATCGCCGCCGTTCGACAGCCTCGCCCTCAACCTGTCCCTGATCGGACATTTCAAGCCGATGGTGTCAGGCTCGGTGTTCGTCTCGGACATCGGCTATTTCATCACCGCAAGCATGCTCGCCTTGTTCTTGACCACCTGGAGGCTTGCACAGCGATGATGCGGGCATCCGAGGCGATCAATATCGTCTGGTTTTTAGGCGTGATTGCCGCGCTTGCGCTATTGTTTGTGGCGGGCCTGAAGCTGCCGGTGCGGCTCGGCTATGCCAGCCGTGCTGTCTCCGCTGCCCTTGTGGTCGCCGTAGCCGTCGCCGTCGTGGTCCTCGCCAACGTGGCGTTGTTCCGTCACGACGCGCATCTCGATTTCACGCGCGAGAAGGCCTTCACGCCCTCTGCCGAAGCCGGAGAGGTGGTGCGCGGGCTCGCCGAACCGATCGACATTGCCTATTTCTATCAGAAGCAGAACCCCGGCGCGGTAGCCCTTGGCGCTATGCTGCGGCAGCTCGAACGGGATAACGGGAATTTCCGTGTCCGCCTGATCGACGCCGACCAGAACCCCGCGCTCGCCTCCAGCTTCGGCGTGCGCACCTACAATTCGGCCGTGTTGCGGTCGGGCGATCGCCGCATCGAAGTCGTCACGACAGATGATCGCGAGATCGCGCTCGGCGTGCTGCGTCTGTTGCGCAGACGCGAGGTCGTGATCTGCTTTGCCGCCGGGAACGGCGAATACGACATCGACAATTTCGAATTCCACACCCATTTCGAAGGTGCTCACAGCCATAGCCACGACGCTTCGGGTTTGGCGGTCGTGCAGATGGAGCAGCACGGGATCGGCAGGTTACGACGCGCGATCGAGAAGCTCGGCCTTGCCGCGCGCAAGATCTCCTTTGCAACCGGCCAGCCGATCCCGGACGATTGCGGCGTTGTCGTCGAAGCCAATCCGCGCACCCGCTATTCTCCCGGCCAGACCGAGCTGATGCGCCGCTATGTAGAGCGGGGCGGCTCGGCGATGTTCCTGATCGAGCCCGACTATGAGCTTGATGACAGCCTTGCTGCGCTGCTCGCTACTGCCGGCATCAAGGTTGGCAATGGTGTGATCGTCGATCCCAAGGAGCACTATTTCACTGACGAACAGATGATTGCCGTGTCACATTATGGTGTCCATCCGATCACGCGCGGCCTGACACTGTCGTTCTATCCGGGGGCCCGCCCACTCGAAATAGTACCGACGGCCGGCCTCAAGCTGACGCCACTGGCGGCCAGCAGCTCCGAGGCTTACATCATCGCCGACCGCTTGGGTCACGATTCGACTGCGGTGTCCGCACTACGCGCATCGAGGATTATCGCTGTCGCCGCCGAAGGCCGATTGAACGAAACGGCCCCCTCGATATTCCGCATGGTCGTGGCTGGTGACGCCGATTTCGCCTCCAACTCATTCTTCCCGTATCTGGCCAACTCGGACGTTGTGCTCGCCGCACTCGCCTGGCTTACGCATGAGGAGCGAGCGCCGACCATGAAGCCGCCCGTGGAAGTGCTGCCGACCGTCTCGCTGACGGGCGAGCAGATGCGCGGCATCTTCATCGTCACTGTTCTATTGATGCCGGGGCTGATCGCTTTCGCCGGTGGCGCGATGTGGTGGTTGCGGCGATGAACCGGTTGATCTGGAGCGCTGCTGCTCTGGGCGCCATCGTCTTTCTGGCGGCACTCGCGTTGACCGGCGGTCGCGGCGGTCCGGGGTTGCTGCCGTTTGTGCCGAAAGGCCTGATGACGATCCGGCTTCAGGATGTTCGCGAGGTCGAATTGGAAACACGCGAGGGGCGCTGGCATTTTGTCCGCGCGGAGGATGGCTGGCATGCGGCGGCAGGGGCGACGACGGCAGGCTTCGCGGCGCGGCTTGACGGCGCGCTCAGATTGCTGCGCAATTCGGGACCGGAGCGTGTACTGAGCGCGACCGAGACTGCAGGCGTCGACCCCGCGCAATTCGGATTGGATCCGCCCCGGCTGCGCGTCGTAGTCAACGGCAGTGGTGCTTCATCCTTCGTCATCTCTTTCGGCGCGACCAATGTCCTCGGACTGTCGCACTATGCCAGGCGCGAGGGAAGCGGCGAGATTGCGCTGCTGCCCGGCTTCGTCGCCGAGGAGTGGGAGCGGGTGGGGAAGATGCCGTGAGCGTGCGTTTTGCACTATGGACAGCATTCTGGCTTGCAATCGCCTGCTGCGCCGATGTCTCGGCCCACGTGACCACCACCGGATTGGTCCGCATCGAGTTGTCGGATGACCGTCTCTCTTATGCGCTCTCTGTCGCGTTGCCCGAAATACCGCAGGCGTCGGCTTCCATGCTGAACGCCGCCGCCAATGGCGATCGCTCGGCGGCCGAAGCGGTAGCCGAAGCGGCGCGCAGGAGCGTCACGATCGACCTTGGCGGCACGCGCTGCCGCGCAGGACGCGTGCGCATAGGTGGCGCCGGCGCAAACGAGACCCGCGCGACAATCGAGATCGGCTTCACTTGTGACCCTGGGCATCGCCGCCTCACGGTTACAGAAGACTGGGGCGGTTTTCTTGGCGAGCATTATCAGAGCCTCGGCAACATCCACACGTCGAACGGCGAGCGGCAGGTGGTCTTCGGTGAGACATCACGAACGGCGGCCATCGACATTGACCGTCCCGTCGCGACCGGCTGGTTGGATTTTGTGAAGCTCGGCGTCGAGCATATTCTCACCGGCTACGATCATTTGCTCTTTCTTCTCGCGCTACTCGCTATCGCGCGCGGCTTCTGGTCGGTGGTCAAGATCGTAACTGCCTTCACGCTCGCCCACAGCGTGACGCTCACGCTGGCAGCGCTCGGTTTTGTCAGGTTCCCCGAACGCATCATTGAGCCGCTTATAGCCGCGACCATCATCTGGGTTGCGCTGGAAAACTTGTTCGCGGCCGCGCCGGATCGGCGGCGATGGATGTGGAGCTTTGGGTTCGGCCTCGTGCATGGACTTGCGTTTGCGTCTGCCCTTGGCGAGCTCGAACTGAAGGGCGCCGCTTTGCTCCGCGCATTGGTCGGATTCAACGCAGGTGTCGAGATCGGCCAGCTTATCTTCGTGGTGATCGCGCTTCCGCTGCTGACGCTGATGTCGCAAGGGCGGGCTGCGCAGCTGACGCCGCGCATCGCCTCCATCGCCGCCGCGGCGATCGGCACGTATTGGCTGCTCGAGCGAGTTCTTCTCGGTTGAACCTCGTGAGCCAAATAGTAACCCTAGCAAAGGCCTGTGGCCCGTCATCTGGGAGATGTCTGCTTTGGCGGCAAATCCGGACCTCAAAGTGGTTCACCTTCCTGGAGCAAAGCGGCTCTGAAAGGAGCAAAGAGTGGCTGATCGAACCCTCAGTCAGAGAGGATGCAGCCTTTTCCTGCGACGATCGCGCCGAAGCTACGATCGAACGTCAGACGCTCTGGTCGGGCAGGAGGTGCAGCATTAGTCTCGTGCAACCGAGGCATAGCAGCGTGTCGGAGGTAAAGGAGCATTTCTGGTGCGGTAATCTAAAATAGAACTTTCTAACCCACTGAATTTATTGGTGGGCCCGGCAGGACTCGAACCTGCAACCAGAGGTCTCGCGTCAATAAAACCTCAATTATTGCAATGTCTTATAGGGTGCAGATCTCGCTTGGATAGTGCAAGTCGATAGGCTTTATCGCCGTTTTTTGCATTCATACACGTTCTTTCACAATCTGTAGCAAGCCCTCTTTGCCCGCACCCTATCTCTCCGCATCAACCTGAGGTATGAGTCGTCCCGTTGCCATTTTTGCTGCTTTCCAAGCAGGATTCATTCATTTTTGGGGGAAGAGCCCGACCGCGTGACGGACCTTGATGAGCAGTACGGCCCAGTAATCCCACCGCAAAATGGATTGAAGGCCTGGGAGCGAAGCGAACAGCTGCTTCGGTATGAGCTGAATCAATCCTCGGCAAGGCAGCTTTCAAATTTGATTGCAACTGCTGCTGAAGGAGGCATGCTCCTAACCGTTGCTCTTGCGGTCACTGTAATCTGGATGATCGCGGACGATGGAAGCTTGTTGTTCGCTCTTGAAGAAACGATCGTTGAAGGTGGAACATCTCGCAGACCGCGGATGCGAGGCATGCCACTCAACGGAAGCGTCAAGCCCCTCGGCCACCCACTTCTCGTTGATGGAGCTGGTGGGAGGATTGCGGGAGAATTGCACCTAGATAGGGTAAGTGATGAGGCCTTGATCTGGGTCTTGAATAACCGCTCAGGACGCTACGGAATCCATGAGTCGCGAACACATATGCACCTTGATAACGTCGCAGAATTGCTCTTGAGATATGGAATTGAAGTCGAGACGGAATTTTTTGAGGTGACGACGTGAAAGCACTTTCGAGAGATATGAACCTTCTCGAACTCCGCAAGAGTGAACGCAGTCTACTGGTCAAAAAGCTGCTCGAAGATCCCGCTACCGAAATCGAGAATCTGAAGCGGAACATTGAAAATACGCTCTCGCGCTTCACAGGGCTTGTCGCCGAAAACGAAGAGCAGGTATATCTTTTTGGGATGGACATCCATCAAGTATTGAAAGCGGCTGAAATAAAGTCAGGCGCCCTTGGGCAAATCCGAGATCACCTGAACCCAAGCGTTCGACTTGTTTTCGTGTGTGGGTTGCTCGGACTTAGCCTCGTCGAAACTCGCCATCGACTCGTCGAAGATCGGAAGCGCAGAATGGAGGAAAACGCGGCGCAATTCGAAGCTAGACGGCAGCGCCAGCGTGCGAGTGAAGAAAGCTTGGTTC
Source organism: Bradyrhizobium sp. AS23.2 (assembly GCF_001908185.1). GTDB lineage: Bacteria > Pseudomonadota > Alphaproteobacteria > Rhizobiales > Xanthobacteraceae > Bradyrhizobium. The sequence continues at coordinate 7,693 of NZ_LGHM01000029.1, forward strand.
AAGATCTCCGCGAAGTGGTTGCAGAACAGGCATCCTCTTTGTTGCCCCCTGACATCATCCCGAAGCGATAAATTTTTCGTCGCGCCCTGCAGGTTGCTGATAAGCCGGCAATCGCAGGCCTCGCCGTCGTTCAACCTTTCTTCCCGCCTCGCGGACCGACGGCGTCCATCTTGGTGATGTATTCATCCAATAATCCAAGGTGATCTAAGATCCTGTACGGATTGCGTGACGCAACTTGCCGCTTAAGCTCGTCGTCTATCTGGCACCAAGAGCACTCCCCTGTTTGCGACGTTGGCTCATTGCACGTCTCGCAGTGCTGGGAGCTTGCGACGATTTCAATGCCATTGAATATGAACGGGTCTCTCTCCATATCGACAAAGTACGGTATTGCAGAACTTCTTCCAATTCGTTGTTCGAAGTAACTGCATCCCAGACTTTCAGCTATTTGAGCCAAGTCATTTTTTGTCTGGGGGGAGGCTCGCGAGCCGCACACAATGCTGGTGATGCAGTTCCTCGGCACATCCAGAAGGATTAGTTGCCCTGCGAGCCGAGTATTCTCCTGCGGGGCGATCATCCGGCGCTCTTGCTCATAGCTCCAGCAGGTTGTTTTGGTGAAATATGCTGCGTTGTAGACCTCGCTCTGTAGAAAATAAGTGTAGCGCGGCTTCGCGATCACATAGGCTCGATAGAGTAGTTCTGTAAGGTCGTGCGCTGGAACGTCTGAGTAAATGACGTCGTCAAAGCGGCATTCTGGAAAGGCATCAGCGAGCCTCTCCTCAGAAAATTCGATGACAAAGCCTTGGTGGTTTTGAGCGTAATGAGCCCACATAGGAACGACGATGGGCGACATCGAGAAGCACGTTGTCGCATCCTGCGGCAACTCGCCGACAACGTCGGCGTAGAAGGCCAGCGCGTCAGGCTTTTCGTTGAAGTCGATTGTGAGAAATAGTTCGTAGGGATCGTTGAAGTCCTTTGGGAATGAGCACTTAAGCGCGATCGCTTCGGATGAAGTGAAAACTTTGCCGATATGTTCGGGTCCAACGTACTTATAGATTCGCTTGGGGTGGTCGGTCATTTGGATTGCAATTCGATCGACTTCCTACATCAGCCCAATCTTCTCGAAAAAAGCCTTGTTTCGAGTTTTGGCCGAATCCAACACATCCTTAAAGGACGAAATCTCTATGAAAATGTTGAAGGCGTCGTCCCACCGGTACCAAGTGCCAGATCCCACCTTTTGATGGAATGGTCCTAACGCTTTCATGACGGTCCGAAGCGTGGCGGTTACATCAGCAATGATGTGGCAGACAAAGGGAGTTGTATCTGCAATCTGACGAAGGGGAGTGCCATCGTATTTTATGGCCTCGCCGGACTTTCTCATGTCCTCAACATATCTTCGCACTTGAGTGATTGGATTCTTCTCGAGGGTGTAATCGTCTCTTTTTGGGCGCTTGAACTCGATGATTGTGATTGGCTGCGATAGATCTGTGTTCTGAAAGCCGAGACTTACGTCGAATACCGAGATATCGGGACGATCGAGCGGGTTAGCAGGGTTGGCGATCTGCGCCTTCATTTTCTTGTCGGAATTAAAGTACGAGAAGAAAGCGAGCCGATCATCGACAATCCATAGATTGTGATCCTCATAACCAACAACCATGCCGGTTGCCCGACATCGAAGTATGATGAGATCAGGTCTGCCGAACCGCATGCTAGCGGTCTCATCGAGCAGCACGATATCGAGAGTGCAGTGGTCCACCTCAATGAACTGATAGCCAAATCCATTTGACGGATTCGATAGCAACGCGAGGGCTAGAGGGAGTTGCGGTAATCCATCCGCGGAGCGTAAGCTTGGACCAACGACATGCGCCGAGCGTAGAAGGCGGATCGGCGGCGCCACTCGGCCGACGACAATCTCTGCCTTGTGCGGCTCTTTGCTCTCGGTTGAATTGCCTGGATTGCATTCATGCCTCCACGCAAAAGCTAATCGTCCGCTTGTCGAACGATCGCCAAGCGTTAAGCGCAAAACGGTGTTGATAGCGGCACTTTGAGCGATCAGGTCGGCATCGGCTCTTCAACCTCGCGCGGCCGCCACCTTATGTTCTTCGTCGGTAGCTTCCGATACGAGGCAGCGGTTTCTTTTCCGATCAAATGCGCATGGTACGCCCAAAGCGAAAGTTGTCAACAAGAACCGTAATAAAATCAAGGAGTTACGCTGCTAGCGGAATTGTCGCAAGTTTCCCGCATAGCAAGTAAAGGTAGCAAATAGTCCGAAACACAAGCATGAGGAGTGGAAGGCAAAGTCTCCAGTTTCGATGTCTTGAACCTCGTGTGTTCCAAGAGTTCAAGGCAATCACTTGAGTTCTGGAATCCCGAAAGTCTCTAATCGAATCCTTGGGAAATAGAATCGCCGCACCTACTCAAGTCTTGCCGATCCGCCTGCCGGCGGATCGCCGCGGCGTAACTTAATCCTTGCGATTCTCGCCGCCTGTTCTGCCGCCATGTCGCTGGGGCGGTAAGTTAATCCTTGCCGACGCTTGCTGCTTGGCCTTTCGCTAGGGTCGCCGCGGCGTAACTCAATCCTTGCGATTCTTGCCGCCTGTTCTTTCCGTCGTGTCGCTGGGCGTATCTTAATCCGTGGCGATGTTCACTGCCCGGCCTGCCGCCAGGGTCGGCGCCGCGGCATAACTTAATCCTTGCGATCCTCACCGCCTGTTCTGGTGTTATGTCGTTGGGGCGAAACTTAATCCTTGGCCGATCTTCATCGCCTGGCCTGTCGCCAGGGTCGCCGCGGTGTAACTTAATCCTTGCGATTCTCGCCGCCCATTCTGCCGTCATGCCGTCGGAGCGAAACTTAAATCCTTGGCCGATCTTCATCGCCTGGCCTGTCGCCAGGGTCGCCGGGGTGTAACTTAATCCTTGCGATTCTCGCCGCCCATTCTGCCGTCATGTCGTCGGAGCGAAACTTAATCCTTGGCCGATCTTCACCGCTTGGCCTGCCGCCAGGGCTGGCGCGGCGTAACTTAATCCTTGCGATCCTCACCGCCTGCTTTTGCCGTCATGTCGTCGAGGCGTAACTCAAACCTTGCCGGCTCACTGCCTGGCCACCGGGCGCTAACTCAATCCTTGTTGTCGGTCCTAGGGATCTTCGACTTTCCACGGCTCCGGATCTCATGCCAATCGTCGGCACCTATCAAATCCGAATCGGTGAAGCGGTCATGAACGCGGTCGTATCGCTGACATCCAATGACGCCGCCGACTCCGTCGCCAACGAATGTTCTCACAATGTGCAGGTTCTCGGCGCCAGGGCGCACACGTACTGGAATACCGCGTGCGTGCTTCGTGCAGGCGGTGAGAAGTTGACCCGCGTCGCTGAACAAACGCGCGCTAGCTCCGCAGACTGTGCAAGAGCAGGCCGCGCGTGCTTCTGCTAGCGCGATCGCATCCGCGATGGCGCGTTCTACGCGAATCGGAAGGGCAGTTTCGGCCTTCCAGTAGATGATCAATCGACCGTGTCTCTCTTGGATTTCAGTCAATTGGACTGAGTATCCCACCGCAGCGGCCGATACCCGCGCTACCAAGTTGGTTACGATGTCGCGCCATCCGGTATTACACTGGGGATAACCAGCTGCGAAAGGAACGCCGCGAAGCTTCCGGACAAGGACCTCCGGATAGCGATCGACAAGTTCCTGAGACCAAGTTTTCATCAACGTGCTCCTCTATTCGAGGAATGGATGGGCGAATAGGTCCGTCACGCGCGATTTGTGGTGTGCGCCGCGAAGCGAGAGCACGCTGCATGACGATCGTTGAGATTTCGATGCCAGGTCTGCGTCAACGCGGCCCCCTGTTCGAGAGGGGTGGCTCAGAAGTAACCGGCAGCGCCTGCCGATCCGCCCGTCGTGCTACGACTGCTTCTGCGTCAAGCGGCCGCGAAAGATCAAGGACGAGCGTGCCCGACCAAACCAGAGCGCACACAGTCATTAGCGGGCTTGACGCCCGCGTGATCGTTCCAAGTTGGCGAATTGTAAGGGGGCCGTCTTTCAGAGCGCGGTCGATCTCGGCTCTGGTAGAGGCGTCAACCTTTTGATTCCGATGCCGCCAAATCCGGAAGCAATTGCTTGACCGGGGCTCTTCGTCTAGATGTGCTCGATCCACCTCGACTAGACGGATGTTATTTTCGTCAAGAGCGATCTGCAAAAGGCCTTCGTTGTCGAGATCGCGGATCGGTGCCTCGTCGACAAGCTCATACGCGAACCGTCCGTCGTCGTGCTGCGCGGTGAGCATCCCGACCTTGACACGGCGTCCCAGGGCAGGGAGCGTATCTATAAATTTGATTGAACTGACATCGGGATCAATGGAGAGTTGGACAAAAAGTGCGTTGAAGGAACGAGAGCCCTTCAAAATGGCCGAATGAGACTTTGACGATCGGAGATAGTCCGCGTCAGCAAAGGAACTACGTTTGTCAGACGGGTGTGCCACTGCGGCTATCCTCTGTTCCTACGCTTGTTCGACCCAACAACCGAGCGGCGACGTCCTTTCGGTCATGACGCTCTCCCTCCGATTGACTTGTCCGCGGTACATGGATTGAGCCGACTTCAACAAGCTTGCGAGATGTAAAGTACAGCGGTTCCGTTCCAATAGTCAATAGCGAGCTATCTAGCTATTTAGCTATCTGTCTCAATTTTGTAGATCGAACGGGTTTGAGGGAAGTGGGGTCTTCATACTGGGTCAATCCAGTGCTAAGTTCGTCCCGGATAGGTGGCTATCTACGAGGCCCAGGAGATTCTGTTGGTGAAACCAAGGGAAGAGGCGTCCTCCGCGCGCGCGCGGACGGATGGTCGTAGGCAATTGTTAGTCTACTTGGACGCCGACATCATTAAGGACCTAAAACGCGTGGCATTGGATGCCGACCGGCCAGCGTACGAGATCGTTGAGGAGGCCGTCCGCGAGTTTTTGAGAGTGAAAAAGCGTAAAAAATGATTTTGGCGCCGACGCTCGTACGATTACAAGGGGCGCTTACTTTTTCGGATCGATGTGAGGCGTTTTGCATAGCGGTCCTGACGGTGCGTTAAGCTCCACCACTGGCGGCTCTCCACCGCTCAGTGCGCAGACCGAAATTACAGTGTTACATGAAGGTCGACAGTTGGACGGTCAGTCGGTCGCGACTGGTGGACAGTCTAGCGATAACTGCGAAAACGCCATCTCGGTGGTCGGGGATATCCGGCGCCAGACGCGATCCATATCGCTTCGCAGAACATGCCCAAGCATCACCGATGCGGCTGCCCGAGAGAGCGTCCGCCCGTGCCGCGCGAAACAGTTCGTCATCGCCGACCGCACCAGATGCGGCCAGAAGCCCAGCTTTCTCTTAAGATAATCGATCTGGTTGCTGCCACTCTTCTTTCTTCCGCGGAGCGCGCGAATGTACGCATCCAGGGTGCTGGGATTGACGCTCGGGTCCGGAATGGCGGAATCCTCCTCCTTCGGCCGTGGCCGCCGGCCTGATGCGAACGGGCGTCAGATCGGGAAACCTTTCCACGTTGCGCTCAGGGCTCTGTGCTCGGCGATTCGGAGGGGCTAAGCTCCGGACGCTCTGCCCACCCGCAATCGAAACGGGTCCCTCTAAGGCAAGACAAATGTTCAGAGAACTGAAGGAGTAGAGGATGTCAGAGAAGATCATGGCGAAGGAACTCGATACGATCGATCTCGAGTTGCTTTCGGAGGCCGCTAAATCAGGAACTGGATACGTGGTGGCAGCTCTGCACTTCGACGAACCCGGTGACCTCTCACGCTTTCTTTCGCTGGAGCGCCTTCATGAACTTGGCTATCTAACAAAGGTCCCGTCGAAGACACGTCTCCAAGAACAGTACGAGCGCGTTTATAGTATAACAAAGCTGGGCGACGCGTCCTCCAGGACGTGTTGGATGGACGGCGTGCGGCAGCGCCATTGGCAGTTCTGCGTCTCAGATCGATTTGGAAAAGATCAGTCGAAGTAACAAGTGATCGCAGGGATTCGGGGCGCAGGTAGTAGGGTCGGATCAATAGCGCCGATCGATCTCGGATTTCTCAACGGCGAAGCGAAGACCTGATGACGATTCATGGCAGCCCGGGCACGCTCGACGTTGTCGTCCGGATCTCGCGGGCTTGTGGGGCGAGGGAAGAGCGCCGATTCCGCTGGAACTTGTCCAGCTAACGGAAGGCCAGGTCCTGGACGCCGGTGACTTCACGATGGGCTGCTTTCTAGTTCGGCATCGGGACACCGATAGCCTCGGCTTCGAAAGCCAGGTCCGCCGCCATCTTCGTCCAGACCGCTTGGCGGCCCACGGAGTGCCGGATGGTCCGGTGCGCAAAGAATTGGCCGAAGGAAAGCAGGTGACGCGGCGGGATCAAGGTAAGGGTACAGCGCGCAGTGGGCGGGCGGCGGAAGATATTCGCACTGTGTGATCATGGTCCTGACCGAGCTCTGACGTCGGCTGGCGATACCCTCTTAGAGGGCGTGGAAAGGGCGCAGGATGAATCCGCTTGAGTCCGAGCGGTCCCCCACGTCCCAAAACGCGAAGCGCACCAGCGACTCTTAGAGAATTGGTCCCAAGGTCGAAAAGGGACTTTTCCAACAGAATCGGCCAACATCGGAAGACGCCGTTGCGTGCTCAATGCAGGGAACGATTGTCGGCGCGGCTACTATTACAAACGGCGCGTGAAGGAACGGTTCCGACTCATCCAGTGCGATGCATTACTTTCGTGTCTTTGATAGAATGTCTTCGCCTCAGCAACCGGGGAGAACACCGTGCCGGGCCATGAGGACGATACGAGCGAGAAAAACTTCCGCTACCTGATGGACGCGGCGCCCGTCATGGTCTGGGTGACCGGGACCGACAAGCTTTGCACTTTCTTCAACCAGCCGTGGCTCACCTTCACTGGCCGCACCATGGAGCAGGAGCTCGGCAACGGTTGGGCCGAGGGCATCCATCCCGACGATTTAGCCTGCCTCGAAATCGGTTTCGGTCATTTCGACCGCCGCGAGCCCTTCCAATTGGACTATCGGATGCGGCGCGCCGACGGCGAGTACCGCTGGATCCTCGACAGCGGCGTGCCGCGGTTCGCTATGGATGGCACGTTCCTAGGCTATATCGGCTCCTGCATCGACATTACTGACCGAAAGCGCGCAGAAGCCGAGGCACGCGAGAGCGAGCGGCGATACCGCGAGGTGCAGATGGAATTGGCTCACGCCAACCGCGTCGCGACGATGGGACAGCTCACGGCCTCGATTGCCCATGAGGTCAATCAGCCCATTGGGGCGCTGGTCACCAACGCGCAAGCCGCGTTGCGCCTTCTTAGCGCCCCGAGGGTGGAGCTGGACACAGTGCGACAGATCGCCAATGATATCGTGAAAGACGGAAATCGAGCGAGCGAGATCATCAGCCGCGTCCGTGATCTCATCAAAAAAGCGCCGCCCCGACGAGATCACTGGGAGATTAACGCGGCGATTCGCGAAGTGATTGAACTCACCCGTGGCGAAGCGGTGAAGAGCCACGTGTCTGTCCAGACAGAGCTCGCGGACGGATTACTGTTCATTCAAGGAGACCGGGTCCAACTGCAACAGGTGATCCTTAACTTGATCATCAATGCCGTCGAGGCAATGAGTGGCACGAGTGAAGACGCGCGAGAATTGCACATCAGCAGCGGAAAAGCCAACTGGGGTAGCGTGCTCGTCTCGGTCCGAGATTCGGGTCCGAGGCTGGCTCCGGCGAGTTTCGATCGCCTCTTTGACCCCTTCTACACTACCAAGCCGAGTGGCTTGGGGATGGGGCTCACGATCTGCCGTTCGATCATCGAAGCACACGGCGGACGATTGTGGGCAAGCGCAAACGTGCCAAGTGGCGCTATCTTTGAATTCACATTGCCCGCCCAGCCCGACAGTCAATCGTAATTGGGGAGCTGCGCCTATCAGTTTGCTGTATATGCGACTAGTGCGCAGAGGTGGAGACCGTCTGCCACGAGGCGGACGTCCACTGAGGGGCACACGCGGAAGTGCCAATGTTTGTGAACTGACGCTTCGATGCCTCTGGGCACCACTTTGCGGCGGCCCACTTTAGTCGACACGTGCACAGCTTTTCTCAGCTCGGCGGCGGCCGCCCCTTTAAGTCGAAGTACTGAAATCGGGATGGCTCGTCGCGCGTAGAACCGTAGGCTGACCCAAGATGAGACCAAAAACCAGGCTAGCCACACAAGCGCCCCCGCATTTCTGGTCATGCTATCAGCTGAGGAAATGAAGGCGAAAGCAGTTCAGTGCGACGACACCGCCAGCGCGGCCCTAAGCAGTGGTCTGCGGTCGAGGGCGTCAGCGCCCTTCCGGTCTCCACCTCCACGAACTCATGGGCTACCTCGTATTCCTCCGCAGCCGCGAACTGAGCGAGGGCGTGCCGTTGGGATTCGGTGCCCAAGTCTGAACGGCCCTGACCTGATGCGGATACGCGGATGTAGGCGATAGGTGGTGCGGCTTGCACAGCCAGGGCTCTCCAGAGGTGATCTGTAAATAGCCTTATTGACCCAACCGCTTTATGGAATCCCTGCGATTCGCTTTTGCATGACAGGGGCCTCGGGCGAGCGCAACAGCTACGTGCAACGTTGCGATTCCGCTCCAAGCACACCGCGCGCGGCCTTTGGGGGTCATGCGTGGACAGTTTTCGGCGCCCGCAGCTTCCCGCACTCGTGCGGAAATGTGTCTTCCCGCGCTGCAGCGCATCAAACACTTGTGCCGCTACGATCCACCATCCGTCGCGCACATGTCGCGCCGAAAAGCGGCTGGCGTCACTCCGACAAACTTTTGAAATACGCGATTCAATTGGGGCGCAGACGTAAAACCTACCGCAAGCGCTACATCGGCAATCGATAGATCGCGGTTGGACAATAGTCCTCTTGCACGGCAGGTCCGCTGCGATAGGACGTGCTGATAGGGCGATAACCCGACTGAGTCTTTGAACGCCCGAATAAAATGGAACTGGCTTAGTCCTGCCACGGCCGCCAGGTCGGATAGCGTGATGTCATTCGTAATCTTGGCATCGACAAACCACTACGTCTCCGCGTTCAATCCAAAAGGAAAAGAACCGCACTGGGGCCGGCGCAAGCTCAAGCGAGACCAATGACAGTTAAAGCTTGGAACATTTCGTGAAGCTCCTGCGTGTATTCATTTTTGATGCACGTGATCAAACCGGGTACAGGAAATTTGTTAAGGCACGCCATTTGCAAAGCGATCCGTGGCAGATCGGGACTGGCCGGTGTTTCTCGAAAAAACGAGCGCCGTGCCTTTTATTTTCGCGCCTTGCACAATGTTTCGGCGGGCCTATTAAGCCGGTTGTTTGTTGTGAGCTATGCGGGTCCTTGGGACGACACCTCATTCGCGAGCCTCGCGCCATCCATCCGCGAGCCCCTGCTTGCCTAGGCGGGCGGGGGTTTTGCTTTGGCATCGGCTCAGGCAATCCCCTATGCCTCTTTTCACCTACAAGCTCATCGATACGCATTTCGTTTCGGGCTTCGGAGCGCATGATTTGCCTAGCGAAACGGAAGCCCAAATAGAGGCCATCAAGCTCGCTCGTTCGTTACGCGAGACCCGACCCGAACTAGTGGGCAAAGGGTACTCCATCTTCGTAATCGATGATGACGGCGCCGCCATTTGCGTCATTCCGCTCGACGCTACTCTGTGACGGTCGTTAGGCCCGCCAGCGGAACAAGTTGCGTGGCCAGCACCGTAAGCGCAGATGCCGCCAACTGAGGCGGCTCAATGTAGCCTGGGCCGCAGCTTCTCGAAGATCTAGCGCTGCTCCTCTATGTTCTCGCGGACGATCTGGCGAAGCTCTTCCGTAAACAGGCTAGTGCCCCTACGGTAAGCGCTGTTCAGCGGCCACCTACCGGATGATGGGGCGATCTGCGAGTCTGCGGTTTGTTTGAACCGTTAGGCTTAGAATGGACACAGTGCATAGT
>NZ_LGHM01000290.1 GCF_001908185.1 Bradyrhizobium sp. AS23.2
ATTCCTAGTCTGTGAGCCCCCGCGCATCGCGAGCAGGCTCGGATTTAACTGCACGCCAAAAGGAAGTTTCCTCGGCCTTGAAGTTAATGGGCGGAAGGTCTCCTTCGCCGAGAACGTATTCTATGAGTTCGACGAGCGGAAAATAAAGGCGGTGTGGTCGATCATCGACAAGGCAGCTATCGAAAGACAACTTTAGGCCGGAGGAACGATCCGCGTTGCGTGGTCCGCTCCGGGTCACGAGCGTCGCGCTCCGCGATCGACGGCGAACTGTCGATTTCCGCTATGCCCCCGTTAGTGACCAAGGTCGCATGGCGGTGCAGCATGTCGCGAAGGGCCAAAATCAGACATGACAACGGCTATTGGCGAGTGGTCCGTGTTCTCCTTGGCCACCATTCAATGGCGGTCATCGGCAAAACCCCTTTTAACCCTCAGTTGCTAAATTCGCAATTTCGGCTAATAGTTGTGCGGCAGCGTATGCGCATTGGACGGCATGTCCGTCTGCGAGAGGACATGGCCATGAGATTGTCGTTCAGCTTTGTCGCGCCCTCAGCCGTCGCTGTCTTGTCAGCCGTCTTGCTGTGCGGCCCCGCAGTGTCGCAAACCGCAACAGGCTCCGCCACCCCGCTTCCCCCGGTCACGGTCGATGCGCCGACGCAGGTGGAAAGGCCACATCGAGCGGAGCGCGTGACAAATACGAGAGCATCTCGCCGAACGTCGTCAACCACGCAAACGTCATCGTCAGCCGCACGGACGCCTTCGTATGCACCGGGTTCAGTGATGGGGAGGATTGCCAGTTTGGAGAAAGTCGCTAGCAGCTGCAACGGTGGCTGTGCATCAAGCTTCCCACACGGCAAAGATCCCTGGGTTGGATGCAGCGAGTCGGGCGGCGGTTTGAACTATGGACCCTTCTCGACAACGTGCCGAGACACCATCACTCATACATCCTACGAGAATTGCGTCGAGACGAAGGTGTTCCTGGGCGAGATTCGAAACAGAGCCCACTGGTTTTGCAGCAGCCTGCAGGCCGGCAACAGGTTCAAGGTCGCAGACCTCAAGCGATCAAGGCGTCCGCGCTAGTCCATACCTCCCGCAGCCTTTCTGTTCCTAGCCCCTGATGTCGGCCCACCCTTGTCGCCGGTAGCCGAACCTCGCCCGCCGATTGCTGCGCGCGTGCGGCCAGCGGCCACGTCGCGACCCAGCGTGATGTACTCCCGCCACTTCATTTCAAAATCCTGCCCTGATGCTCTTAACGGCGGCGTAGGCAATTTTTGGCACAGGTCTGAGCGGTCCGATGTCTGCCTCGGGTCATTCGCGTCGTTTTGGCCGCGTGTCCGTCTTCCGGTCTAGCCTGAGAGCAGACATCGAGTTGAAGCTCCAGATCGGCTGCGAAGGGCGCTCTCGGACAATCGACAAGGCAGTGAAGCTTGGCGACTAGAAAGGAACTGGGACAGGAGGATCGCAGGCGACATTTGTTTCAATCAATCGCCGCTCGCCATGCGCTCCAGTTCCTCCCACATCTCCCGGCCCACTTCGATTGGGGGTGCCACGTACTCATCGGGCGACCAACAGAGCGGAATGATGCGATAGTTTTCGCCGTCAAGCAGCCAACCTTTGACGCCGCAAGTCCAGTAAGGGACGGCGTCTGCCTCAACGTAGCGTAGCTTCGTGCTCATCCGTTGCACTCCGCATGATAGGCCGCAAAGAACGGGCGCAGGTTGATACTGATCGACGTGCCATCGCCTTGGTTTAGGATCAGTGTGTACCGCTCGGGCTCCAGCTCGCATCCCTTGATCGATGGGCCGGGAAGGCCGCGTTCGCCACGATCGCCTTTCGGTCCAGCCGGTCCCTTTTTTCCTGGAAGCAGAGCGCCTGCCAGTCGTCGCCCGGGCATATACCGGGATTGGTGCGGCGCGCTACAAAGTTCCCGCCATTGAGCGCGACAACGTCAAATTTGGAATATCGCTCGCCCGGTTGATACGTGCCCTTCACACGAAACGAAAGGCCATCAAGACCTCCAGCCGCGACACAAATCCAATGCTCTTCATCCGGCGGTGCGCGGCCGGTGTCACACAGCGCCTGATACGTCGAGCCGTCATGCGTGACCAGTTCCCCCTCATAGTGTACCTTGTCCTCGACGTAGGCACGCACGGGTGGCCCGTTCTTCTGATTGATTATCTGCCGCAGCCGGCCGAGCCGCTCGTCGATCGAGCGCTCGAGCTTGATCAGCGTGTCGCTGAAAGCGGCGCGCGCCTCCGCAATCGCTGCCGCCGATTCTGCCTTTAGGAGTTCGGATGCGTCCTTCCAACGGAGCTTTGTCTCTCGGACGTCAGCGATCATTTCAGCCAGACATTGCTTCCAGCATTCGACTAGAAATTCCTGATCGCTTTCGCGCGGAACAACGTCGCGCTCTGCTATAGTCATCGCGGCCTCCTGTTCATGCCGCTGGTTTAGCGCCACTATAGCACGATCTGATCGCAAGAGTGAGCCCGCGCAGATGAGTGAGTCGAACGATACCATCAGACTGATCGCTCAGATCGCAAGCACAGCTATCGACGAGGAGCGCGAAGATCGGCGTCAGACTGGTTTACCGTGCAGCCGTGGCCGCACTCAGGCCCTGCTTCTACACCTGTCGATCATCAGACGATTAGCACGCGATGCACTTCCGCCCACCGAGCAGGCAAAATTGCCACCAGAGGAGGTTCACACAGAGCTGGTCAAGCGGCTCGCAGAAAAGATCATAGAGACAGCCGATGAACTTGAACGCAGAAGGCGGATTGTTCATTGAGACAGCAGCATAAGTGCGATCTGTTTCTAACTTATGTCGCTGTCTTCTTCCTTGTCCTCGCCGCGCATCACGATCTTGAGCGCATCGTCAGGTAAGGGTCTTTGCAGTGCCTTCGCTTCATCCCACGGCGCGCGCATCCAGATGTCGCGCTCCTCCTCGGTCGTCAGGATCACCGGCATGGCCTTGGGGTGGATCGGCTCGACAATCGCGTTCGGCGAGGTTGTCAGGAAACCGTAGACCTGATGCGGCCCCGGCACCGGCTTGGACTTCGTGCCGCGATCTCCGTTGAACGTCGTCCAGATGCCAGCGAAGGCCGTGAGCGGCCGGTCATCGTTGAGCGCGAACCAGATGACATCCTTCTTCTTGGTCTCGGGGTTCGGTTCGGGCGCGTATTCGGCAAAGCTGTTGAACGGCACAAGGCATCGGTTCTCCGGCTTGAGCCAGCCGCGCCAGTGCGGCGATGACGTGTTGCGAATGTTGGTGACCGGCGGGCCACCCGTGCGCGGTGGCGGTGGCATGCCCCAGCGCATCAGCGCCATCTCGGTGCCCGCGTCGGTGTTGCGGATCACGGGCGCGGGATAGTCCGGAAACACACCCGGCATCGGCGCGAGGTTGCCGACGTAGCGATTGACCACGCGGAACAGCGCGGCGATGGCGGTTTGGTTGGTGGTGATACTGTAGAGGTTGCACATCAGGCTAACCGACGCTCAATAGATGGTTTCTCGCGATTTCGTGCCCATCCGGGCATCAAAGCGTCACCAAGGAGGCTGGCAAGTTATCAATCTCTCGCGGGTCGGCACGGATGTGGGGTGAATGTCCGCTTTCGGGGGATGAACGCACCAAGGGTGAGGCACGCTAGAAATACGATTTGACTGTCAGCCCTGCTGCGCGGGCCTCCTGTATGAACGTATGCGCTTCCTCATTGGACATTGTAAGATCAGCGCCGCCGAGATATTCCTCTCCTTTGGGTGTCTTCGCACGGAACATCGTCTCGTGTCTGCCCACATCAACAGTATAATCAATGTCGCTTGGTGTTTCGGGCATGGCA
>NZ_LGHM01000291.1 GCF_001908185.1 Bradyrhizobium sp. AS23.2
GCGTCGGAACGGTGCGACTTGAAGCGTCCGTCCAAAAAGCGGATGCCACGGATATGCAATTGTCGCGCTTCGAAGACTGTATGCAGAATGTCGCGTGTTGGGCTGACCGCGTGAAGCTGATCTATTGGGACGGCACGGGAGTGTGCCTGTTCGCCAAACGGCTCGTTGGCAAGTTCCGCTGGCCAAACGTGCAAGATGGCGTGATGCGGCTGTCGGCTGCGGAGTTCTCGGCATTGTTAGAAGGGCCCGATTGGCGACGGGTTCACGCCGGGGGCGAGACCCCGGCGCCGGTACAGCCGGGTTGATCTGCGACGGAGTGAATCAGTCCGATCGAAATGCTCGCAGGGCGCTGCGGCGCATGATGTACTCGCATCATGACGGCGACGACGGATGCGCTTCCCGACGACCCCGGCACGCTCAAGGCGATGCTGCTGGCGGAACGTGCGCGCACCGAACGGCTGGAGCAAATCATCAAGGAGTTGCAGCGTCACCGCTTTGGCCGACGGGCCGAGACGCTGCCGGAAGATCAATTGCTGTTCGGCCTCGAAGAAGTCGAGCAGACTGTGGCGAGCGGCGAAGCCGAGAACGAAACGGCGGCACCAGCCGAGCGCGCAAACCATGCCGCCAAGCGTCGCATCAACCGTGGATCGCTGCCGGAGCATCTGCCGCGCATTGAGATGATGGTCGACATCGACGATCATGCCTGCCCATGCTGCCGCAACGCACTGCATAGGATTGGCGAGGATGTCAGCGAACGACTAGACATCGTCCCGGCCCAGTTCCGCGTGCTTGTTGTGCGTCGACCCAAATATGCCTGCCGAGCCTGCGAGAGCGGAGTTGTGCAGGCGGCAGCGCCGGCGCGGCTGATTGAGGGTGGGTTGCCGACTGAGGCGACGGTGGCGCAGGTTCTCGTCGCCAAATACGCCGATCATCTGCCGCTGTATCGGCAGGCTCAGATCTATGCGCGGCAGGGCATCACGCTTGATCGCTCGACCTTGGCCGACTGGGTCGGCCGCGCCGCCTTCCTGCTGCGGCCGGTACACGAGCGTCTGCTCGCCAGGCTTAAGGGCTCGGCCAAGCTGTTCGCCGACGAGACGACGGCACCGGTGCTCGATCCCGGTCGCTGAAAGACCAAGACCGGTCAACTGTGGGCCTACGCACGCGACGATCGCCTCTGGGGTGGCGCCGACCCGCCCGGCGTGGCCTATGTCTACGCCCCCGATCGCAAGGCGGAGCGACCGATCGCTCATCTCGCGGGCTTCACGGGCACCCTTCAGGTCGATGGCTACGCCGGCTATCGCGTACTCGCGGAGCGCGGTAACGTGCAACTTGCATTCTGTTGGGCCCATGTACGCCGACGCTTCTACGAACTCGCCGCGGCCGGCCCGGCGCCAATCGCCAGCGAGGCGCTCGAACGCATCGCCGGACTCTATGCCATCGAGAGCGATATCCGTGGCCGCAGCGCAGAGGAAAGGCGCGAGGCCAGGCTGCTGAGGAGCCGGCCGGTCATCGATGAGCTCGAGCCCTGGCTGCGCGCCAAGCTCACTCTGATCAGTCAGAAGACAAAACTCGCTGAAGCAATCCGCTATGCGCTCTCGCGCTGGCAGGGCCTGACCCGCTTTCTCAGCGACGGCCGCATCGAGATCGACTCCAACGTCGTCGAACGCGCGATCCGGCCGATCGCGCTAAACCGCAAAAATGCACTCTTCGCAGGCTCCGACGGCGGCGGCGAGCATTGGGCCGTCATCGCCTCGCTGATCGAGACCTGCAAGCTCACGGGCATCGAACCGCACGTCTACCTCGCCGACGTCATCACAAAGATCATCAACGGTCACCCGAACAGTCAAATCCATGGGCCTATCCCGTTGCCCCGGTGCTCCAGGACGTGTGGTCTGCCCCTATGAAGTGGTCCAGTTGCAATCTTAATGCATGACCGGCTTTTGGGCCATCGCCTGGGCAGACGGTGGTGCCGATCCACGCGGCGGTGCGGGCCAGACCACGGCCTCCGGTGCCGGTGGTTTGTAGCCGAGCGATGAGTGCGGCCGCTCGGTGTTGTACAACAACGTTTGAGAACGCCCACAGGACCGTTTTCCGCGAGGTTCTTTACCGGCATCATCCTTGGTTTGGTCGTCGAGTTTGCGTTCATGGGACCGTCGACAAGGCCGATGATGTCGTTTTTCGCTGCACCCTGGACGGGGCGCAAACAGATCGTTGGCTGGAAGTTCCAGCAT
>NZ_LGHM01000292.1 GCF_001908185.1 Bradyrhizobium sp. AS23.2
CCCTGGGAGAGTAGGTCGCTGCCAGGCCTGCCAAGGACAAGGTTTCCTCCTCTTGCGATGTTCGAATCCAAAACGCCGCCTCCGGTAACGGAGGCGGCGTTTTCGTTTGTCTCGAGCTCAAGGTCGAGGTCGTGTGGGATCTTGGGGATTCTTAAATCAGAAGGCTGATTGAGGCCGCCTGCGACGTCCTGCAGGCAGAGCTGTGGAGACTGGACTATCGCCGCGCCACCAGCACGCCGATCAAGAACGCCACCATCAGCGACGGCAGCGGTGCCTCGCGCACCATGCCGCGAACGATGTCCGGCCAGTGCTGATCCGGGACGAGTTTTGGAGATCTGATCTCGGCCGTGGGCATGATGCCCCAGCTTGATGCGAGTTCAGCGATCTCGCTCGAGGCTAAACGCGAGTCGTCGCGGACGCGGAAGATCGCGGCATCGGATCGCTCGCGCGGCGCGAGCGCCATCAGCGTCGCGATGGCTGTGCGCAGCGTCATCTCGCCGTAGCCTTGCAGCCTCACCGACTCCTCGGGGTCGGACGTCATGCGAAATCATCCCTCACAGCGCGAAGTGGTGCGCGATGGCGAATGCCGCCGTCGCGCAAATGACCAGCGTGGAAACCGCGCCGACCACACCGCGCGCGAGGTCGGCTCGCGTCAGGTGCCTGGTCATGATTTTGCTCCATGCTCTGCATGGAAATGGCGGCGGAGGGTGTTGGTTCCTTGCGCACTCGGCCAATCGTCGAGCCCGTAGGATGGGTAGGGCCCTTTCGAAACCCATCACCCTTCATCCCTCGAGAGGAATCGATGGGTTTCGGTTCGCCTACCCATCCTACGCGCTGCGCCCTGCTATTTCCGCAGCAGCTCGCTCAGTGCCGCCGTCGCCTCGGCGCAGCGGATATCGTCGATCTCACGTGACAGGCCGAGCGCACTCGATTTCAGTTCTTCGATCGTCCAGCTCTCGGGATGCTGGCTTTCGAGCTGACTGAGACGCTTGTTGAGATCGTCCAGTCTGGACTGGAGCTGCCCGATGCTGGCAACCCCATTCACTTTCCATACGCGTTGTGCACGCATCGTCGTTCCCCTGCTAGTCTCACGGCGTTGTGAGAGCGGTTCGTGGCCGCAATGGGAGTTTCTTTTGTCCGGCTTCAGATCGCGGGGAACCGTTGCAGATTAGCAACGAAGTTCCCGGACCTTGGCGTGCGGTCCCACGACGAGACCCCTCAGGCATGAAATTTGATTGTGCGCCGTCGCAACGATGCGCGCGGGAGGCCCTGGCGAGCGATGCGCCGGGCCGAGAGGACTGGGCTTCGACAATCCTGCAAGCGAACGAAGGCAAGCGAACGAAGGAAAGACGCGTGGCGAGATTTGTGAATGTCGCGGCCGGCCAGCTTGGCCTGGTCGCGAGAACCGAGACGGTCGCAAGATGCACGACGAAGGGCGACGAGATCGCGCTCGCCCGCTGCGATATCGATCTCTGCAACTCCTACAAGCGGTCCATCTTCAATTTCGACGTCCACCGCGAGCCCCGGGCGTACGGGCTGATCGTCGAGCGCAAGGGCGTGACCATCATGGCGGACGGAACGCCGGTAGGGCCGAAGGGGTGATTGTTCTCTCCCTTGTCATTCCGGGGCGATGCGACGGGATCGCGCGACGCCGGAGCATCGAGCCCGGAATCCATCGGGCCGCAAGACACGCTGTGAAATGGATTCTCAGATGTGCAATTGCGCATCATAGCTCGCCGCTTCGCGGCGCCCCGGAATGACGCCGGGAAGCCCGGGTGTTTCGCTCCGTCGTCAATCCCTCGCCGCAAAAATATTCCGCTTTACCGAAATTCGGATTTGTCGTATGTGTCGCCCATCCCGGCTCTACCTTGAGGGGCGATCATGTGTCGTCACGTTTCGCGAGCCGGGCTTGCGGTGGACGCGGCAGCGTCCG
>NZ_LGHM01000293.1 GCF_001908185.1 Bradyrhizobium sp. AS23.2
CCTCTTCTTTGAATTTTGGCTGACTAAAGTAGACCTCGCCATTCCGCTCAAGATCAAACTCGATCTCAATATCGGCGCCATGTTCTACGACTTGTCTTGCACGATCGAAGACTAAGTTCGCCTGGGCGGGAACGTCGATCTGGCTTTCGAAGCGAAGCTGCCAGAGGTTCCCAATGAGCTTTCGTAGCTGCTTGTCAGCATGAGCCCGCCAATCTTCTCGGCTCTTGAAGACGTGGATCTTGCCGCTGATCTGGTCAGCCAATAACGGACTATTGTTTGATTTCGCCGTGAGCGTGAACCAGAAGTCCCCGCTGATGTCCCGCGCCCAATGTATGAGACGCGGAAAGAGAATGTCGCTGAGCGGCCTTCTCTGGTAGGCGACGATGATTCGATCCGCGCCCGTATCTATGTTGGCGAAGATCGACTCCGTGGGGCGGCGCGTGTCCCCTACGTGCCGAAACGACAGTCGTCCATTGACCGTCGGAATCCAACCGACGTATGGACGAAGTGCGAAGCGAGATGAAGAGCCTTCAACGGAAGATGCGGTCGAAGGCTTCGTCGGAGAGTCTTCCGCAGACCTCAAGTCGATTTTCTCTACGATTATAAATCATGCCGCCTTTGATGCGGCCATCTGGCAACCAATCGTCGCGCGTCCGCGCGCGTCCCATAACGGCGTCGGACACGCCTCTAACGCGCGAGGCGCCCTTCTTCGCTTCAAAGCGATCCAGGCGAAACAGCTTGTAAGCAACCGAAAGCAGCATCGCTGCCAAAGAAAGGCCAACGGCCAATCCGAGATAATCAAGAGCCAACATGTGAGGCGTTCCCGAGGTTGACGCGCGGAAAATTCAACCGGAACAACGAAGTACGAATCAAAATGTGCCTGTTGTAGGCGGCTGTCAAATGGACGCGCTTCAGCGCTCAGGCCGATTTGCCTTCCGAGGCCGATGTAGGAGTGTGCGCTCTATTTGCCCTCATAGGACAGATCCCAGACTCCTATGTTCGTCAAAACGGTATTGACCCGACAGGCGTGCCCCGAAGCGAACGCCTCTCAGCGACCATTTCTATGCATCCTAGCGGTAGAAAATATATTTGAGCACGACCGCCCGCATACCCCTGTTAGGCGGTTTAGGGAGAGCGGTCTTAACTGGTCTTAACCTTTTGGAGCGGTCGCCGGCTCGGCTCGTCGTCCCTATTGGCGTGGCGGCATGTGCGACCAAAGTAGCACGAGGGGCCGAACAAGGCCGCAGATCAGCTCGCCTGTCCATGCTTGGCTGCATGCTCGTCTCAGGTACCGGCTCAACCTCTCCCTACTTTTGGCGACGCCCTGAACGATGGCTATAGCTGCTGGATGTCAGGCGCCTCGGCGCCGATGAGGATGTGCCGTTGCTCCGGCGGTCGCGATGGGGAATCATGTGCGGGCTGTGGGGGGCGCCGGGCAATGGTGTTACGGGTCGTAAGCGAGCAGTCCGAAGCGGATATCCGGAAACAACGGATTCATGACCAGTTGACCCGCGACCTCCGCAGATTTGCGGCGAATTTCCTTCGATTGACCAGCGGCTCAGGCAAGGCATTGGAGCTCTTACCGCAACTGGAAAAGTTATCTGCGTCCATCAAAGCCTACGCTGATGCTCACGACGGCGCTCTCCCGCCTCAGAAAACGGTTCACCAGATCCTCGACAGTCGAGCGGCACTAATCGAGTATCGGCCGTGGATTAAGGACGTTGACGAGGCATCCAGGCGCCGCTGGGAGGCGGACGGGACCTATGCCAGGAACGATGCCGTCGCCGGAATCATCAAGGCTGGGCTGAGGATGGTCGCCTCCGAACTTGTCGATCAACTAACTCAGCATAGCGCTGCCGAAGATGTGTTCTATGAGCAAATTCGGCGCTTAGAGGATGTCAGAAAGAAGAGTCGGCGCCAGAACAATCCCAAGAAATAGCGTACCCTGCATGAGGCTAAATGACAGCATCAATGCGATTCTACATCTTTGCCGACGATGGCCTTCAACGTATCTCGCATCGGGTGATGGACGGTTTGGTTCACGGATACGATGCGATGCCGCAATTTGCTGGAACCAGGCAGAAGATTG
>NZ_LGHM01000294.1 GCF_001908185.1 Bradyrhizobium sp. AS23.2
CGAGGTCGAGGCGTTCTCGTTGCCGCCGACGCGGAGCACGGTCTGCGAGAATTCGCCGACCGGATGCTTCTCGGTGCCCTTGAACATCAGGTGTTCGAGGAAGTGCGCGAGGCCGGACTTGCCCGGCGTCTCGTCGGCCGAGCCGACCTTGTACCAGATCATCTCCGTCACCACGGGGGTGCGGTGATCCGGGATCACCACGACCTGCATGCCGTTGCCGAGCGTGAAGCTGGCGGGCGGAGCCGATGTCACCGTGGTCTGGGCGAGGGCCGCGCCGGCCGAGAGGGCAGTCGTCGAAAGCAGCGCGGCAAGGAGGCAAGCCGCGGATCGGTATGAGCACATCGTCCTTGCAGACACACGAACCCAAATCTCCAGGAAGAAATCACGACAGGGCAGCTCGTATTTTGCCCCGGCCTCGTCATCGACATAGTTCGTCAGTTGCTGGTTCAGCATGGCCCGTCAAAAGCTCCATTGCGGTTTGTTGGGGATGAGGAATAACCTCATGATCAATCTCGTCTCTCGGTTGCTCTGGGCTCTCCGATAATTCAATCGAGAGCTCTTTGCGCGCCAAGTCCGACGCGTTTGCGCATAACCCAAAGCATTCTTCGTGCCAGAGCAGAAACGTTTGTAGATACAAAGGGGACTGCCAAACCAGCTATGTCGAATGTCCAACACTGTCGTACACCGGACAATGCCAATCGACATTGACCTCTTGCGCGCCACGTTAAAAACGCGCTCAGGAAGTGTAGTTCAGGCTATTGGAGGTCGCGCAGCATATCGACGCAAAGCGGGCTGTCGGTTTCAAGCATGCGGCGGGGGGGTGGGAAGACTTGTGTTTTGCTTTACACACAGGATGTGGTGAGTAGTTGAATCAGCCGCTGCACATTGTAGTCCGGGACCGGTCCGCGGAGCGTCAAGCTCAATTCCGGCTCAATCGCGCAGTTCCGCTTCCTCGAGACTCAAGTACGAATCCGTCACGGGCGATCATTTCCGTTGCTTCACTTGCCTCGCATCGTTACACGAGGGCCGGCACCCAGGAGCAAGCCGACCATTTGGCATCTTCTCGCTCGCCAGCGGTCGTTTCGACGAGACCGCGATCAAATTGCGCGTCGCAGCGCGGCATCAACATAGTCCTCATATTCCGCTCTTTTCTATCCATCGGGTGGATGGATTCCATCACAACAGTCTTTTACCAATCTTAATGAACGCTGCTAAGTCAAAGCACCGCTCGAGTTGGAGGATATAGCACGTCATTAGGAATTAATCGTCGCCCCCTGAGCGCAGTTGCTCCGGGCGGCCTAGTTCGTACTCTGCCATTATCGTCAGGTGATGACGGGAAAGGCCTTTCCAACGGTTGTCAGCACGGTCTTGTCAGGCGGCAACCTCGCGCGCGCTGGATCTCAGCGCGTCGCAATAAAGAAGATTCGTGTATCAGAACGATGCATGAGGCAGCCATGAGTATGACCGTGTACGGAGCCAGGAGTTCGAGTGCAGCGGAGCGACTGAACCAAGCATGTCAGGTGATGAGGTCTTGCGCGCAACCACTTAATCCGATTTTATCTGCACACTAAGGTTGATCACGATAGCAAGACACCCACACCGCTTCCTGTAGGTGCTTCGCACTCTCACCGCTGCAATTCGTGTGCTGAATACCTTAAACAGCGAATCGAGCTACAAATCGAAGAGGTTGCGAGACTTATCTGCGAAGACGAGAGCGCACTTGACGCAACCCAGCTCCCAATGAACTTACGAGCCAACTGATAGCGGCGGAGCTCGGCATGTGCCCGGAACGCGACGAGCGAACCGGTACGGCGATCGTAGGGGGTGACGCGAGCCGTCTCGCACAGGAATACAGCAACATCTACTATCCGGAACAGTTCTCGAGGCTGGGGCGACTTTTTGATGAAGCTGTCCTTGCGCTGCCTCTAAATAAATAAGCGAACTTCTGCCAACCGGACCGAGATCGCCAAACTCATTTTGGGGCGTGCATCCATTTGTCAATTTGAACTGGGCCTTCTCATTAAGTTAATCACCATTACCGCTGCTGTTTCATCCTCCGCGCCGGATCGGCCGGAATTGATCTGCTGACCGGCAAGGTCGGGGATGTCCCGGGTTCTGTTGAATATCTGAAGAGGTCGGCGTTGCCCACCTTGAGCCGGTAGGCTCGGGGTGCTGATTCCACAAAGGAGAGCAACGCCATGACGAGAGATATCACACCGGCCGGTTCGCCGGCG
>NZ_LGHM01000295.1 GCF_001908185.1 Bradyrhizobium sp. AS23.2
CGCAACCATTGGTGCCGTGGGTTTTGGCCTCATGGAGGCGCTGACCGGAAATTTCTTCGGCAAGTTCATTTCTGGCGCGGAGTTGGCCGTTCTCATTCAAACTCTCTTTGGCGGGGTGGCGCTTTTTTTTGATCGGCTGGCATCCACTCAGAAAGAATGGCATCCCCTGGAGGGCGACGCCAATTGAAGTAGAGGCTGCCCTTAGTGCGAAGAAGCAAGACGCTCCGCAGCCCCTCCAAGATGCACCGAGAGCCATCGCAAATCCCTCGGCGCAGGGACGGAGTTTCTGGTGGAAGATCTTTGCTGTTTTTATCGCGTTCCTTGCTCTACGGGGCGCATTTCGTCCAACAAGCTACGAAACGATGTACGACGTAGTCAGCCTGGTAATGGATACCACGGCAGCAATCGGTCTCTGCTTGTTTGCTTTTAGCAAGAGCCTTCTTTCGAGAAGCTTCTGGAAATTCTTTACCGCAGCTTACATTGTCTATTGCGCGGCAATTTGGCTGATCGAGGTGCCGAAATGGCTCGCTGAGCATAACCCGAGCACATCTGCAGCGGCATTTGCGATTGCCTTCGTTTCCGGCCTTCAATTCTTAACCGCGCTGGGCTTGTGGCGTCATTCTACTCAACCAGCCCAAACAATAGCCGCTTGGCCTATGGCGGCCATTCATGTCCCGCCAACCGGCCCGGCTCTGAACATGCCAATACGCGCCTCGGCTCATTCCGACTTCCCGCGTGTTTATCGGGTAGCAGATCGATCTTTTTATTGGGCAATGACCATCATTCTTGGGACGGCGGCGGTATACTTTTCGGTGGTCTTTGGAAGGGACTTGCTTGATCCAACCAAGCGGGCTGCTGCAC
Source organism: Bradyrhizobium sp. AS23.2 (assembly GCF_001908185.1). Taxonomy (GTDB): domain Bacteria; phylum Pseudomonadota; class Alphaproteobacteria; order Rhizobiales; family Xanthobacteraceae; genus Bradyrhizobium. Next base: position 862 of record NZ_LGHM01000295.1, read on the forward strand.
AAGCTATCGCCGTACACATGACAGGCTTGATCATCTTTCTCTATTTGGCCACCTTCCTCGCGGTAGCTGCAGTCCGGTCGAGACTGGTGTTGCAAGACGATGCAATCAGTCTATCGGGGCCGTTTCGAACCCGCAGCCTCCGAAAGGAAGAGATCCGGGGGCGCCGCAGGCTTCTCAAAATCAAAGCTGGCGTACTCATCCTCGAACCAGCCCATGCTGGGGTCAGACCACTGGCAATTCGGCCTAAGTTTGAAACCGACGCGGCTTTCGACGCATGGCTCAGGGACATCCGGGACCTTGATGCGGCATAGGCTTTCGCGTCGTTCAATCTGCGTCCCCCTCAATCGACGGGAGGGCGATCAAACGCCCGGCTTCACAGTCTCAGCCGCTCACCATCATGGCCGCCGATCGTGAGCACAACAATGTCGCCCGGCCGTCGGCCAGCAACCGCTACAGGCAGATAGTGCTCCGTGCGGCCCTGGTTGCCGCTCTCGATCAGCACATCGCGCGTCGCGCCGATCTCGGCTTGCAGCCGCTGCCGCAAGGCCGCTTCGCCAGCCGCACGCAGCCGTTTCGCGCGCTCCTTGATCGCTGGCCCGGCGACCTGCGGCATCCGCGCGGCGGGCGTGCCCGGGCGCGGGGAATATGGAAAGACGTGCAGGAAGGTGAGGCCGCATTCCTCGACGAGATCCAGCGAGCGGGAAAACATCTCCTCGGTCTCGGTCGGAAAGCCGGCGATGATGTCGGCACCGAACACGATATCCGGGCGCAGGCGGCGCGCCTGGTCGCAGAATGCGATCGCATCCTGGCGCGAATGCCGCCGCTTCATGCGCTTCAGGATCATGTCGTCGCCGGATTGCAGCGACAGATGCAGATGCGGCATCAGCCGCGCGTCGTCGGCGACGGCGTCGAGCAGATCGTGATCCGCCTCGATCGAGTCGATCGAGGAGATGCGCAGGCGCTTGAGCTCCGGCACGTGCCGCAATATCTGTTTCGTCAGCATGCCGAGCTTCGGCGCGCCCGGCAGATCGGCACCGTAGCTGGTGAGATCGACGCCGGTCAGCACGACCTCGGCATGGCCGCGTTCGACCAGCGCCCGCACCTGCTCGACCACCGCGCCCATCGGCACCGAGCGCGAATTACCGCGGCCGAACGGAATGATGCAGAAGGTGCAGCGATGATCGCAGCCGTTCTGCACCTGCACGAACACGCGCGGCAGGCCGGCAGCAAAGCCGTCGATGAGGTGCGGTGCCATCTCCTTCACCGCCATGATGTCGCTGACGGCGATCTTCTCGCTGGCGCCAAGATCGAACGCATCGCGGGCCTCGCGCCAGGCTTGGCTGCGCATCTTGTCGTCATTGCCGACGACGCGATCGACCTCGGCCATGCCAGCGAACATCTCGCTTTGCGTCTGTGCGGCGCAGCCGGTGACGACGATGCGCGCCCCGGGCCGTTCGCGCTTCAATTTGCGGATCGACTGGCGCGCCTGCGCCACCGCCTCGTTGGTTACAGCGCAGCTATTGATGACGATGGTGTCGGAAAGACCCGCGCCCTCGGCCTCGTTGCGGATCACCTCGGCCTCGAAAGCATTGAGGCGGCAGCCGAAGGTGACGACCTCGACAGCCATTACCCGACCGGCGCGAACAGCGCCGGATCGAAAGCGCCCTCATATTCGAAGGTCGCGGTGCCCGTCATCAGCACGTGGTCGTCGCGCTCGCGCCATTCGATGCCGAGCCTGCCGCCGGGCAGCGAGATCTCGACATTGCGGTCGGTGCGCTTCAGCCGCGCAGCAGCAACTGCGGTCGCGCAGGCCGCCGACCCGCACGCCCTGGTCAGGCCCGCGCCGCGCTCCCAGGTGCGGATCGTGATGTGGTCGCGATCGACGATATGGGCGAGCGTGATGTTGGCGCGCTCGGGGAAGATCGGGTGATTTTCCAGCAGCGGACCAAAACGCTCGAGATCGTAGGCGTTGACGTCGTCGACCCAGAAGATCGCATGCGGGTTGCCCATGCTGACCACGGAGGGCGAATGCAGGATCGGATTGTCGATCGGCCCGATCTGTAATTCGATGTATCGGGTGTCGCGAAACTCTTCGGCGAGCGGGATGTCCTGCCAGCCGAACTTCGGCGCCCCCATGTCGATGGTGTAGAGGTCCGGCGCCGGGCCTTGCCAGCAATTGAGCAGGCCCGCAGCCGTCTCGAAGGTCGCCGTGGTCTGCCCGGTCTTCTCGAAGATGCGCCGCACCACGCAGCGCATGCCGTTGCCGCAGGCGCCGGCCTCCGAGCCGTCATTATTGTAGATGCGAATGAAGGCTTCGGTGCCGTCCAGCCGCGGCTTCTGGAGCACCATGAGCTGGTCGTAGGGAACGCCGCCCTGCGCGGACGCCACCGCGCGGGCATCGTCCGGCGTCACCGGTGAGGCGGAATCGCGCATGTCGACAACGACGATCTCGTTGCCGATGCCGTTCATCTTGGCAAATGCGTGGTTGGCCAGCGCGCTCATGAAAATTCCCGAATTTCGCCCGCCTTATATGGCGATCCTCGGTGGCTTGGCCAGTGATTTGCCGCTGATGGCCAAGACGTCTGCCATGACGCATCTGTCATGGGACGAATTCGGCGCTCGCGTGTTAGAACGGCGCAGTTCGCGCGAACCGGGACGCGCGGCCGGGCGCATAGCCGGATTTTGGCCTTGATGCGCAAGGTCTTAATGCGCAAGGTCTTGGGGAGAAAAGAATGATCAGGTTTCGCCGTCTCGCTCTGGCCGCGCTGATCCCGGCAGCGGCCTTGTCGCTTGGACTATCCGGCGCTCTGGCGCAAACCCCGAGCCCGGCGCCCGCCGCGTCGGCAAGTCCCTCGCCGGCCCCGTCGGCTGCGCCCTCTCC
>NZ_LGHM01000296.1 GCF_001908185.1 Bradyrhizobium sp. AS23.2
GAGAACGTATTCTATGAGTTCGACGAGCGGAAAATAAAGGCGGTGTGGTCGATCATCGACAAGGCAGCTATCGAAAGACAACTTTAGGCCGGAGGAACGATCCCCGTTGCTTGGCCCGCTCCGGGGCAATCGCGTCGATTTAACGCCGCCCTCGCCATGTTGGGTTTACCCCTGACAGCCGACATGTAAACGCAGGCTGGATTTGGTCGCAACGGGCCAAGTCTGGACGAACAGATAACCGCGACCCCGCAGCTCAGCCCCTACGGGGTCACCACTCGATAACCTTGTGAGCTATCTCGGGGTCGATGGCATAGCCGAGGAATGGTGGTCGACGATCAGCCAACGCTCGCCGTGCTTGACGTAGGTGAAGCTGTAGCGCGCGGGCAAGCTCTTCGTCTCGCCATTTTTGACGTAGGAGAACGTGTAGTAACCGGTATTGACCGCCGCGTTGCCGTACACCCGGATCAGTTGATCGCCGAAAGCGACCTTGAGCCCGGGTAGAACTTTGAATGCGATCACGAAATAGTCTCGCAGCGCCGCCCGGTCGGATCGCACGGTCGGCGACAGCGTGCCCCAGAGCACGGCATCGTCCGAATCGAAGGGTAATACCTTTTCGGGATCGTCTTCGCCTAGAGCCTGCCCCCATGCGAAGGTTGCGGCTGCCACGTCCGCTTTCGGCTCGACCAAAGCGCTGGAGGAAAATGATGATGAGACGATGCACAGCACAAGTGCCGCGCTCGCAACTTTTGGAGAAGATCGCATGACATCCTCCCTTGCAAATGCCGGAAAGATAAGTGTCCGCTTGAGACGGCCTCTTACAATGCGGGCGGCTACTATTTGCGCGGATCGTCAGCTGGATTGATGTAATCGACGCCACCTGGGCCAATAAACTGAACCTGAAGTATCCCTTCCTCGCTTCCGGTCCAGGCGTAATGCCCGTGTTTTGCGGGATACACCCATAACGAGCCTGGCTTCAGAAGATCACCCTTCTTTTCGAATTTGTCACCATGACTGGTGCCGACGGCTCCGCTTATGATGGTGACAACTTCAGAATAGGGATGAGTATGCGGAGGCATTTGGAAGTTCGCTGGAAACTTGATGCGCAAGACCACAACGTCGCCCGCCTTTGCGGGATCACCGACCAAGGTGGCGATCTGAACGCCCTTCGGAAAGGCTGGATTATCCTTCCATACGAGCGTATCGGGCATCACCCGGACCTCAGTATCTTGCGCCGTTGCCGGAATGCAGAGCGCGATCAAACTGGTCGCCGCCAGAAGTAATCTTTTCATGCGAGTGTCTCCCAAGCTCTATGCAGCAAGAGACGCAAGTCGCAATGCGGCTAGTGTGAGATTGAGATTGCGCGCCGCAACGATGCGTGCGTCACAGCGGAGAAAGCTACACTACCTTCAGGCGAACCATAAGTCAGAAACATTGCCTTAACACGCTACCAGACAGGTTGAGGTCGGCTTCGGGTCTTGGCTGTGTGAAAACGCAACGGCGCTCAAATTTCGGAGAAAAGAATTCTTTCAAACACCGCTTCTGAGACTGCGAAGAGGATACAGAGCTTCGGTGCCGCGTGATATGAGAAGTAGATTCTCCGCCATCCGCCGGAGTTCGCGTTTTTACACAGCCAGGACCGCTTGCAAACATATGGAAGGCCGCTAACTACGGCGGCCTCACATATTGGAAATTAAGAGAGCGACGCACGCAATTAGTGTCGCCGTACTGAGGGTGACCACGACAAGTGCTTGTTCGCTGTGGGCTTGCAGATCTTTGTCGTCCATTGTCCCCAACGCAAATCGCACAGCTTTGTTTCCGGTCCCTGGAAAAGATGCGTGCCTCACCTTGGCGGTCGCAGTCCCGAAGAACTCAACCATCCATCGATCCCGGCGGCGATGTCGGCCCGATGGGCTTTCTGCAAAAGATATCCTCACGCTCCGTGCCCGGCGGCAGTTGCGCAGCTCTTTCTCTTGCTAGCCGGGCTTCTTTGATGAGCCTTTCGCCTAACGCCTTGTCTGGCTTGAACCGAAGGCGTTTCATGATCCTCCTCCTGCTATCAAATTCACTCCTGTCAGAAACGCTGTCGTGGAGCTGACGTTCGGTAGGGAACATTACATCGTCGCTGGAAGCGGAAGTGAGATATTAGTCCCGCAATGCAACAAGGAACGACCACGATGTCTGACACGGTCATTAATGTTGGCCCGTCTGTCGCTCGACCACGATCCAGAAAGCCCGCGACCGTCAGCGCGTCGGCGCTGGCGATGCACCTCGATTGCAGCCGCGCCTACATCGGCAAGCTCGAAGCGGAAGGCGTGATCCGGCGGCAAGGTGACAGCTCCCCGCTTGATCAGAGCCGGGTTGCCTACCTGCGGCACTTACGGCGAGAGAGGCGGCAATCGTCGCGCAGTGAGGCCGACGTTGATCACGTCAGGGTCAAGACCGAGATGCTTCAACTGCGGCTGATGGAGAAGCGGCGAGAACTGGTGCGTCGAGACGATGTCGATGACCTGATCGATGAGCTTGCTGGAATAACCCTGACGCATCTATCCGGTATGGCGGCCCGGTGCTCGCGCGACATGCAGGTTCGGCGCAACATCGACGCGATCGTTGATCAGGTCCGGCGCGAGTTGGCGGCAACGGCGCTCGCGAAGGCGGACGAGTGGAACGAGCCGCCGCTCGATAAGCAGGTCTGACGCTCCGGACCTGCGATGCGGATCGAGGAGGATGCCATGCCCGAAACACCAA
>NZ_LGHM01000297.1 GCF_001908185.1 Bradyrhizobium sp. AS23.2
TTTTATTGGTGTCGAATTCTTGATCATTGGAACTGGAAGCTTCGGTTTGAAGGCCGCCAGATGAGTTCGCGAAAGCCCATGATCGATGATGGGCAACGGTGTCGAGCTTCACCAGCAGGAAGGCCAGTGAGGCCAGCAGGAAATAGCCTATCTGAAAATGCGGGATGATCATGGTGCCCATGGCGACGGTGGGCTTGCTTCAGAAGAGCCTACCCCGAGCAGCGATCAAGCCGATCTTCTCTCCTTCATCCTTGGGCATGAACGAAATCGCTTCTGCCATCGCGACGAAGCTCACGGAGGCGAGATATGTGGTCGTGATGAGCCATATCCTATTCCCCCGGTGGCCCGCCGCCGCACGAGCGCGACCGGACCGCGGTCGCCGGGAGGGCCGGGATGGACGACCAGGCAGCGCACGCTGCGCCCAACGTCGTCGGGAATCGCCTGCTTCAGGAACGGCGCGATCACAAGGTCCGGCCGATGCAGCGCCACGCTCTCGCGCGTGATCTCGGCATGGATGTCGAGCTCGACCGCGACGTCGTGGCATCGCTCCCTGAGCTCGCCTGAAGCCGCTGCGTCAGGCTGTTGAAGGAATGCGACAGGAGCAGGATGCGATGATTTACCTCAACAGATTCTCGGCAATTGCTCGCCCGACAGCCAGTCGACGATCCGCCCGCCGCCGAAGCTCGTGGCCATCTGCACGAAATGATGATCGTCGGCCAAGGCCTCGCCGATGTCGGCGGCGTCGCTGACAAGCGGATGCGCCCGCATCGCGGCCAGCACTGCAGCAGCATTTTCGGGCGCCACGATCGCGACCAGCTTGCCCTCATTGGCGACATGGAGCGGATCGAGCCCGAGCAGCTCGCACGCTGCCGCGACGCCCGGCTTGACCGGGATCGCCTCCTCGCGAAGATGGAAGCCGAGGTCGGACTGCTGGGCGATCGCGCGGCATTCTACCTTTACGTCGGGGATGCCGATAGCGCGCTCGAACGAGCAATTGCCAATGGCGCGGAGCTCGTTATGGAGGTCGCCGATATGCCTAATGGCGACCGCCAGGGTGGTATCCGCAACATCGCAGGCAATATCTGGTGGGTTTCGCAACGTCTTACGGCTGAGCCTTACTTCAAGACTGATAAACTATGACAGCGCGGCATCGCGCCAATGGAAGCAAGACCGGGGTACCAAACGCGGGCATCGCCTGCACCGCGATCTGCAAATGGGTCTTTAGCTTCGACAACAAAATCTACCAACAGCGCCACGGCGTTGAAAACGCCTTTTGCAGGCTAACGGACTTCTCATACATGAGGATTTCATGAAAACACGTAAGGTAATCATAGCAGGATGATTTACAGTTGACCCGAATAAGCGGGACGATGTTGTTAAAGCGCACGAGGATCTCGTAAAACGCGCTCGCCACGCTTCCGGATGCTTTGACTTGGCGATAACGGCTGATCCGGTTGACCCGGCGCGGATTAACAATTTCGAGTTTTGGCTGTCTGAGGAGGATTTGAATTCATTTCGTGCAATTGCCAATCCTCCCAAGGCGATTACTCCAATCGTGAAAGTTGAAATCCAGAGCATGAAATCCATAAATCGGGACCGCCATTCTAATAGGGCGACAGCGTTCGCCTTCGAAATTGAAAATCTTAAGACCCCCCCGGAAGATTTCTCCACCTCCGAAGCAACGAACCACACTTCTACCTCCGGCCGGCTGACATCCACAGCTATGTCAGCTTTGTCGAACGATGGTTTGACGTTACAATTGAAACCTTGCTGAGCAAGGCTCGTTGTCCGAAAGTTGCCTCGAGGAGATAGGGCACACTACCGCAATCAGGACCTCAACGTCGCTTGCTCCTGTTGAGACCAGGATGGGGACAAGGTCGCCAACTGCATATCTACTTCTCGCCCTTTTTGACTTTCGCCATACCCGATTGAAAACACCCGCGGCTGCAACCGCTGCTCCGGCCCCTCGTTCGTCATTGCCCTTCAGATCAAGATTGGGCATCAAAGCACCTCGAGTTTCCGGTCGCACCTTCTCCTTTTCTCAACGCGTTATCTTCGTTCGTGCCCTATCCTTGGATCGTTAGCTGTGTTGCGTGGCTGAGCGCTTGGTTTGCGGGATGGGCACAAGCAACAGGCCATCGGTTTGGCTGTTCGGATGGCCGTTGACGATCCTCCCGATGACGTCGGGTCAGATAGGCCTGCGGTTCGACACTGCGGAGTTTGCAGATCTGACAAGGCGATGACAGCCAGTGTTCGCCGCCGCCGTCGGAGCTGGCGCGCACACCGCACCAGTTTCGCGCCAGAAACAACCTAATCGAAACACAACAAACGCGAACGAAATCATCAAAAACTTCAGGAAAATCAACGAACCCAACCATTATCCCATCGCTCACAACGGTCTGGTTGCAGGTTTGATTCAGGCAAAACTAGCAACGAGATCGATTGCTGGTCACAGTCTTTTGGTGAGGGTGCCGGATTCTCGCCCCAGTATTTGCCACGTGCCAAAGAGCTGGATGTAACCCTTCCTAGCAGCACACACTTCGGCGGGCGAAGGCCTTCCGAGTTCCATCCCTTTTTCTTCGCCGCGGCATCCAATTGCACGACGAGCTCATAGCGGCCGTTCCGCTTAGGCACCGACCAAGCATGATGCTCTGGATGATCACCGACGCCGACATTTTGTGGAATGGCGCTAGCGCAGGTGCGTGCACCTCGCTGAGTTGCGCGCTCACCTAGAGGTTCGATCGTGCGGGAAGCGCATCGAAAATTGTCCTTGCAGACGAATCCAGACAAGGCGATCTTACGCCTTGCGCGCGTACTTGCTCGTCTGGCCGCGAGGGAAGATCATGAAAGAGAGATCGCCGATCGAAGAGACAAGGAAGAGGGCGACGATCTATGCTCGGTTCTCAACCGATCTTCAGAACGAGCGTTCGATTGAAGATCAGCTTTCACTTGTCAAAGCTATGCAGAGCGCGAAGGCTTAACGGTTATCAGCACCCATGAAGATCGGGCTCGCTCAGGTGGCTCGGTCATGGGACGCGAAGGCCTTCTGCGGATGTTGGACCAAGCGCGGGAGAGATCCTTTGACGTAGTGATCGTCGAAGCGCTCGATCGCCTCTCTCGCGACATGGAAGATCTCGCAGGTATCCATAAGCGACTATCTTTTCTCGGCATCGAGATCCGGGCGGTCCACGAAGGCGTCGTTAACACCGTGCTGGTCGGTCTTCGCGGCCTGGTCGGACAACTCTATCGTGAGGACAACACGCACAAGGTGCGGCGTCGCCAAGCAGGCCGGGTCAAGCAAGGTTTGGCTGGAGGTGGCCTAACATACGGATACGATGCGGTCGCCGGAAAGAGCGGCGAACGAGTCGTCGTCGAGGCCGAGGCACAAGTGATCCGCCGTATCTTCCAGGAATACGTGGACGGTCGGACGCCTCGCGAAATCGCGCACGATCTCAACAAGGAGAGGTATCACCTCCGCGGGGGCGGGCATGGAATGCCTCAACTATTAATGGCAATCTCGAGAGGGGTACCGGCATTCTGCAGAACGAGCTTTATGTAGGGCGCCTCGTCTGGAACAAAGTCAGGATGGTGAAAGATCCCGACTCGGGAAAGCGCCTGTCACGACCAAATCCTAAGAGTGACTGGCAGGCGGCTGAAGTGCCGCATCTTGCAATTGTCAATCCAGAGCTGTTCAGAGCTGCTCAGCAACGTAAAGAGGAGCGCGGTCATACCCATCCCAGCCATCAACGTCGGCCACGTCGGATGTTATCTGGCTCCGTTGCGGCTCATGCGGCTCGGGCATGGCAACCAATGGAAGGGACAAATCAGGGCGCGTTCGCATTCGCTGCTCGGCGGCGACGGAGAGCGGCACGTGTCCGGACGCCAAGACTTTTTATTTGGACACTGTTGAGAGCGCGGTCCTCAACGGGCTAAAGGCCGAATTGCGCGCGCCGAAGGTTATCTCAGAATACGTACGCACGTATCTCGAGGAGCGGAAGCGCCTCGCAGCCACATCACATGCAAAACGGCAGCGCCTTGAGCGTAAGCGCTGTTCAGCGGCCACCTACCGGATGACGGGGCGATCTGCGAGTCTGCGGTTCGGTTTCGACCGTTAGGCTTAGAATGGACACAGTGCATACTGCTATCACGGAGCCGGTGCGGCGGCTTGAGGTCTTCACCGGAGCCGGTCGTCGGCGGAAGTGGAGCGACGAGGACAAGGCGCGGATCGTTGCGGAGATCGTGGCGAGTGGCGACTCGGTGTGTTCCGTGGCTCGACGGCATGGATTGTCGCCGCAGCAGCTGTTTGGCTGGCGGCGTCAGTTGCGAGAAGCCGCAGGCGGTCATTCCGAGGCGGACGAAGTACAGTTTGTGCCGGCGGTGATGGACGCTGTGGTGCCGGCGCCGACTGCTCACCGGGAGCGCAAAGCGGTGCGCAAGCCAGATAGCGGAATCATCGAGATTGAAGTCGACGGCATCACGATCCGAGCCGGTCGTGGAGCGGACACGGCGAGGATTGCGTCGATCGTCCAGGCGCTGAAGGCGAGCCGGTGATCGGTCCGTCAGGCGCGGTCCGGGTGATGGTGGCGACCAAACCGGTAGACTTCCGCAAGGGCATGGAGGGTCTTGCGACCCTGGTGCGCGAGAGCATGGGTGCAGATCCATTCTCGGGAGCTGTCTATGTGTTCCGGGCCAAGCGGGCCCAACACGCGACATTCTGCATACAGTCTTCGAAGCGCGACAATTGCATATCCGTGGCATCCGCTTTTTGGACGGAC
>NZ_LGHM01000298.1 GCF_001908185.1 Bradyrhizobium sp. AS23.2
GATCTCAGACCGCTGAACCGCAGAATAGTAGATGCGACGTCGCTGCTTCATGCCCACACTCCATCTCTGCTAAAAGATTAGAGTGTTGCACCGACCGGTTGAGTCCACCCCCGTTAACGACCAAGCTCACGCGACGGCGCAATATGTCGCGAAGGGCCAAATCCGGACATTCCAGGGAGCCGCAGTCGTCAGCAATCGGGTGTGGCAGCGCACTTACTGCCGGGGCCGGTCAGTGACGCTGACTTGCCATATCGGCTGGCCGGCAGTGAACCTGCCAACACAGTGGTCCGGTCTTCCAAGGTGAGACATTTTGCGTCACCTGTTTCTCCGGCACGTCAGGTAGAATGCAGTTGCCGTGGAAGCGGGACGTGCCGAGATTGCCGTTCGGGCCGGACGAACAGGACTAATGCTATCGGCAGGCAAGCACTCTCAAGAGACCGACGCTTTTTTCGGTTCGCACCAGAATTCACATTCCATGAAATGCGCGCGTCGCTTCTGCGGCGGCTCGTTGCCGTAACCTCAGGAGAGAACGATGAACAAGATCGATCGAAGGTCAGCGTTGGGAATCGGATTGGCAGCGGCCTCGGCGGCCCTCGTGAAGCCCGCCGCCGCTCAGACGACGGGCTACAAGGATGAGACGCCGTGGCCAGGTGTCGTGGTGCGCGCTTATGATGGCGAGACCCCATCCATCATCCCCGGTTTTAAGACCGTCTCGATGCGCGATGTCATCATGCAACCGGGATCGAAGACCATGGGTCCCCCGATGATGAATGCCATGGTCTGCCATATCATTGAAGGGGAGATGCGGCTTGACCAGGACGGAAAGACCTTTACGGCGAAGAAGAACTTTGTCTGGACCTGCAACAAGGACACAAAAGAGCAGGCGTACAATGACGGGAGCGTGGTCGCAATTATGAGGATCACGGACCTGAAGGCTTAAGGCTCGCTTCTTCGCAAGAGACTGATTGCAGGTGCGGATGGCGTACTCGACGAGGTGCCAGCCGCGCGGCTACCACAGGTGCTCTACATTCTGCGGAGCGCGCGCGGCGTGGACCGAGCCCATGCCTGTCAGATCCGCGTACAGTCCCGTCTGGTCGTTGAGGACACCGAGCTTAACCTGTTGCTGCGCGACCGCGGAGGCGGTCAGCCCCGCTCCCCACAACAGGAGCTCGCAAGGAAGTGGCGACGGGCAAGACCGCCGCTACGTTCGGCGAGCATCCGCTGGGTTACGCCTACTACACGAAGGGTGGCCGCTTCCAGATCTTCGCGGTGTCACAAGACCGTAAAAAGAACGAGAAGGCCGACCCCACGGACGCGGAACGTGTCGAACTTTTCAAGAGTATGTTTGCGTGGGGCGGTAATTATAAGATCGAAGGCAACAAGGTCATCTACAACGTCGATATCGCCTGGGTCCAGTCATGGATCGGCACCACCCGGACGTATCAAGTGGAGACGGCGGGCAACAAGTTGACGGTGACAACACCGTCATTCAAAAGCACTGTAGATGGCCAAGACATCGTAGTTGTCACCACTTACGAGCGGACCGAGTAGCTTCCCGTCAATCGCTTACGGCTGCATCAATGTCTGCTGTGGCGGAGCCAATTTCCGTCACGAGAGTCCGCTACGGGTCATGAGCGCCGTTTTGGCGACCCAGGCGTCACTTTTCCGGTCTACCCTGAGCAGCAGACGTTGTGACCGGCTGTTCGCAAGTCTCTGAGGGGCCATCAGCCGACGTGAATTGCTTATGAATCTAGGAGGCTAGGTTCTAGTCTCGGAGGCGGCAGCGCTCGAGCCTTGGGTCAATCGGGCCGCTTGGAGCGAGCAACCGCCCGGTCTCTAGGCGGAACGCAAACCTAATCCGGCGCCGGAAATCGGACCCCAAGATTGCCGGAACACGTTCCCGACCAAACGAAAACTGATTCATCTCAAGCGTCCCGCCGCCGCAGCGTTGGCGCGGGGTAGCGGGCATAGAGCGTCTCGACGCGGTCCCGCCACATCGCCACGAACGCGCCCGACGTGAGGCGATCGACCGACTTCCATTCGCGTTTGACCGCCGGCAGAGTGTTGCCCCAGATGGCGCGCTTGCACCATCTCTCGCCCTTCTCGATGCCCTCGCGGGTCGCGCACATCGACTTCCAGGCAATCTGCTGCGGATGGCTGATGTGTTGGGCGGCTCCTTCCCAGCCCTGCTGGTGGATCAGATAAAGATTGGTGAACGTCAGCTCCTCGTGCGTCATTACTTCGAATAGCGCAGCCTCGGTGATGAACTTGTAGGCGGCAGCCATAGCATTGTCGCGAGAATTGCGGATGTCGCCCGACCCGTATGCCCTAAACTCAGACTTGCTCAGCTGGAACAGACCTATATAGGAGCCGGTGCGTTGCCTGGGATCAAAATCGGATTCGATTTTGGCAACCGCCTTCATGAAATTGGCATCGACTCCAAATGCTCTGGCCGCGCGTTCGATCTCCTGGACCGGTGTTCCGAGCGGAACGTCGCCGAATGCCGCCAAGGCGATCTTCGTGGGTTTCTCCGGCGGAGGAATTTCCGAATAGACGTAGTACTTCAGATACGGCAGCTCGCCTTCGTCCGGCTTGGGAGAAGCAGCATGCGGCCGGTCCAGCTGCGGCGTTGACTCGCTCGTGGGCGGCGTAGCATCAAGGCTGGCACTGGTCTGCAACGTTCGCCCTTGCGGCGGCGAGCTGGTCACATCGGACGGCATCACCGAGTTCGGCGCCGCGTCTGCGAACTCCGCCGCAACAATCGCATTAGCCGATGATCTTGTATCGAATTTCGCCTCGATGACCGGAGTCGGCAACGCCGCGCTGGCGTTTGTCAGCAGCGTCGTCACGTTCAGCGGGATGGTGCCGAATACATCAGCAACTCTCGCATTCGGCGTTGCGACGCTCGGGGGCGGTACCGCGATCTGATGAATCGCTGCAAGCGAAGTTGCGCCCAGCGCGCCGGCAATACAGCTTACTTGCCAAATCTTCAATGTCGCCAACCGCACCGCCGCGGTTTCCCCATTCAATCCCAACCACAGATCCCCGTGTTCAGTCTGGGGCCCAATCCTGCATCGACGTATCTTTTGGATTTGCCACAACGAAGGCGTGAGGCTGGACGGCTCGAATTTCTCACTGGCTGTTGCGGCCAAGACGCACTGAACAGCAATGCTGACCTATCTCAGAATTCGATTTTTCCGTCCGTTTGCTTTCTAAGCGAACGCCATGTCACTTGAGCTGCAAGCCCTAGCCGCACCACGTGCCGATCGTCGCGACGATGCGCTCGCTGTATCGGCGTCATCTGAGTCTGCTCAGGGTCACGAACGTCGCTCTCTGCAATGGACGGCGGCCCGTCGATTTCCGCTATGCCCAGTTAGCGACCGCGGTCGTCCGGCGGCGCGGTATGTCGCGAAGGGCCATTAGGCGACATTTCAACTAATCCGATGCAGCATCTTCGGTGCATTTGATCAGTCGCTCCTGCGCCAGTAAGCTGGGCGTCTCCACATCTGTAAAGGGGCTACCAATGTCCACAGCCTCGTCTTCCGTCGCCGCCGACGATGCAGCGGCTATTCGCGCAATTATGGATCGGCAAAGGGACGCTTGGAACAGGCATGATATGGACGCTTTCGTCGCCGACACCATGCCCGACGTCGACTGGATTAATGTCGTTGGCATGCATTGGAAGGGGCGCGAGACGGTACTGAAAGCACACGCTGTTCTCCATAAGGGCATGTTTGCGAATAGTCGAATGCTTCCGCCTGAGCAAATCGAAATGCGGCAGATCGCACCGAACGTCGTGGTCGTGACCCGCATCAACAGAATAGAGGGTGTAGATGCAGCGCTACGACCCAATGGCAAGCTCTATCCCGATGACGGAAACCTCTTAACGGCGGTGTATGTGAAGTCGCACGACGGATGGCGTATCGCGCACGTACACAATGGCCACATCGACAAGCAAGCCGCCGCTCGCGATCCGGCGAAAGCTCCGGGCTAGGCAATGTCGGTTCTGGGTCTTGGCTGTGTGAAAACCCCAAGACGCTTGAGCGCGATAGAAGAACTTATTCGTCCAAGATCGTTCTAGCGCCCAGGCTCGCAAGTGCCTTCAACCTAAACGGCGAACT
>NZ_LGHM01000299.1 GCF_001908185.1 Bradyrhizobium sp. AS23.2
ATCCGACCTTCAGCGAGCACAGCTACGGCTTCCGGCCGGGCCGAGGTGCGCATGATGCCGTCCTTGCGGCGCAATCATACGTGCAATCGGGCCACCGGATCGTGGTGGACGTGGACCTGGAAAAGTTCTTTGACCGGGTCGACCATGACATCCTCATCGACCGCCTTCAGAAACGGATCGGGGACACCGGGGTGATCCGGTTGATCCGGGCGTATCTGAACAGCGGGATTATGGACGACGGCGTGGTCCAGAAGCGCACGATGGGGACGCCGCAAGGCGGACCGCTATCGCCGCTGCTGGCCAATGTGCTGCTCGATGAAGTGGACAAGGCGCTGGAACGCCGGGGTCATTGCTTCGTGCGCTACGCCGATGATGCGAATGTCTATGTTCGCAGCCGCCGGGCGGGTGAACGGGTGATGGCGCTGCTTCGGCGGCTCTACGGCAAGCTGCGCCTGACGGTCAATGAGACCAAGAGCGCAGTGGCCAGCGTGTTCGGTCGCAAGTTCCTGGGCTACGGCTTTTGGGTAGCTCCGGGCGGCGTGATCAAACGCAAGGTCGCCGTCAAGCCGCTGATGAGGTTCAAGCAGTGCATCCGGCAACTGACCTGCCGCTCAGGCGGGCGCAGTATGCAGGACGTGGTGGATCGTCTGCGGCCCTATGTTCGGGGATGGAAGGCATACTTCCGGCTGGCGCAAACGCCGAAGGTCTGGCGAGAGCTCGACCAGTGGCTGCGTCATCGGCTGCGCGCCATCCAGCTCAAGCAGTGGAAGCGCGGTACGACCATGTACAGGGAACTGCTGGCGCTGGGAGCCAAGCCTGACGTTGCGCGACAGGTGGCGGCCAACAGCCGTCGCTGGTGGCGTAACAGCGGCATGTTCCTCAATGCTGTGTTGACCCTGAACTGGTCGGATCGACTGGGACTGCCCCGGCTCTCATGACCTCAACTTCTCGAACCGCCCGGTGCGGACCCGCATGCCGGGTGGTGTGGCAGGGGAGCGACCCACAAGGTCGCCCCCTATGCCGATTGGCGCAAGCGGGTGCCCAAGCAAAAATATGAAAAACAACCCCATGCACAGTAGGCGGGCGGCGAGGGGGTGACGCCCTGTGAACGCGGCCAACAGTTTGACAGGTCGGGCCAATTCGGCTGGAAGCCGCGATCACCCGCGCAGCCGCCGAAAGGCGCGCGAAATGCAGCGCTGTCCGCGAAACTCGCGACGATCCGCAAGCCGTTTGACTCGTGGGGCAAAACAGTGGCAAAAAGCAATTATCGAATAATCCGAAATCTTTGCCGCGGCGCCGATCCTTGGACGATCCTTGGAGATGACGATGAGCTTCGATCCCGATGAGGTTCAAAGTGCGCTCTGCGCGGCATGGTCGTCGTCGACTGCGAGCCAATGGACGGCGAAAAATCCAGCGGCAGGGCAATGCAACGTCACGTCACTGCTCGTTCATGAGCTCTTTGGTGGCGATTTGCTGAAGACGCCTCTGCCAGCCGGCGACCATTTTTACAATCGGATCGGAGGCAAGAGGTACGACTTCACGGCGAGCCAGTTCGATCAGCCAATCGCCTACGTGGACTTGCCGACTGATCGGGTCGACGCCGAGCTGGGCGCAACGAGCGACCAACTGGCTGAACTCAGAGCCGCTTTTCAGAAGCACCGCATCAGTTCAGGTTAGGAGCCGCAGCCGACGTTGCCCTGCGACTTTTAGAAGTCCGCTATGGGGGTCCTTAGCTGACCTCGACCGAGCGCGGAGCGATAGTCCGCTTTCAGGGTAGGAGCGGACCGGGGCTGGGGCCGATCCCGACTTCCGATTGTGACTCTGGCTGTGTAGAAACACGAAAGATCGAAACGCGGCGAGAATTACATTCTTCATTTCGTGCTTTAAGTTGGTCGCGCTTGCGAGTTTGGGGGTTAAGAAGGTCGTGG
>NZ_LGHM01000003.1 GCF_001908185.1 Bradyrhizobium sp. AS23.2
CTGAGCGCCATCACCGACATCATCGCCCGGCTACGGGCCGCCCCACCGCCACTCCGAGGCCAAATTCGTCCAACATTCGAATACGCCGTGTAAGGTGGGCGCAAAACAGATACTTGCCCAGCCTCTGCGCTCCATCCGGGCTACAGCTGGCGGCTACCTGGGCGGCCCGCATCTTGACGCCGCCCCCGCGTCATGGTGAGTATCCGCCCATGAGCACCGCCGTCCGCCCAGCCCGTCTTTGGTGGCGCACCTCCTAAAGAGGTGGCCGGTGCGATTTTCCTTTCCTAAATCGTCTGAGGTCGCCAGCGCAGTGCGGCGGCCTGATCGTTTGTCCTGTGTGGCGTTCCCTCGGCAAGTCTCGTAAGAGGACCCCAAGAGGATCACATGAACAGGACAGTCTTTGCCCTTCCGGCCAGAAGCGATTACGTGACCCGCGGAGGTCTCGCGATCACGCGCGTGGCGGAGCAGTTTACCGGCGGCGCCAACCGCCTCGACGATCTCGTCAACCTGCTCGACCGCCGCCTTGGCGTGGTGCTGTCCTCGGGCACGACTGTGCCCGGCCGCTACGAGAGCTTTGACCTCGGCTTCTCCGATCCGCCGCTCAAGCTCGAGACCGCTGGCGTCAATTTCAAGCTGGAAGCGCTGAACGAGCGCGGGCAGGTGCTGATTGCCTTCCTCGCTGAGGTGCTGCGCGAGCCCTGCGTCGTGATCTCGGAGAAGACCGCTTCGCGCCTTTCCGGCCACATCATCCGCGGCGATGCGCCGGTCGAGGAAGACCAGCGCACGCGGCGCGCCAGCGTGATGTCGCTGGTGCGTGATCTCGTCGCCGCCTTCTCCGCCAATGATGACGGCCTGCTCGGCCTGTTCGGGGCGTTCGCTTACGACCTCGTGTTCCAGATCGAGGACCTCGTGCAAAAGCGTCCGCGCGAGACCGACCAGCGCGACATCGTGCTCTATGTCCCCGATCGCCTGCTGGCCTATGACCGCGCCACCGGCCGCGGCGTGGTGCTGAGCTACGATTTCACCTGGAAGGGAAAATCCACCGAGGGGCTGCCGCGCGAAACCGCCGAGAGCCCGTATCTGAAGACGCCGCGCCAGGGTTTTGCCGATCACGCGCCCGGCGAATATCAGGCGACGGTGGAGACCGCGCGCGCGGCCTTCGCGCGCGGCGATTTGTTCGAGGCCGTGCCGGGTCAGCTCTTTGCCGAGCCCTGCGACCGCTCGCCGGCCGAAGTCTTCCAGCGGCTTTGCGTCATCAATCCGTCGCCCTACGGCGCGCTGATGAATCTCGGCGAGGGCGAATTCCTGGTGTCGGCTTCACCTGAAATGTTCGTGCGCTCGGACGGACGCCGCGTCGAGACCTGCCCGATCTCCGGCACGATCGCGCGCGGCACCGATGCGATCGGCGATGCCGAGCAGATCCGCCAGCTGCTGAACTCGGAGAAGGACGAGTTCGAGCTCAACATGTGCACCGACGTCGATCGCAACGACAAGGCGCGGGTCTGCGTGCCCGGCACGATCAAGGTGCTGGCGCGCCGGCAGATCGAGACCTACTCGAAGCTGTTCCACACCGTCGACCATGTCGAGGGCATGCTGCGCCCCGGCTTCGACGCGCTCGACGCGTTCCTCACCCACGCCTGGGCCGTCACCGTCACCGGCGCGCCAAAACTCTGGGCGATGCAGTTCGTCGAGGATCACGAGCGCTCGCCGCGGCGCTGGTACGCCGGCGCGATCGGCGCCGTGAATTTCGATGGCAGCATCAACACCGGCCTCACCATTCGCACCATCCGCATGAAGGACGGTCTTGCCGAAGTTCGCGTCGGCGCAACCTGCCTGTTCGACTCGGATCCGGCGGCGGAAGACCGCGAATGCCAGGTCAAGGCCGCAGCGCTGTTCCAGGCGCTGCGCGGCGATCCGCCGAAGCCGCTGTCGACCTTCGCGCCTGACGCGACCGGCTCGGGCAAGCAGGTGCTGCTGATCGACCACGACGACAGCTTCGTGCACATGCTGGCCGATTATTTTCGCCAGGTCGGCGCCGACGTCACGGTGGTCCGCCATGTGCATGCGCTCGACATGCTCGGACAGAAGAGGTGGGATTTGCTGGTGCTGTCGCCCGGCCCCGGAAGGCCTGAGGATTTCGGGATCAAGAAGACCATCGATGCGGCGCTGGAGAAGAAGTTGCCGGTGTTCGGCGTCTGCCTCGGCGTGCAGGCGATCGGCGAATATTTTGGCGGCGAGCTCGGCCAGCTCACGAATCCCGCCCACGGCCGGCCCTCGCGGGTGCAGGTGCGGGGCGGGCGGCTGATGCGCAACCTGCCGAACGAGATCGTCATCGGCCGCTATCATTCGCTCTATGTCGAGCGCGACAGCATGCCGGAGGTCTTGTCCGTCACCGCGAGCACCGAGGACGGCGTCGCCATGGCGCTGGAGCACAAGACGCTGCCGGTCGCCGGCGTGCAGTTCCACCCGGAATCGCTGATGTCGCTCGGCAACGAGGTGGGCTTGAAGATTGTCGAAAACGCCTTCCGGCTGGATGCTGGAGCTAAGTAAATGCTGTCATTGCGAGGAGCGAAGCGACGAAGCAATCCAGACGGTCTCCTCGTAGAAGGTCTGGATTGCTTCGCGGAGCCTGTCATCGGGCCGCGCTTTGCGCGGACCCGGTGGCTCGTAATGACGGCGGACAAACCCAAAGTGAGACACAAATGACCTTTGACCACGATCTGAAGGCGAGCGTTCGCTCCATCCCAGATTATCCCAAGCCGGGGATCATGTTCCGCGACATCACGACTTTGCTCGCGGATGCGCGCGCCTTCCGCCGCGCGGTGGACGAGCTCGTCAATCCCTGGGCCGGCAACAAGATCGACAAGGTCGCCGGCATGGAAGCGCGCGGCTTCATCATCGGCGGCGCGGTGGCGCATCAGCTCTCGGCCGGCTTCGTGCCGATCCGCAAGAAGGGCAAGCTGCCGCACACCACCGTGCGCATTGCCTATTCGCTGGAATACGGCATCGACGAGATGGAGATGCACGTCGATGCGATCCAGCCCGGCGAGCGCGTGATCCTGGTCGACGACCTCATCGCCACCGGTGGCACCGCCGAAGGCGCGGTGAAGCTGCTGCGGCAGATCGGCGCCAATGTGGTCGCAGCCTGTTTCATCATCGACCTCCCTGATCTCGGCGGAGCCGCCAAGCTGCGCGCGATGGACGTACCGGTGCGCACGCTGATGACGTTCGAGGGGCATTAAGGGCCGCAGCGATCGTCAGATCGCCTCGGCCTTTAGCTCAGCCCGCCAATGCAGCATGCGCTCCTTCAGGAGCGCGTTTCGGACATAGGCGGTCTCCTCATCCTCCAGACGCTCGCATTCGCCAAACGTCAGGCCCGCCTCGCCATGCTTGTTCCAGGCGGCCTGGAGCGTGCGGCAGGTGTGGCTTCCCTGGCGCAGCGAGAACCAGATGCGGTTCTGGATCGTCTCCAGGTTCGGGGCCTGGCCGACCCAGGCCTCGCCCGACGCCGCACAGCGGACGACGAAGATGCCCGCAATGGTCTTCCGCTCCTTGTAGGCGGCGATCGCTGCTTTCCGGTCGATGGTCACGGGTGAAGGGCCTTGCTGAGGGATGCTGTTGCGCAAGCTCAGTAGCCGCGGGGACGCATCGCGTCAATATTACCCGGATAAAATATTCAGAACTGTTGCAAGATCAGGCTGAGCTCAAGCTCGCGGAACGCGAGGTAATTGCGCCGGGTCCACTGGTGCAGCTCGGCGGAGGAATCCTTCTCCTGGCGCAGATAGCCGGTGAAGGAGAAATTCAGCCGGTCGATATAGGTATTGAGGAAGCCGGGCAGCGCGGGCAGGCGGAACACCCGTCCCCTGGCCATCGCCGCGGGCAGCTCGCCGCGCACGACGTATTCATTGTCCACGGTGATCAGATTCATGCGCGGGATCTGCCCGCGCAGCATCTCATGAGCGCGGGCCGAGAGGCGGTCGGTGTCGGCAACGAACATGATCATCGGCACGACATGCCGGCGTGCCGCCTCCTTGAGCAGGCCGATCTCGTCGGTCATCTTGAAGAACTCGTCGAAGGCGTGGAAGCCGAGGTCGATGACCTTCGCAAGACCGTCATCGACGATGACGCGGTCCATCAGCTGCATCTTGCCGTAGGTGTCGATCACGTCGGCGGTCTCCGTGATCTTCGGCAGATAGTCGAGCAGCGACGGCTCCTTCAGGTTGACGTCGAAGGCCGTGACGTCCCCGTTCTTGAGCAGCAGGAATTCGCTCAAAAGCCGCGCCAGCAGCGTCTTGCCGACCTGCGGGCGGGGCGAGCAGATGATGTAGACAGGCGTCGCGGGCATCGACAGCTATATCAGGCCAACTCACCGCCCAATCCAGCCGTATCGCACGTCGCTCGCAACTATTTTTCGGCGCTACGGGCCGCAGGCTTGGAGCCGACGATGTCGGTCAGGCGGATGCGGTCGAATTCGCTCCAGACGTTCGCCAGCCAGTGCCGGACATAGCCGCGCAGCACGAACGAGTAGTTCGCGGCATCGTCGTTGATGCCCTTGTTGGCGACGAACTTCAGGAACGGGACGGAGGACACCTCGACCTGCTCATAGGCCATTTCGTTGAGCTTGGGGATGGTCAGCTCGGTCGCGTCCTTGATGCGGTGGAAGTAGGAATTGTAGGTCGCCTGGTCCCACTGGAAGAACTGGGTGTCGTTGATGAAGTTCTTCACCAGGAAATATTTTGCACCACCCATGAAGCCCGCGGTCTCGGCGATCTCGTCGAGCGAGGCGATCGAGGGTCCCAGGATGTGGAACACCGCGAAGGTGATCTGGCCGGCCTTGGCGGCGTCGAGGAAGCCGATGTCGCGCAGCGACGCCAGTGCCGGCGACAGCAGGCCGGCGCGAACGTCGATCACGGTCACCGACGGGCTCGCCGCGTTGAGCGTATCGAAGATCTTCATCTGGTCCGACGTCGTCATCATGTCGACGATCTCGGTGATGTCAGGGTGGAAGCGCTTCAGCGTTCCGCGCGGCGACTCCGTGTCGAAGGCGCGCGTCGGCACGTTGTTGGCGGAAAAATAATCGAGCAAGGTACGCGACACCGTGGTCTTGCCAACCCCACCCTTGTCCGCGCCCACCACAACCACTGCCGGCTTTGCCATTGCTGTCCCCTAACGCGCCCTCCGACTGCGCCTTGCAATCGGCCGGGCCCCAAATCGATGTCCCAAGTCTGCTGTTGGGCGCGAACATGGCAGAAACAAGGGAGAATTCAAATCCTCGGCCCCCGCGTGCGGCAATTCCCGGAGTTTTTCCCAATCGCCGCGAAGCCCGCCGCACGGGGCGGCAAATCATGCCCTCAATGGCGGCCCCAAGGACCCATAGGATTGCCCATCGGATTACCCATGGGATTGCCCAGCGGGTTCCCCGCCGAGGTTCGGGCGGGGCTTGGTTCGGGGGGCGGATTGGCCGGCTTTCCGGCGTCGTTCCATGGGCCCTGCGGCAGCGGCGGAGCGTCCTGCTGGTCGGCCTGCGCGTCCGGCTCTTCCGTCTCCTCGGTGGGCGACGGCAGCGGGCCGGGATCATGGCCGCCGGCGAATTTGACCAGCGCGTCGACCCGGGACTGTACCGAAGGGTGGGTGGCAAACAGGTCGGCAAAGCCCTCGCGCGGATTGTCGACGCAGAGCTCCATCACTGCCGAGGTCGCGCCCGGCAGCTCACCGCGGCCCTCGATCTTGCGCAACGCCGAGATCATCGCGTCCGGGTCTTTCGTCAGCTCGACCGAACCTGCGTCGGCCAGATATTCGCGCGACCGCGACAGCGCGAGCTTCACCACCTGCGACATCAGCCAGGCCACCACGATCAGCACGACCGCGATGATGATGACGATCACCGCACCGCCGCCGGAACTCTTGCTGTCGCTCGACGACGAGGACGATCGCGACGACGAGGAGGAGCCCGAGGACCACGAGCTGCCGGAGCCGGAGCTCCAGTTGAAGCTCGTGAACAGGCGGAAGAACAGCTCGCCGAAGAAGCCGACCACGCCGGCGATGATGACGGCGACGACCATGAGCTGAACGTCGCCGTTCTTGATGTGGGTCAGCTCGTGGCCCAGCACCGCCTCGATCTCCTTGTCGTTCAGCGCATTGAGGAGACCGGTGGTGACGGTGATCGAATATTGCCGCGGATTGAGGCCGGTCGCGAACGCGTTCAGCGCCGGGCTCTCCATGATCTTCAGCTTCGGCATCGTGATGCCGCGCGAGATGCAGAGATTTTCGAGCAGATTGTAGAGCCGCGGCTCCTCCTGCCGGGTGACGTCGTGGCCGCCGGTCACCGCGTCAATCATCGACTGGTGGAAGAAATAGGCGATCACGATCCAGAGGGCCACCGCGATTGTCGCAACCGGCGCGGTGGCGATCAGATCGTGGAAGGCGTGGCTCAGGTAGAAGGCAACGGTTCGGTTGCTGTCGATGACGACTTCGGCGACCAGCGCGCCGGCATAGACCAGCACATAGACCAGCGCGAACAGGCCGGCGAGCAGCAGCATCGAACGAAACTTGTTCGAGGCGATGTGCGTGTAGAGACCATACGCGGCCATGACGCGCCTTCGTCAACGACCGTCGTTCCGGGGCACGCCGAAGGTGTGAACCCGGAACCTCGAGATTCCCAGGTGCGCAATTGCGCACCGTAGTTCGTCGCTTTGCGACGCCCCGGAATGACGGAGAAAAACAATGGACATGTCAGGCAATCAGAACTTCACCTGCGGCGTTGCCTCGACCTCGGTGCGGCTGCCGCCGAGATCGAAGAAATCCTTCCTGGTGAAGCCGAACATGCCGGCGAACAGCGCCGCGGGCATCTGCTGGATACCGGTGTTGTATTCCTGGACCGCGTTGTTGAAGAAGCGACGGCTGGCCGCGATCTTGTTCTCGATGTCCGAGAGCTCGCTGGCAAGCTGCTGGAAGTTGGCGTTGGCCTTGAGGTCGGGATAGGCCTCCGACAGCGCGATCAGCCGGCCAAGTGCGCCGGAGAGCTGGTTCTCGGCGGCGGACACCTGCGCCGGCCCCTGCGCTGACATCGCCGAATTGCGCGCCTTGATGACGTCGTCGAGCGTGCCGCGCTCATGCGAGGCATAGCCCTTCACCGTCTCGACCAGGTTCGGGATCAGGTCATGGCGCTGCTTGAGTTGCACGTCGATATCGGCAAAGGCCTGGCTGACGCGCTGGCCCAGCGCCACCAGACGGTTGTAGGCGCTGAAGGCGAACAGCACGAGGACGACGATAACGCCGAGAACGATCCAGCCGGTCGACATGGAGAACTCCTGATGGGGAAGAAGGCGGGCGCAGCCTAAACCAAATTAACGCAGGGCGAGAGCCCCGGCGCAGGGGGGAGGTAAGACTTGGTCGGATGAGGAACCATCCAAGTTCAAGGCAAAGCGCAGAACGAGGTTAACTTTCGGACATGACGGCGTCACCCCAGCGCCAGCGCCGGGCGCTGGCATAGGCGGCCTTGTCGCGGCGAGGGACCTTCGCGAGCTCGACATCGTCCTCAGTGCAAAGCTTTGCCGTGATCTCGGCCTTGCCGACATCAGGCGTCGCCAGCACGCGCGAGGCGCGCATTGCGGGCGGCGTGCGGGTCAGGGCGACGTAGATGAAGCGCTCGTCCTCGAACGGCACCTCGGCGCCCTTGATCTGGCGATGCGCCTGTGAGCGTGGCAGGCGTTGGCTGAAATGGCACCAGTCGGGCGATGTGAGCGGGCAGGGCTTTTCGTGCGGACAGGGCGCGGCGACATGGGCGCCTGCTGCGATGAGCTGCTGGCGCAGCGCGAGAATGCGCGCGTAGCCGGCGGGCGTGCCGGGCTCGATCACGACCAGCCCGCGGCGCGCTTTCGCCCACATCGCTTCGGTGAGCGCGCGTTGGTCACTCTCGCCGAGCTCGCCGATGATGTAGCTCGCAATGACGAGATCGGCTTGCGGGACCTCGGCAAGGTTACCGCTGGCGTCACCGGGCAGGTAGCGGCAGTCCGCCAATCGCGAGCTGTTGCGTGCCAGTTCGAGCGCGAGCCGGCTCAGCGTGGCGTTGGCGTCGAGCAGGGTGAAGTCTTGCAATGACGAAAAGGCCTCCGCGGCCGCCCAACTCGCGGTGCCCGGGCCTGCGCCGACGTCGAGCAGCGTTACCGGGGCGAGGTCCGGTGCAATCCCGGTCAGTGCATTCAGGCTCGCGGCGACGGCCGCGTAGGTCGCCGGCATGCGCGCGAGCGCATAGGCGAGCGCATCAGCCTCGGACTTGATCGTGCCGGAGCCGCCGCCTGCGCGATAGGTGTTCGAGATCTGCGACGACCGCCGGGCGGCGTCGGTGCGCGAAAAGCCCTGGAGCTTGGCGTCGAGGGCCGCTTTCAGTTCGGGAGGAAGGGTGGGTGAGATCATGAGCAACCTCACGTCATTCCGGGGCGCGCGAAGCGCGAACTCTGATGCGCAATTGCGCATCAGAGAAGTTCGAGATTGTAGCGCGAGATTCCGGGTTCGATGCTGCGCATCGCCCCGGAATGACGGCTAAAGATCTCAAGCCACGTTCTGGTCGAGAATGTCCACCGCCTCTGACAGGCTCACCGACACCAGCTGCGAGACGCCGCGTTCGGCCATGGTGACGCCGAACAGCCGGTTCATCCGCGCCATCGTGATCGGATTGTGCGTGATGATGATGAAGCGGGTGTCGGTCGAGCCGGTCATCTCGTGCAGCAGGTTGCAGTACCGTTCGACGTTGTGGTCGTCGAGCGGTGCGTCGACTTCGTCCAGCACGCAGATCGGCGAGGGGTTGGTGAGGAACACGGCGAAGATCAGCGCCATCGCGGTCAGCGCCTGCTCACCGCCCGAGAGCAGCGACAGCGTCTGCGGCTTCTTGCCCGGCGGCTTGGCGATGATCTCGAGACCGGCTTCCAGCGGATCGTCGCTCTCGATCAGGTGCAGCGCTGCTTCGCCGCCGCCGAACAGCTCGACGAACAGGCGCTTGAAGTGGCTGTTGACGACCTCGAACGAGGTCAGGAGCCGCTCGCGCGCTTCCTTGTTGAGGCTCTGGATGCCCTGGCGCAGCCGCTTGATGGCTTCGACGAGGTCGTCGCGCTCGGTGACGAGACCGGTGTGCTGGGTCTCGACCTCACGCAGCTCTTCCTCGGCGCGCAGGTTCACCGCGCCCAGGCGCTCGCGGTCGCGGCGCATCTTTTCGAGGTCTTCCTCGATGTCGTGCAGCGGCGGCAGCTCGGCGCCGGACTCGATCTCGGCAAGGCCTGCAACGGCCTGCGGCTCGACTTCCAGCATGTCGCGGATTTCGCGCTCGATGTCTTCGAGCCGGCGCCGTGCGCCTTCCATGCGCTCCTCGGCGCGGGCGGTGGCTTCGCGGGAGCTGGAGAGCGCTTCAAGGGTCAATTTCGCGACGCGATCGGTCTCCGCCATCGCGCTTTCCGCGGTGGCGAGCGCGTCGGCGGCCATGCGGCGGTCGTTTTCCGCGTATTCGATCTCGGTGATCAGCGCGCTGCGCTTCTCGGCGAACACGGCGGGCGCGTTTTCGAGATCGCTGCGCTCGATCGAGACCTCGGTTATGCGGGTCTGGATGGTGTCGATATGGGAGGCCGCGCTCTCTTTACGGTTCTGCCACTCGGTGCGTTCGGCGAGGATCGCCTGCACGCGGCGATCGGCAAGCTCGGCTTCGCGCGCCAGCGCCTGCGCCTCGGCGCGGACCTGGGCGGCCATGCGGCGATGGCCTTCGATGTCACTGCGGACGGCGGCGAGACGCGTTTCGGTCTCTTCGCTCGACGGCAGCTCGGTGATCCCGGCGGCGGCGTATTCGTACGCGGCCTCGGCCTCGGCGCGGTCGGCTGCGATGCGGCTGTGCGCTTCCGAGAGCGTCGCCTTGCGCGCGGCGTGGCGGCTGATCTCGCGCTCCGCCGTGGCATGGCGCTCACGCGCGGTGTTGAGCTCGCGCTGCGCGGCGCGCCAGGCTTCGCGGCTGGCGCCTTCGGTGCTGGCGGCCATCTGCAGCTCGGACTCGGCGTTCTCCAACGCCTGACGCTTGATCTGCGCGTCGATGCGGGCCTGTTCGAGCTCGTTCTCGATGTCGACGAGTCGGGCGCGCTCGGCAAGGCGCCGTGCGGCTCCGGTCGGCGCGTGAGCTGCCGCGACGAAGCCGTCCCAGCGCCAGACGTCGCCCTCGGGCGAGACCAGCCGCTGGCCTGTCTTGAGCTGCGAGACCAGTTCGGCACCGCGCTCGCGCGGCACCACGCCGATCTGCGCCAGGCGGCGAGCCAGCTCGGCCGGCGCCTGGACGTGGTTGGCGAGCGGGACGGCGCCCTCGGGCAGCTCCGGATCACCGTCGGTGACGGCGCCGGCATTGGTCCAGCGCATCGGCGCGGACGGATCGACCGGGGCATCGAGATCGTCGCCGAGCGCGGCGCCGATCGCCTTCTCAAAACCCTTGTCGACGGTGATGCCGTCGATGATCGGCGGCCACAGATTCTTGGTCTCGCCATTGACGATCTTGGAGATGGTGCGCGCCTCGGTCTCGAGCCGCTGCACGCGCTTGTCGGCTTCGTTCAGCGGCGAGCGCGAGGATTCCAGCGTTTGCCGCGCGGCGACATGGGCCGCTTCGCTCGCCTGTGCTGCGGCTTCCGAGGCCGCCAGCGTCTGCTCCGCGGTCTCGACCGTCG
Organism: Bradyrhizobium sp. AS23.2; assembly: GCF_001908185.1. Lineage (GTDB taxonomy): Bacteria > Pseudomonadota > Alphaproteobacteria > Rhizobiales > Xanthobacteraceae > Bradyrhizobium. Next base: position 10,689 of record NZ_LGHM01000003.1, read on the forward strand.
CGGTCAGCTCGTCGAGATCGCCGAAGCCGCCGATCTCGTTGGCAAGCTTCTGCTCTTCCGCCGCGACATTCGCGATCTCCTGGTCGAGACGGGCGAGCTTGTCGCGGTGGGTGCGGACGTTGGCTTCGAGTTGATTGCGCTTGGCGGTGAGGTCGGCGAGCTCGGTGGTGAGCTCGGCGAACTGGCTTTCGGTCTCGGTGAGCGTTGCCTCGGCTTCCGCAACGCGCTCATCGACACCCGAGCGCTTCTCGACGCGCGACTTGATCTCTTCCTTCAGCTCGGCGTCTTCGGTGTCGAGCCGCTGCAGCGCGACGTCGGCATCCATGGTCTGCTGCTGGGCGCGCGAGATGTCGCCTTCGAATTGGGCGAGGCGACGCTCGAGCTCGGCGACGCGCTCCTTGGCGCGCTCCTCCTCGCGGTCGAGCAGCTCGCGGGCATTGGTCAGGCGCTGCAGCCCGGCTGCGGCGCGCGCTTCGGTATCGCGCAGCGCCGGCATTTCGGCGGCGCGGATGGCCTGGATACGGGCGGCTTCAGCCTGGTGCTGGGTGCGCTCGGCCATCTCGCGGACCGCGAGATCGTGGGTCTGGCCGGACTCGTTGACGTCGGCGTGAGCGCCGATCCAGCGCAGATGGAACAGCGTCGCTTCGGCCTTGCGGACCTTGGCCGCAACCTCGCGATAGCGCACGGCCTGACGGGCCTGCTTCTTCAGACCTTCCATCTGGCCGGAGAGCTGACCGATCACGTCCTCGACGCGGAGGAGGTTGGTTTCGGCCGCCTTCAGGCGCAGCTCGGCCTCGTGACGGCGGGCGTGCAGACCGGCGACGCCGGCGGCGTCTTCCAGCACGCGGCGGCGTTGCTCGGGCTTGGCCTGAATGATCTCGCCGATCTTGCCCTGGTGAACAAGGGCCGGCGAACGCGCGCCGGTGGCTGCGTCGGCGAACAGGATCTGCACGTCGCGGGCGCGCACGTCGCGGCCGTTGATGCGATAGACCGAGCCCGCCTCGCGTTCGATGCGGCGGGAGACTTCGAGAAGCTGGCTGTCGTTCATCGCCGCGGGCGCGGTGCGATCGGCGTTGTCGATCGTCATCGTCACTTCGGCGTGGTTGCGCGCCGGACGGTTGCCGGAGCCGGCGAAGATCACCGCGTCCATGTCGGCGGCGCGCAGCGACTTGTACGAGGTCTCACCCATCGCCCAGCGCAGCGCTTCGACGAGATTCGACTTGCCGCAACCGTTGGGTCCGACCACGCCGGTCAGGCCGGGGTCGATGACGAAGTCCGTGGGCTCAACGAAGGACTTGAAGCCGTGAAGGCGCAGGCGGGTGATCTTCATAAGCACGCATCTCTGTTGGCAGGCGCGAATCCCCCTGCCGGGACAATACCATGGAAGGCAATGTCGCTGTCTGGGTGAGTCGCGCGAGGCGGCTCATGCGGCGGACAATGGCCGCGGTGCGCCGCGAGGGCAACCGGCGAAAACCGCTTTTCCCAAGGGATTTATGCCGGGAAAGATACGGCTTTTGAGATGCGAATCAGGCGTTGTTGCGCTGAGAATCAGCTCTTCAGCAGCGGGTTGATCTTCTTGGCGAATTCCTCGAACGAGGCCTCGCCCTTGATCTTCTCGCCGTTGATGAAGAACGTCGGCGTCGAATCAACCTTCAACACGTCGCTCGCATATTTCTGGTCGGCGGCGATCTTGTCGAGCAGCGCCTGGTCCTTCAGGCAGGCTTCGACCTGCTGCTGGGTGAGGCCGGCCTGTTTGCCGATCCGCGTCAAGGTCTCGGTGGTGTTCTTCAACACCCAGTCGTTCTGCTGGCGGAACAGCATGTCGTTGACCGCGAAGTATTTCGACGCATCGCCATTGGCGATGCAGCGCGACAGCATCGAGCCGGCGGCGGCTTTGATGTCGAGCGGGAACTCGCGGAAGATGTAACGGATCTTGCCGGTGTCGATGTATTCGGACTTGATCTTGGGGAACACCTGCTCGTTGAAGGTTGCGCAATGCGGGCAGGTCATCGAGGCGAACTCGGTGATGGTGACGGGGGCGTCCTTCGGGCCGAGCGCCATGTCCGGCAGCGAGACGGGTTTGCCAACATCGGCAGCGGTCTGCGCCATCGCTTCAGGGATCATGGCCTCGGAGATCAACCGCACCGGCGACAGTCCGGCGAGCGCGGCAAGCCCGGTCAGCGACAGCATCGTGGTGAAGGCGCGGCGGGTGATAATCACGGTCGGCTCCCGAATTGATTGTGGTCTCGCCCCAAGGGTCTTATCGAGTTGTCTTATCGAGTTCCCGCCCGGGCGGCCTGTCGCTAGCTTGAAACTTCGTTTGAGGCAATGGCGAGCGGCAAGGACAGGTCCACATTAGCGCCGGAATGAGGCTCAATTTCGCTTGATGGCGGCCCCGAGCCGCGCCAGCGCTGTCTTCAATTGTTCATCTTCGATGTCGCCCAGGCTCTCTGCCACCTTGGCCACCGACTTGGCGTCCGGCGGGGCGGGCCGGGCCGGTCGGCGGGCGCGCGACAGGGGGGCCTGGCGAAACGCCAGCTTGCCGACTGCGCTCCAGCCGAAGAAGCGGTTGACCCGCTCCAGGATCACGTCGGCGGAGTGCTGGATCTCCAGCGCCATCGGCCCCTCGACCCGGAGCACCAGGGTCGCCGGCTCCTGCGGCTGGCCCTCCACCGGGCGCGGCCACTGCATCTTGAGCGGCTCGGCATGGGCCGCGATCTCCGGCCCGGCAATCTGCGCCCACCGCGTCACCAGCTCGCGCGCGGCAAAGCCCTGCTTGGCATAGGCCTCGGCGAAGACGTCGTTGAGCAGGAGCGACAGCGGCTTGGCGCTGATGGGACCGGGTTTGGACATGGGGCCTTATAGCACCCCCCGCGCGCTGGCCACAGCTCTTGGCCGTCATGGCCGGGCATAGCCGTACTAAGGACGGCGTCGCTTCCGCTCGCCTGTGTCCCGGCCATCCACGTTCTTCCTTCGAAGAAAAGCGTGGATGCCCGCGACAAGCGCGGGCATGACGTGGAGGGGCCGGTGTGTTGCCGTTACAGTGTCGGCATGAGCCCCAAATCTGCCCTCAAGCCCAAGTCGGAACCACTTCAGGCGGAAATCTCGGCGCGCCCGTTGGCGCTCCTCCAATGGTACGACCGCCACCGCCGCCGGCTACCCTGGCGCGCGGCACCCGGAGAGGCATCGGACCCTTACCGCGTCTGGCTGTCCGAGATCATGCTCCAGCAGACCACCGTGAAGGCGGTCGGACCCTATTTCGAAAAGTTCGTCGCGCGCTGGCCGGATGTGACGGCGCTCGGACGGGCTTCGCTCGATGACGTGCTGCGGATGTGGGCCGGGCTCGGCTATTACTCGCGTGCGCGCAACCTCTATGCCTGCGCGGTCGCTGTGACGCGCGACCATGGCGGCGTCTTTCCCGACACCGAGGAAGGCCTGCGCGCGCTGCCGGGCATCGGGCCGTATACGGCGGCCGCGATCGCGGCGATCGCCTTCGATCGCCGCACCATGCCGGTCGACGGCAATATCGAGCGGGTGGTGTCGCGCCTGTTCGCCGTCGAGGAGGAATTGCCGCAGGCCAAGTCCCTGATTCAGCAACTGGCCGCCACGCTGCTCGCGGACACTCGCGCTGGTGATAGTGCTCAGGCGCTGATGGATCTGGGCGCCTCGATCTGCACGCCGAAGAAGCCGGCCTGCTCGCTGTGTCCGCTGAACGAGGATTGCACGGCGCGCGCGCAGGGAACGCAGGAAACCTTTCCGCGCAAGGCGCCCAAGAAGAGCGGGACGTTGCGCCGCGGCGCCGCCTTCGTCGTCACGCGCGGCGATGAGCTTCTCGTCCGCACCCGTCCCGAAAAGGGCCTGCTCGGCGGCATGACCGAGGTGCCCGGCTCGGATTGGCTCGCAGGACAAGACGACGCGACGGCGAGGAAGCAGGCGCCGGACCTGAAGGGGCTATCGCGCTGGCAGCGCAAGCTGGGCGTGGTCACCCACGTCTTCACGCATTTTCCGCTGGAGCTGGTGGTTTACACGGTCAAGGCCGAAGCCCGCACCCGCGCGCCCGAGGGCATGCGCTGGGTGCCGGTCGCGACCCTTGCCGATGAAGCGCTGCCCAACGTCATGCGCAAGGTGATCGCGCACGCGCTGGACTGAAAATCTCGGGCGACGCGCGGTCTCGCGCTCTCGATCGACGTCCCCGGGTGCCGCGCTGCGGCGCATAGCCTGCTGACACCCTGCTGGCAGCAGCCCTACGCTATTGGCGAGCAGCAACGGAGGTTCGTATGGTCAAGACCGCGCTCGACAACTTTTCAAAGCCGCCCTGCGCCGAGCTATTGGGATGGCGGCTGCTCGATGCCCGTCCGGACGAAGGCTGGATCAAGCTTGCCTTCGAGGGCAAGCCGGAGTTCTGCAATCCGGCCGGCTTCATCCAGGGTGGCATGCTCTCGGCCATGCTCGACGACACGATGGGACCGGCGGTGCTGGTGATGAGCGAGGGCCGGCTCTACACCACCACCATCAGCATGACCGTGAATTTTTTGGCGCCCGCGAAGCCCGGCCCGATCATCGGCGAAGCAAAGGTGACGCAGCTCGGCAAGACCATCGCCTTCGTCGAGGCAAAGCTGATGGCAGAAGACGGCACGGTGCTGGCGACGGCAAGCGCAAGCGAGCGGTTGCTGGAAGCGGCGAGGGTGGTGCGGTAAGGCGGGCACCCGTCTCTCGCTCCCTCGCCCCGTTCTTACGGGGAGAGGGTGGGGTGAGGGGCCTCTCTCCGCGAGTGAGATTGTCGATAGACCTGTACCCCCTCACCCGGATCGCATCTTCGATGCAATCCGACCTCTCCCCGCAAGCGAGGCGAGGTGAAGAGAACGTCCACAACAACTAGCTCCTAAGCCCCCACCCGCCGCGCGTTCGCGCTCACGATCGGCGGCTTGGCATTCAACGCCTCGACCTGGAAGCCGGCGACGCGCTTGTAGTTGGCGGCGATGTCTTCCAGCTCCTTTTGCGACAGCACGTCGGTGACGACCTTGTAGCCGTCGGGCGCGCGCTCCTCGACGAGCTGCATCACCTGCTCGGGGCCGTTCTTGCGGTTGAGCAGGACGAGGTCGGTGGTCGCGGGTCGCCGCTCGGCCTCATAGGCCAGCAGCGCCGCGGTCGTCGGACCATGCGCCAGGATCTCGCGGGTGAGGACCCGGGCATCGAGGATCGCCTGCGAGGCGCCGTTCGATCCGATCGGGTACATCGGATGCGCGGCATCGCCCATCAGCGTGACGCGGCCGAACGTCCACTGCGACGCCGGATCGCGGTCGACCAGCGGATATTCGTAGGCGTGCGGGCAGTTCCGGATCAGGCCGGGCACGTCGAGCCAGTCGAACTGCCAGCTCTCGAACAAGGGTAAAAACTCCTCCAGCCGCGCAGTGCGGTTATAATCCTCGCGCCGCCACTGATAGGTCGGCGGCATATGGCGCTCGGCGACCCAGTTGATGAGGTGATTGCCTGAGGCATCCGGTTCCCTGGAGATCGGATAGCAGACGAATTTCAGGATCTCGTGCCCGGCCATGATCATGGTGCGGCCGGTGAGGAAGGCTTTTGCCGGTGTGACGCCGCGCCAGAGGATGCGCCCATTCCAGATCGGCGGTCCTTCCTTCGGATAGAGCTTTTCTCGTACGGCGGAATGGATGCCGTCGGCGGCGATCAGGATCGCGCCTTCGTAAGTCCCTGCGGCTTTGCCGGTCGCCCTGTCGATGAAGTCGGCGCGCACGCCGTTGGCCGTCTCGCTCCAGCCGGTGAGATGATGGCTGGTGAGGATGTTGTCGCGCCCAAGCCGCTCGATCGCGGTGTCGAGCAGGAGCTGCTGCAGCGTGCCGCGATGGATCGAGAACTGCGGCCATTTGTAGCCGGCCTCGAGCCCGCGTGGCTCGCTCCAGATCGGCTTGCCGTGCTTGGAGAAATAGGCGAGCTCGCGGGTCCGGACGCCGCTGGCGTCCAGCTTGTCCATCAAGCCGAGTTCGATCAGCTCGCGCACCGCATGCGGTAGCACGTTGATGCCGACGCCGAGCGGCTTCAATTCCGCGACGCTTTCGAACACTCTTACGGGAACGCCGATCTGGTGCAGGCTGAGCGCAAGCGTCAGCCCGCCGATGCCGCCGCCGGCGATGAGTACGGTCATGACAAAACTCCTCCAATTGCAGGCGTCTTGGCACAGGCGGGCGGCGGTGGGCAACTGCGAAGAGGATGTCGTGCTATGGATCTCGGAGACGACAGTCGTTAATTTCCAGCTTTCCCATGAGGTTCGACATGCTCAAGCTCTACTACGCCACCGGTACCTGCGCGCTCGCCACCTACATCACGCTGGAAGAGGCGGGGGCCGACTACACGGCCGAGCGGCTGAGCTTCAAGACCAACCAGCAGAACAGCCCGGAGTATCTGGCGATCAACCCGAAGGGCCGCGTCCCGGCGCTGGTGACCGATCGCGGCGTGCTAACCGAGACGCCGGCGATGCTGGCCTATATCGCGCAGACTTTCCCCAAGGCGAAGCTCGCGCCGCTCGACGATCCCTTTGATTTTGCCCAGGCGCAGTCGTTCAACTCCTATCTCTGCTCGACCGTGCACATCAATCACGCCCACAAGATGCGCGGCGCGCGCTGGGCGACCGAGGAGAGCTCGTTCGCCGACATGAAGCAGATGGTTCCGAAGACCATGGGCGCCTGCTTCGCGCTGATCGAGCAGAGAATGTTCATGGGACCTTGGGTCATGGGCGAGCAGTTCACGATCTGCGATCCCTATCTCTACACCCTGTCGACCTGGCTCGAAGGCGACAGCGTCGACATCAATGCCACGCCGAAGATCGCCGACCATTTCAAGCGCATGTCCGACCGCCCCGCGGTGCGCAAGGTGATGGACGCGCAGAAGGCGTAAGGCGTCAGGGAGCGTAGGGCCGCCCCCGTCCTGCGAAGCTTTCCAGCTAGGACGGAGTGCCCCATAACTCACGCTCTCCGACCGGCTCTATCCGATAGCCATGCTGTTTCAAAATGGCCGGCGCCTGTTCAAAGGCGCCGTCGTGCAAGGCAAGGAAGATCATGCTCTTGTGATCGGACAAGAGCCGCGCGGCGCCCGTAAGGGCAAGTGTCTCTGCGCCCTCGATATCCATCTTGATCAGGTCCGGGGTGGGAAAGTCATCGAGCCGAACTGTCCTGACGGGCGTTCCGGACTCAGAAATCTTCCCCATGTAGCCATATTTGCCGGCATCATCGTTCGTACGGAAAAACGTCTCCCCGGCTCGGTCGGTTACGGCCGCCTCGATGACTTCGACATTCTTGATGTCGTTGAGTTCCAGATGTTTGCGGAGCTTTGCCGTGTTGGCGAGGTTTGCTTCGAACGCAAAAACACGCCCCTTTGGTCCGACACGCCTGGATAGCATCAGGGTGTAGTATCCGGCGTGTGCGCCGACATCGAAGACCGTCATGCCTGGTTTCACGCGGGCGGCGATCGCCTTGGCATGATCGCTTTCATATGTGCCGAGCCAGCAACTCTGATTGCCGGCTCCGACGACCCACCTCAGTCCTCGGTTCGGTCCGGTGAGCACCGGCATGACGGAAGAGGGCGAAATCAGCTTGAATGGAAGTCGGATCAACCATCCAAGTGGTTGGTGCGGGTCCAGCATGCTTGCGATCTCCTTCGATTTCCGTGGCCGGCCGGCTCATATAGGCACGTAGAATCCTTTTCAGTCGAGTGCTTTGCGCTCCGAATGGGATCTCGATTGCCCCTCCGAGGCTCATCGGTTGTGTCGGTCAAGTTCCCGTCCCGTCTCCAGCATCAGCCGCCGCAGCCAGATCGAGCCGGGATCCATCTGCGCGCGGGTCGGATAGAACATGAACTGCTCGTCGATGCCGGGATCGAGCGGCGGCGTCACCGTGACGAGGGCAAACTGTTTCGACAGCGCGGCGATCAGCCGCCGCGGCACGAAGGCGACGAGGTCGGTGCGCGCGGCGACGTGCAGCGCTTCGAGATAGCCCGATACGACCAGCGAAATGTGCCGCTCGATGCCCTTGCTGCGCAGCCAGGTGTCGATCAGATCCTCAGGCTGGCCGCGGATGAATCTGGCCTCGAGCCGAAGCGGCTCGAGATCCCTCGCAATCCTCTGCCTGATATTGTTGCTGAGGGTGCAAAAGCGATATACTGATTTACAGAGTTGCCTGTCGGACGTGCCGAAGTCCCCTTTTGATATTTCAATGGCAACGTGCATGCCGTCGGCGGGCATCAATCTAGAGCCCGATTTCGGCTCCATCCAAATCTAAAGTGCATCTTCAGACAACCTTCGAACGGAGGAGAAAATGCCTTTATTCATCACCTATGCCTCATATTCCAACGCCGGCATAAAGGGGATCATCGACAAGCCGATAGATCGCACCGAGCCGATCAGGGCAGTGGTCGAGAAGGCGGGCGGCAAGCTTATAGCGGCCTATATGACGACGGGCCCGCATGACGTGGTGATCGTTACTGAGCAGGCTGATGGATCCGATGCGGTCGCGGTTGGGATGGCTGCAGCTGCAAGTGGGGCGGTAGCCAAACTAGAAACAGTGCGTGCCTGGACGCTTGACGAATTCAAAGGCATTGCTCAAAAGGCGTCCCGGTGTGCCGAAGCGTATGTTCCGCCCGGGCGGTGATTGCGAGTCTCAAGGAGAAGGACCGGAGTGCTCAGCACTCCGGCCATCCGTAGTTAAGGTCAAGAGTGTTGGCGGCTCGCGGCGCGTATCGGTTTTCCGACACGCGCGCAAAGATGAGGCGAAGCGCGCCTCACTCGATGAGCCAATGACTTGATCCCACTATGCCTAGAGCCGGCATCGTTATGCGTGCAAATGGCTCGGTTCAGGATATCCCTTCTTACCGGCACCGGCGTGCTCGCTGACACTCCGAGTACGGCGACATTGAGTTGGAGCGCTGGAATAGCCCAACGGAGTGGCAGCAGCGTCTAACCGCTCTCCTCGAAGGTTCGTTCAGGGTCAAGAGCGACGGTCGAGGATCACGCGAGACAAGTCCGGTCTAGTCGTGACAGCGGACCTCGCGGGGCCTTTCGAGCTTCTTCGCCTTAGGGCCCCGAAGCGGACTAAGTGGGATGCTTGTGCATGCATTTTGTCTTGGAAGTGAAGCGGACTCACTCTGGAATATGATGATGTGAATCCTCCGGCGGACGAACAGAGCCATTCTCGGAGAGGAAGCCGGTCTGCCAAATTCGGATATTTGGGCTGGCCCTGCGTGCATGAATATTGCCAGCTGCTTGCAACTTGTCAGAATTTCGATGCTCAAGCTTTTGCTGCGGTAACGTCGAACATGGACTCGAATTTCGTTGGCGCAAACTCCGACAATTCGGCTGACCCTTTCGCCATACTTGACTTGCCTAGTGCCCCTACTAGGATCGCGAGCAGCGTTCTCTGCGAGAACGCGTAGGTAGTCCTACCGGAAGGAGACGCGCGTGCAGCGGGTCGTACAGGGAGGACATCCAATGAAATCCAGACCCGTTTGGATAATGCCGGTCGTCACCCTGCTCCTGGTTGCGAGTTGGGATGGGGTGTGGGCGGATACCAGTGACGTCAAGGGCCCCGCCCCGGTGATCGTGGGAAAGTCTGGCAAGCACTGCAAGGACGATCCGCACTGCTTCAACCGGTATCATTTCGCAATCAAGCCTGTCGCCCGTGTAAATCCTGGGCAGCCTTTTGTGCTTGAGACGCGCGATGCGCTCGATTCTGACCTCACCTTCGATTCGACGGCGCAGGATGTGGCGGCCGCCAACCTCAACCTCGTGCATCCGCTGACCGGGCCCGTCTACATTGAAGGGGCGAAACGGGGCGACGCACTCGCCGTTACCGTGGTGGACATCGCACCCGACGATTTCGGTTACACGACGATCGTGCCGGGATTTGGCTTCTTGCGTGATGTCTTCCGCGATCCTTTCATCGTGCGCTGGAACCTGACGCGCGTTGAAGCGCGTTCGAAGGATCTGCCAGGAATCTCCGTTCCTATGAATGCGTTCATGGGCACGGTCGGCGTCCTGCCGGGCGAACCTGAGCTTGAGAAGTGGCTCAAACGGGAGAAGGCGCTAGCGGATGCGGGCGGCGCGGCGTTGACCCCTCAGCCGGTTGATGCCGTGCCCGCGGATCTTTGCGGCGCCAATGGTACGGCGAAGGACAAATGTGTTCGCACCGTTCCGCCACGGGAGAACGGCGGCAATCTCGACACCAAGCAGACAGTAGTCGGCACCACGCTGCTTTTTCCTTGCTTCATCGACGGCTGTGGACTTTTCGCGGGTGACGTTCATTTCGCCCAGGGCGACGGCGAGGTGGCGGGCACCGCCATTGAGATGGGCGCAAAGGTAACGCTACAAGCTAACGTGATCCCCGGCATGGCTTCGCTGCTCACGACCATGCACTTCGAAGGCGGCTCGCAGCTAAAGAGCCTCGCCCCGGGGAGTTTCTACGCTGTCTCGGGACTTCCGCTCAAGCCCGAGGGCGAACTGCCGGTGTTCGACACCTACCTTGGTGGCCAGAAGATCGCTCCGCTGGCAAACCTCTCGGAGGATGTCAGTTTGGCAGCGCGAAACGCCACGCTCAACATGATCGACTTTCTGGTCAAGACAAAGGGGCTTAGCCGCGAGCAGGCTTACGTAGTGGTGAGCGTGGCCGTCGATCTCCACATCGCGCAACTCGTCGATATCCCGAACCTGGGTGTCACAGCGATCTTGAACCGCGACGTGTTCAAGCCACAATAACGGTTGCCTGAACCGATCGTTGGTGCAGGCTCGATATCGCACCGCTGCCTTGGAGCTTGGCTCGTATGAAGCGGCGCACGATCCTCACGTCAGTTGCGAGTGCGGCGGCGCTCGTTCTTGCGGGGGACAGAACGTTTGCGATCGCGGGGCCTGGTCGGCAGCAAGGGTTCATCGGGCCGCGGTTTGCCGACTTGAATCCGGACCGTATGTGGCCGGTCTACCGGCGCTACCACCTGCTGATCGTCGGCCAACGCGATGATGAAAGCGGCAGCGCTCTTGCGGCAGCGACGGTCGACGTGCTGATGCGATTTCTCCCGAACTCGCGCGCCATGCTGGTCCGCGCTGCGGATGCTCGGCGCGTCGGCGTGCTCATTGCCACGGATCAACAGGACGTCGCAATCATGACGGCGGGAAGTGCGGAGGCCCTCTTTCTGGGCAAGCCGCCCTTTGACGACATCCACGACGCTCCATTGCGGATGATAGTATCATTTGGGAGCCACTTCCTCGTGTGCCGCCCGAGTTTCATGGCACGCCACGCCTATCTGATCGCGAGGACGCTGGCTGAACACAAAGACGCATTTCCCACGCCCGCCGGTGCTCCCGACGGCGTCGTCCCGGCGCACCGGGGATCGCGCGCCTTTTTCGCCGGCGAAGAGGTGCCCGATGACTGATGGCTCGGCCACGGCAAACGCATCGTGCACAGGGCAATCGTCGATTGCCGGCTGCCCGCGATGCGCAGCCTTTCGGGGCCCCGGGCTCGTTCTCTTCGTTCTCCTCTTTTTGACTCTCGGCGCCCGCACGCTGGTCGCTCATGATATCATCGACATCGAGCGGGCAAACATACTCGTCTCGGCTGCCGACGAGGACGTCGCACTCGCCAAAACGGCCCCCGGGCCAGAACCTGAGGGCGCGGCGCGATTTGCACTCGGTATGGTTCTGGTCGAGGCGACCAACATCCTCAACCGCGATCTCGCGGCGCACAGCGGGCGGCTTACGGTCAATGCCGAGCTCTTGCTGAAGGCTCTCGTCCAGCGCGATCTGGCGCCCCGCCTGGACGATGCGATCGGGCGCTACCGCCTGCCGAGAACCCTGCTCGAGGAAGCCATTCGCCTCGCACCCGAAGCACCTTATTCGCTGCGCGCCAGGTTCGAGCTCCTGAAAGCCGGCTTCTATGAGAGCTTCGTACTCGATCCTTTTCAGCTTGTCGGCATTGGGGTGGACGATCTTGACCACCAGATCGCCGAGGCCAAGGCGTTGGCTTTGGCCATCGCGAGCGGGGACGACGCAGAGGAGGCAGCGTTCATTCACGCCATCGATCTTGCGCGGGCCTCACAGCTTGCGCCGCCTGAGGAAAGGCGCGCTTACACCAGCAAGGCGCTGACGGCGCTCGGGGCTTTCTCAAAAGCCTACCCCCAGAGCATTCGTGCCGCAACGGCCGGCGTGATCATTAAGCGCCTGGGCGGTGCCGAATGATGTCACGCGCCTGGCTCGCCCTGGCCAGCGTCGCCGTCGCTGCCGTCGCCACTTGGGAGGCGCAGGCGCACAACGCCGGGATCAGCACCTCGCGCATCATGATCCGCGGCCGCACGGTCGACGTTGAAATCAATGCCCTTGCACGCGACTACGAAAAGGCGGCCGGGGTTCGAATTACCGAAGGAGGTTCGGGCGAGGTCAACCGTGTGGCGCTGGCGATCATGGCGCCGTCAGTGCTCACCTACATCGACGACCACGTTGCAGTCCTTGCCGGCGGGCAGCGATGCGCGCCTGGACCAGGAACGGCACGGCCGGCCGACACCCACGTTCGGGTGACGGTGGCATGGACCTGTCCATTGGATGGCGGCGAGTTGCGCTATCGCGCGACCCTGTTTCACGACGTGGATCCTACCGCCCGACATCTGGCTATCATCGAAACCGAGAGCGGCGAGCGCGAGCTTGCCCTCGACAGCGGAGCGCCCGAGATCGCTCTGTCCGGTGCAGGGTCGTCGGTACTCGAGGTGATCGGGCGGTTCGTCCAGGCCGGCATCGAGCACATCTTTCTCGGCTACGATCACATCGCATTCCTTGCCGCGATCATGCTTTGGGCGCAGCGGTTGTGGCCGGCGATCAAGATCGTCACCGCCTTCACGATTGCTCACTCGATCACGCTGTCTCTTGCTGCGCTGCAGGTTGTCGTAATCCCGAGTGCCATCGTCGAACCGGCGATCGCCGCAACGATCATATTTGTAGCGGCCGAGAACTTTTTCTCGCGCAATGTGGACGGTCGCTGGCGGGTGACGTTTTTTTTTCGGGCTCATTCACGGCTTCGGCTTTGCCAGCGCGCTGCAGGAGATTGGCCTGCCGCCGAACGCAGCCGTGCCCGCGCTCGCGGCTTTCAACGTCGGCGTGGAGATTGGGCAGGTCGTGATCGTGGCCCTCATCTTTCCGCTTCTGTTGTGGACGGATCGGATCGGTCACCGGGCCGCGGCACGCGATGGACGGAATCCGGCGGTGGTCTACTTCTGTTCAGCGGCGATCTTGCCGGTCGGGCTTTACTGGCTCATGGTACGCACCGTGCTCCCTTGAAGCATCGGCCCGTTGCTTTAGCGCCATGTGCGATCCGATCTTGGTCGACCACTTTGTCTCGGACCAGCGGCGACCGATCTCGATGCCCTAGGGACCGGCTTATAGGTCGACCAATCGATCTCGATCCACTGGACCACGCGCTGGCGCTGGCGTGGCTGCGCCACGGCGAAGGAATAGTTCTCATTTCGCGGGCGTGCCTAACCGGAAATGGGAGCCGGCCCGCGCTGAAGCGGTGCCCGATCACGCCGCGGCGGAAGCTCGGGGCACAGAACGAGCTTGCCATCGAGACCGCCCGCCTCGAGACGGCGATGCGCCTCGGCGACCTCATCGAAGGAGATCCGCTCGGCAACGCGCGGCCGGATGGCGCGCGTTGCCAACAGGCCGAAGAGCCGTTCCAGGTCTTCCTGGAACCAGGCAGGATGTCGCGCCCGCATCAGATTGATCGAGTAGACGCGGAGGCGCTTGCCACGAGGCAACCAGCCCCGCAGCTCCCTCCATAGATACACGCGCGCCAACCACACCAAAGTGGCGAGCAGCCGCCGCCGCGGCTGCACGCGCGCGGTGTAGCCATAGGCGCACAGTAGGCCGCGGCCCTTGAGCGCCGTGAACGATCGGCGATAGTCGTCCTCGCCGACGCCGTCGAAGACAGCGTCGAACCCGCCCGGCAGGACGGCCGTGAAGTCTTCGCGTTGGTAGTCGATGGGCGTGGCGCCGAGCTCCCGGATCAGCGGCGCGTGCTCGCCGCGCGCGGTGCCCCACACTTCGAGGCCGGCCATCCTGCCGAGCACAACAAGCGCCTGACCGACGGCGCCCGCGGCTCCCTGCACCAGCACGCGCTGTCCTCGCTGTACGCGTGCCGTGCGGTGAAGGAGCTGGTATGCGGTCGTCCAGCTCAGGATCAGCGCGGCTACCTCCGCCGCGTCGAGGCCCGCCGTCACGTGGGTCAGGTCCCTGGCCCGGAGCGTGCGATAGGCAGCGTTCGACCCGAGCACCGTCATATCGGCCACCCGGTCGCCGAGCTAAAAGCCGCTCACGCCATCGCCGAGCTGATCGATTTCCCCGACGACATCATAACCGAGCACAAACGGCGGTCGGCGGGCGGAAGTTTGCGGGTAGAGGTGGCGCCGGATCGTCACGTCGGTGTACTCAAGGCCCGAGGCGAGCACGCGGACCCGCACCTCGCCTCGGCCGGCTGTCGGCAGCGGAACCTCGACCACCTCGAGCCCCTCGGGACCGCCGAAACGCCTGACTTGAACAACCTGGTTGCGCGGCTCTGCCATGGGCTGATTCCTTGCAACTCATGATCCAGCGCACGGTCTGCAGCTGCCGTTTACCGGCATGGACGATATGCATCGCGCGGAAGAGAGATCATGTCCTTGAGCATGATCAATGTGTCAACACGGCTTTCCTGATGCAACGGCCGAATTCCGCGTTGATGGATTGACGGCTTCCGCCGCGCCGACTTGCTTGCGGTTTGAACCGTCTGTCCCAATCCTGTGCCGCCTCGGCTTAGGTGGTCGCGCGTATCGGCGAACGCTGTGGCTCGGCGCGCACCTCGGCAGGACACGTCTCACGGGTGAGGTTCAAAGCGCAATTGATCAAACCAACATGGCTGTAAGCTTGGGGGAAATTCCCCAGCATGCGGCCGGCAAGCGGGTCGAACTCCTCGGCGAGTAGACCCACATCATTGCAGCGTGACAGCAAACGATCGAACAGCTTCCGGGCCTCCGCATGGCGCCCTTGCAAAATGTAGTTGTCGACGAGCCAGAAGCTGCACACCAGAAAGGCTCCCTCTCCGGCAGGCAAGCCGTCTCCGGAATTTTCGGGTTCGTACCGCAGCACAAATTCGTCCCCAATCAACAGTTTCTTCTCGATCGCTCGAAGAGTGCCCCTCACCCGTGGATCGGTGGCGGGCAGAAATCCGACGAGCGGGAATAGCAGCAAGCTGGCGTCCAGTTGTTTCGAGCCGTAGGCCTGCACGAAGCTGTCGAGGTCGCGGTCGAAGCCGCGCTCGCAGACTTCGGCATGGATTTCGTCGGCAACCGTTCGCCAATGTCGGGCTGCCTCGATTGATCCTTCGGCGGCGTCCCCGTTTGCAGCACGGTCGAACGCAACCCAGGCCATGACCTTCGAATGAACGAAGTGCTGTCGCCCGCCGCGGACCTCCCAAATGCCTTCATCCGGCTCTAAGCCAAGCCCTTGCGAGATCTTCCAACACGAAGGGCCGCAGGACGCGACCCCGGTCGGTCAGACCTATTCCTCCCTTCCAGGCCTGGAACAGGGCGTCGGCGACCTCGCCGAGAACGTCGAGCTGAAGCTGCTGAGAGGCTGCGTTCCCTATGCGCACCGGCGCGGATTTTTCGTAGCCGGCAAGCCACGGAACCGTGAGCTCCGGCAGCCAGCGCTCGCCCGCTACTCCGTAGAAGATCTGCACCGGCTCCGGACTGCCGGCGACGGCGCGAAGGAGCCAATCCTGCCATGCTCGCGCTTCGTCGTAGTATCCAAGGTGCATCAGGGCGAGCAGCGTGAAGGTGGCGTCGCGGAGCCAGCAATAACGGTAATCCCAGTTCCTGCCTCCACCGGCAAACTCAGGCAGCGACGTGGTGGGAGCGGCGACAATCCCGCCCGTCGGAGCGTAGGTCAAACCCTTCAATGTGATGAGCGACCGTTTGACCGCTTCCGTCCAGGGGCCGACCTCGGGACATCGATCGCTCCATACCCGCCAGAACGCTTCCGTTTGCTCCAGCGCATCGAAGGCATCAATCGCCGGTGGGGGACTTTGAAATGATTGCCCGTAGGAGAGGACGAATGGAATTGACTGGCCGGCCTCGATCGTGAACTCACCAACTGTCTTCAGATCCTCGCCATGAAGCGCGGCCGCGGTACGCAGCACCAGACGCTCCGGACTGGCGATCGCGCAGAGGCTGCCGTCATCGAGCCTGTTGATCCATGGCACCGGCGCTCCATAATTGAAGCGCACGACAAATTCGGTGCGAAACTCCACTCTGCCCTGCCGACCAATTAGGATACGCACAAGATCAGTGAAATCTCCCGGTATCATGAAATCGACGAGCGTCGCGCGGCCGCTCTTTGTTCGGAATTCCGTTTCGAGGACCAGGGTGCCCGAGCGGTAGCGTCGCGATGCTCCAATCGGCTCCTCGATCGGCGCAATCAACCACCGCCCATTGTCCCATTCGCCCAGTAACGCGGCAAAGCACGCAGCCGAGTCGAATCTCGGCCAGCACAGCCAATCAATCGAACCGTCACGGCCGACCATGGCTGCGGTCTTGCAGTCGCCGATCATCGCATAGTCTTCGATCTTAAGCGCCACGACATGACCTCGTGTGCTAAGTCGGACGGACGCTTCGGTAGGACTCAGCCTATTTGCCGACAAAGACGCCCGCCGCTGTCCCTCTGGGGAGCGGCTGCGCTTTGGCGATCGTGTGCGCGCTGCCGACGCACAACTTAGCGAATCGCTGAGTGAGTGTCTGCACAAGTTTGGCGTAAACTCCGGAGACCAGAACTAACTTATAGTTCGGTCCCCGGTCTCTTGCGACGACCGTTCAGGACTGAGCAGCCTTGTCCGGTACGGCGGGCTTGTTCGATGCAGGGTTCAGGCTTGGGGGAGCGCCCGTCTTGACGGGAATTGTCTTGGCGCTCTTCAGGGCCTTGGTAGGCTTCTTGATCAAGAGATGGAGTACGCCCTTGTCGAAATGAGCTTCGACGGCTCCCTCTTCCGGCTCGAAAGGCAAAAACATCGATCGATAGAATGAGCCATAGCTCCGCTCCTCGATGTGCCAGTCCTTCTCTTCTTTCGTGCTCTCCACCTTTTTCTCGCCCGAGATAACCAACTGGTTTTCGACCACGCTAACGTTGATATCTTTCTCGTCCACGCCAGGAAGTTCGGCGGTCACTTCGAAGGCATCATTTGTTTCCGCTACACTGATTGCCGGGGCGCCGGCGCCAATGCCGGGAGACGGTTTCTGATCGAAAGCACGAAACACGTTTTCCATTTCGCGCCGCATCATTCGGAACGGGTCCAGTTCTTGGCTCCACAATCTCGGAAGACTCATCTGTTCTCTCCATCGGCTAGAGAAAATATCGAGATGTATCGTCTTCCGGTTGACCATGAGAGACCTTGATCCAGCTCAAACCGTCCGTGCTTCCTGACAAAGCGGGCCCATACAGCTGAGAAAATCCGGAAAGCAGGGTGACGGTTTGGGAAGGAAAAACGGGGTCGTGCCCCAGGAATCGTGCACAGAGCATCTCACGCGCAACGATTCATCCATGGGAATCGGTGAGGTGTACGCATCGAGGACACGCGCCGTCGGCCGCATCTGTAAGTTGGCGAGCAATCTCGTCTATCAAGTCCTCATGCTCCCAGCTCGTGCCATCGCTCTTGATCATGTTTCTAGTGCGGTAACAGGCATGGGTCTCGGCGGCGGCGTCCCAACGTCGTGGACAAGCGTTAGTATTCCAGACCTAACGACTTCTGACTCAATCGCCGGTTCCAGCTTTCCTTTAGTCCTCCGTGCTCGCGGCCGCATTGCCTCCCTTTGGCGCGGCGAATCTCTCAGTCGGGTCAAAGGCTGGCGTGGCAGAAACGGCAGCTATTGGCCCTGACCGACCAACCTCAACACTTCTTTCCACGTCGGCTGTCAGGGGGTAGACCGGAAAGGGCTGACGTATGGCCAAAACGACGCGACTGGCGAGCAGGCTTGGGAACTGTGCCCGGCAGGCCGTCTCAGCATATATTTGGGCACAAGGACGTGCGATATGGCGACAACAGCTACCCAAGTCGTTCTCGATACGCCGGCGGCGGAGTTCCGGCTTCTGGCCACCGACGGCAAGACTTACGCACTGGACGACGTTGCGGGCGAAAAAGGCACGGTCGTCGTCTTCATCTGCAACCATTGTCCCTATGTTAAAGCGGTGATCGACCGCATGGTTTCGGACGCCCGCGTGCTGATGTCGGAGAGCGTAGGCTTTGCGGCGATTTGTTCGAACGATGCGGCGAGCTATCCCGAAGACTCATTTGAGAATATGAAGCGTTTCGCGAAGGCCCATGATTTCCCGTTCCCATATCTCCACGACGAGGCCCAGACAGTCGCTCGGGTGTATGGAGCGGTCTGTACGCCGGACTCCTTCGGTTACAATGCCGACCGCAAGCTCAAGTATCGCGGCCGGCTCGACGAAGGCCGCACAACTCCGCCTCGCGCGGGGGCGCCCCGAGAGCTTGTCGAGGCCATGCGTGCGATCGCGACCACCGGTGTGGCGCCGGCTGACCAAAAGGCGTCTATTGGCTGTTCGATCAAATGGAAGGACGAATAAAGCCGGTCGCGGGTTCCACCGGGGCCTCGAGCAAACCGAAATTATTCAGCTGCGCATTCCATCTCGCCGCGGCGCTTGCGCGGCTCGGTGAGCTAAACTAGGCACGGGTGGTGGTGCAGACGGGATTTGCACTCGATCCAAGCTTCCCTGTCCGCCGCTTGCGTACCACCATTACATGGAGCGACAATCCGGCCTTCCTTGCCAGGCGCGAATGCGTCATTAAGAGCATGAGGATGGCAGGGATGCCTGAGGGATGACGTTCAAGGATACCGGTTCTGCTTATTGCAGCGTGTAAGTCTGAAAATGGCCCGGAGCTGAGCAGCGCGATGACCGCCGGCACCGTCGGCCGTTAGCACGTCGGCCGTCAGGGGTAAATCGGAAAGACGCCCTCATGGGCTCGACCGTTGCTCATGACCCTGCACGGACTTGGGCCTAGGCAGGTAATGCCTGTGAACCCCAAGGATAGAGCCGGGGAATGATGAGCGTCAGTATTGTCGCAAGCGCAACCGCCGCAATCGAACCAGCAAAAAACAGCAACCAAGTCGTCGGCTGTATTGCCCCAAGAGCTACGATGAGAAATAGCATCGGTAGATCGAGAAAGTGCGTGAATGTTGGTACACGCTCGGCCCGAGCCTTCTGGAGTTTAGGCGTGACCCCGCCGGCATTAAGCGCAAACCGCGTCAGACCGCGCAGCCGCATGAAATAGAGCCGCGTAACCGTGTTGCCCTCTATGAACTCGAAGGCGAACAGCCCAGCCATCCCCGCGAGCCAAGGAAACTGTAAGAAATTCCAACCTCCATAGAACTTCACGATCATCCAAGTGCCAGAACCCAGCAGCAATAGAGCCCCCGGCACGACAACTCCGTCGTAGAAAACTGCGATATTGCGAACGGCGAAAAGGGCTTTAGCTCGTGCAGCTGCCGCGAGCGCAAGTCGGCCATCCACACGCCGATGAGCCCGCCACCGCGCTTGGTGAGGGCCAGGCTCCTCCTGCAGGCGCTCTAGTCCCGTAGGCTTAGAATATACGCCGACACGTCGCGCAGCTGCTGTGACGAGAGAATGAGATTCGGCATAGTGGGATGCGAGGCGGCGGTGAGCCAGAAGGCAAGGGCTGCTGCGGTCATCCCCGGCGTGTTAGCGATCTCTTCGAAGCTCGGTGCTGTGGCGAGTGGAGATCGGGTTTGGCCCGCGCGCACCGCGTGACAGGAGGCGCAAACATCAAGTGCAAGCCGACGCCGTTGCCGAAGGTCGCCGATGTTCTGCGCCTGGACTGCTGTGATAGCAAGGGCACCAAACACGGCCGAAACGATCACTCTTTGCATGACGGCTGGCCCTCTTTGCGAGTCTCCGCTCGAGCAACAGCCCCCTGCACAGAATTGATGATAGTCAATGATTGAACGTCTGCCCATGCCCAATAGTTCACGTTGCACGCGAGTGGAAAGCGGACAAGAGTTGCTCACGGCGAACCGGCTCTTGACCCCAGCCGGACGTTGCGCGCCCAAGGCGGAACTGTGGTATCCTCCGTTAAACGCGATGGGACGGTTCAATGAAGCGGCGGACCCTTTAATGGCACCTGCTGTTTGTGCTGAGCGTCCTGGTCCTCGCCGGGCTCCACGACAGCACAAAATGGCCTGGCATCTCCAATTGTTAGGCGCGGCTCGCCCGCGCCGACGAGGTGATCGAATGAGTGCGCCAGGCAAGCTAGTGCGATCCAGCCGGTGGGAAGACCGGTAGCGAATGTTGCGTGGCCCCCTGGCGACAGTGGCCGCGAAGCGTACAGTGCGATTGCACACGGATCTGAAGATAGCTCTTGTCTCGAGGAGGACCAGCGTCGTGAAGCGGGACTTCGACCTCATCGTCTATGGCGCGACGGGTTACACCGGCCGTCTCATCGCCGAATATCTGGCGACGTCCTATCGCGGCGACGATGCTCCGTCCTGGGCGATCGCGGGACGCTCGACCGGCAAGCTCCAGAAGGTGCGTGCCGACATCGGCGCACCAGACGAGTTGCCTTTGGTCAAGGCGGACGCCGCCGATCCGGCCAGCCTGTGGTCGATGTGCGAGCGTGCGGCCGTGATCATCACGTCGGTCGGGCCTTATCAGCTCCACGGCCCCGAGCTCGTGGCGGCCTGCGTGGCCACGGGAACAGCCTATGTTGATCTGTGCGGCGAGCCGGTTTGGATGCGGCGCATGATCGACGCCCATCACGAAGAGGCGAAACGAACCGGCGCGCGCATCGTCTTCTCCTGCGGCTTCGATTCCATCCCGTTCGATCTCGGCGTGCTCACGTTGCAGGAGAAGGCGCGCGAGAAGTTCGGACGCCCGGCGCGGCGGGTCAAGGCCCGCTTGCGCAAGGTGAAAGGCGGCATGTCTGGCGGCACCGCGGCAAGTGCTCAGGCGACATTAGCCGCCGCCGCGCGCGACCCGGCCCTGATCCGGCTGTTGAACGATCCCTTCGCGTTGACGCCTGGATTCACCGGGCCGTCTCAGCCGTCGGGCCTCATCCCTGAATACGACCCGCGCTTGAACGTGTGGCTGGTGCCGTTCCCAATGGCGCCGATCAACACCAAGAACGTGCACCGCACGAATTTCCTGTTGGGTCATCCCTATGGCACGGACTTCGTCTACGACGAGATGATGGTCGCGCCGGGATTTGGGGACATCGCTCGCGTGACAACGGAGACGTTCGCCACGATGGTTTCCTGGTTCGGGACCGGCGGTCTCAAACCCGGTGCAGGCCCGACTCGGGAAGAGCGCGAGGGGGGCTTCTACGACATCCTCTTCCTGGGCGAGCTGCCGGATGGCGGACGGGTCGAGGCGGTAGTCACGGGCGACCGCGATCCGGGCTACGGCTCGACCAGCAAGATGATCGCCGAGAGCGCTCTCTGCCTCGTGCGCGACGTGCAGGGCGAGGGCGGCATCTGGACGCCGGGCGCGCTGATGGGGCCGGCGTTGCGCAAGCGTCTGGAGGAGCGCGCCGGCCTTACCTTCAGCGCGCGTTGAGGTAACGCTCAGAACCGCAGCGGCGTTCTGGATTACCTGGATCGTAACCAACGAAAGCGCGGCTTGGCGACCGCGAGCCTCAAATCCGGTTCAATGGCCGCTTCTAGCCCGAGTCGGATCTCCGGCGGTTTGCACTGCGGGGCGTTCCTGTGCCCAACCAGCCTACGGTCATCAATGGCTCCGGGCTACGAACTCTGGCCCCGGATCGCGACGATTTATTAGGCAGTTCCCGCCGTGACCAGGTGTCGGGAACCGTCCGCATTCAATAGTCGTTTCAAGATCAGTCCTGGAACTGCATCTCGGAAATCGGTGGGCCATCCAAACGGGACGAAACGCGCCGCGGGCGCCACAACTGATGGTCAACGGCAATGAAAAACGCCGTTCCTTCCAAAAGCCAGAACTCCCGGATGCTTCGACACATGGCCGTTATGCTGGTCGCTGTCGGACTGGTTTTGGGGGCGGTGTTCGGGTTTGAAGCTTTTCGGGCCAGGATGGTGCAGAGGTCAATCGCCGGACTGCGCAACCCGCCGCAGACGGTTTCCACGATCACGGCCAGCACGCAGCGGTGGCAGGACCGCCTGGAGGCCGTGGGCAGCACCCGGGCGGAAAAGGGGGCTGACCTCAGTCCGCAGGTCGCCGGTACTGTCAAAGCCATCCACTTCCAGTCCGGCGAAGAAGTCGGGCAGGGAACATTGCTCGTCGAGCTGGAAGACGCCGATGACGTCGCGCATTTGCACGCTCTGGAGGCGATGACGGCGCTGGCGCAGCTTAACTACGATCGCGACGTCAGATTGCTCAAGAGCCAGTCCGTGAGCCAGCAGACTGCTGATACGGACCTGGCAACGCTCAAGAACGACCAGGCGCAGGTTGCGCAACAACAGGCGCTTGTCGGCTACAAGTCGATCCGAGCACCTTTCTCCGGCCGATTAGGCATCCGGCAGGTCGACCTCGGCCAGTATATCGCGCCGGGCGCGCCGATCGTGACGCTGCAGCAGCTTGATCCGATTCTCGTGGATTTCTACCTGCCGCAGCAGGATCTGGCAAAGCTCGAGGTCGGCCAACCCGTCATTGCGAAGGTCGACACCTATCCTGATCTGACATTCACCGGCAAGATCATGGCGATCAACCCCCTCGTCAACGTGGCCACCCGGAATGTCCAGGTCCGGGCGACATTCAAGAATCCCGACGAGAAGCTGCTGCCGGGCATGTTTGCGACCGTTGATATCGATGTGGGGGCGCCGAAGGATTATGTGACGCTGCCGAAGACGGCGATCTACTACAACGCGTATGGAGATATTGCCTATCTGGTCGAAGATGCCGGCAGGGACGAGAGCGGGCAGGAGCAAAAGATTGCGCACCAGCTCTTCGTGAAAACCGGTCAGACCCGCGGCGACCAGGTCGCGGTGCTGGATGGAATCAAGCCTGGCGATGTCGTGGTCACGGCCGGGCAGAACAAGCTGCATAACGGATCACCGGTCCAGATCAATAATGAAGTCACCACGCCTTTCAGCGCGAACCCTCAGGTCTCCGAACAATGAGAGGCCTGCCATGAACTTCACCGACCTCTTCATTCGCCGGCCCGTTCTTGCCACTGTGGTCAATCTGATGATCCTCGCGCTCGGCCTGCGCGCCATGACCTCGCTGCCTGTGCTGCAATATCCGCGCACGCAGAATGCGGTCATCACCGTTACCACCACCTATTACGGCGCTGCCCCCGATGTGATCGCCGGCTTCATCGCAACGCCACTCGAGAACGCGATCGCCCAGGCGAACGGCATCGACTATATGAGCTCGAATAGCGCAAGCGGCGTCAGCACGATCACCATCTACCTCCGCCTCAACTACGATGCCGACAAGGCACTGACGGAAATCAACACCAAGGTCAGTTCGGTGCTCAACCAGCTTCCCTCAGGGTCGCAGCAACCGGTGCTGAAGGTGCAGATCGGTCAGACGATCGACGCCATGTATCTCGGCTTCGACAGCGACGTGCTGGGACGGAATCAAATCACCGATTATCTCACCCGCGCCGTTCAGCCGAAGCTGCAGGCCGTACCGGGCGTTCAGACCGCGGAAATTCTAGGCGGACAGAACTTTGCACTGCGGGCGTGGCTCAACCCGAAAAAGCTGGCTGCTTATGGCCTCAGCGCCGCGGATGTAGCGGCTGCGTTGACGCAGAACAATTTTATCTCCGGGCTCGGCACCACCAAGGGACAGATGGTGGAGGTCAATCTCACAGCATCGACCGGCCTGCATTCGGAGAGCGAATTTGCCAACTTGATTGTCAAGCAGGCGGGTGGCGCGATCGTGCGGTTGAAGGATGTCGCAAACGTCTCGCTCGGCGCCGACGACTACGAAACGCAGGTCGCATTCGACGGCAAGCCGGCGGTCTATATCGGCATCCAGCTGGCGCCGACTGCCAACCTGCTCGACGTGATCGCGGGCGTGCACCGGATCTTCCCGGGCATACAAGAACAGCTGCCCAACGGACTGCACGGACAGATCGTTTACGATTCCACCAAATTCGTGCGCGCGGCGATCTATGACGTCGTGCGGACGCTCGTCGAGGCCCTGCTGATCGTCAATCTCGTCGTGTTCCTGTTCCTGGGGTCGGGGCGTTCCGTCGTGATCCCGATGGTCGCGATCCCGCTGTCGCTGGTGGGCGCCTTCACCATGATGCTGGCAGTTGGTTTCTCGATCAATCTCTTGACGCTGCTGGCGCTGGTGCTTGCGATCGGGCTCGTGGTCGATGATGCCATCATCGTCGTCGAAAACGTCAACCGTCACCTTGAGGCCGGCAAGGCGCCGGTCGTTGCGGCGATCGAGGCGGCGCGAGAACTCGGCCGTCCGATCATCGCCATGACGGTTGTCCTTGTCGCGGTCTATGTCCCGATCGCGTTCCAGGGCGGTCTGACCGGCGCGCTGTTCACGGAATTCGCATTCACCCTGGTCGGCACGGTGACAATATCGGCCGTTGCCGCGCTGACGCTGTCGCCGATGATGAGCTCCCGTTTGCTCAAGCCGCATGGCGCAACGCGCGGTTGGCAGGCACGATTCACTGCCCTCGTTGATCGCCGTTTTGAGGCGCTACGTCGTCTCTATCTGAGCTGGCTGCACGGCAGCCTCGATTATATACCCGTAACAGGCGTCTTCGCACTGCTCGTGCTGTCCAGCATCTATTTCCTTTATGCTGGTGCTAAGAGCGAACTCGCTCCCCAGGAAGACCAGGGTGTGGTGATTGCGACGTCCACGTTGGCGCCGGACGCGACCTTACAGCAAAAGGTGCTGTATGCGCGGCAGGTCTTCCAGATCATCAAGAAATATCCGGAGACCGATCACGTCTTCCAGATCAATTCGCCTGCGCGCGTGGTCTCGGGCATGGTGCTGACGCCGTGGGACGAGCGCACAAGGACGAGCAACCAGCTGCAGCCGATCGTTCAGCAGCAACTCGACCTGGTTGCCGGGGCACGGATCGCCGCCTTTCAGCTGGCTCCGCTGCCGGGCAGCCAGGGGCTGCCGATACAGTTCGTGATCGAGACGACCGATTCGTTCGACAAGCTCGACGATGCCGCCCAGCAGTTCCTGAGAGCTGCAATCGACAGCGGAATGTTCATCTTCCTCGACACGGATTTGAAGATCGACAATCCCCAAGCCGTCGTCGAGATCGATCGCGACAAGGCTGCGCAACTTGGGCTCAAGATGAGCGATGTCGGCAACGCGATGGGGTCGATGCTGGGCGGTGGGTATGTGAACTATTTCAGCCTCGACCAGCGTTCCTACAAGGTAATCCCGCAAGTCCAGCGACGGTTTCGTCTGAATACCGATCAGCTGCTCAATTATTACGTGGCCAACGTTTCGGGCATTCCCGTGCCGCTGTCGACGATCGCGCACATCGCGACCAAAACGGTCCCGGAGACGCTCAATCATTTCCAGCAGCTTAACAGCGCCACCATTCAGGGAGTTGCGGCGCCCGGCGTAGCGCAGTCCGACGCCCTGGACTTCCTGAGCAATCTTGCTGCCAAGACGTTACCGCGAGGCTACACCGTCGACT
Organism: Bradyrhizobium sp. AS23.2; assembly: GCF_001908185.1. Taxonomy (GTDB): domain Bacteria; phylum Pseudomonadota; class Alphaproteobacteria; order Rhizobiales; family Xanthobacteraceae; genus Bradyrhizobium. The sequence goes on from NZ_LGHM01000003.1 coordinate 36,392, forward strand.
ACAGCGGCTTGTCCAGGCAATATATTCAGGAATCCTCCGGCTTTGTCGCCACGTTCGGATTTGCGCTGGTGATCATTTTCCTGTCGCTTGCGGCGCTATTCGAAAGCTTCCGCGATCCATGCATCATATTAGTGTCGGTGCCGATGTCGATCGCCGGCGCGTTGATCTTCGTGAGCCTCGGCATCGGCAGCGCATCGCTGAACATATACACCGATGTCGGCCTGGTGACGTTGATGGGCCTGATCAGCAAGCACGGCATTCTGATTGTCGAATTCGCAAACGAGCTGCAGCGTGGCGGCGTCCCCAAGCGCGAAGCTATCGAGCAGGCAGCCGGAATCAGGTTGCGGCCGATCCTGATGACGACCGCGGCAATGGTCTTTGGCGTGGTTCCGCTGATCCTTGCTAGCGGCGCCGGAGCGGTCTCGCGTTTCAACATGGGACTTGTCATCGCAAGCGGACTTTCGATCGGCACGGTGTTCACCCTTTTCGTGGTACCGGCCATTTATCTCCTGATCGCGACCGATCATTCCCGCCAGGTAGTGCAGGACGCATCACAGCTTGCGCCGTCAGGTGATGAGGCGAGGACAGTCTGAGCGCACTCCTGCTGTGGCCGATCAGGCGTGCTCCTCGGAAATGTCGCGGTTGGTGTAGTCCGGCAACATCGCGGTTGAAACGATGCTGACGATCACGCAAAACAGGATGTACGATGCGATCGCATAGCCCGATGTTATCCGGCGTGGGGTCCGAACGCCGATCGGCGTCTTAAGGACTTGATTGACTTCGCATCTCTGGGGTCAATGTTGGGCGCTGATTCACACTTACTCTTCAAAAGGGAGTCCTGCGGTTGACCTAATCCGCTCCTGGCCCGTACGCGACAAAACCCCGGCCTTTGACCTAGCGTCGGTTGCCAGGGATCGACCGGACATGGTCTAGACGCTGTCCGGTCGACGCAAATGATCCATTCCGGAATTCGCGGCGTCTCGCCCGGACCTTTCGCGATGTTCGACTTCGCGCCGCTATAGTAACGTCAAACGCGCCTGATGAGCGTGACTCTGATGAGTACACTGTCTGGGCCTGATCTTGCTACCGGAACTTTCGTTTCGTTGGGACCGGGGAATCGGGACATGATTGTGCTTGCTCGGCACATGACAAAGCGCCTGCGGTACCTGATAGGTCCAGGTGTGGCCACGCCCATCATCTGGATATCGCTGATTGCTGCGCTGGCCTGCTGGGCCGGCACGCTTACCGCCGCGGCGGACAACTTCTATCGCGCGCAGGCAATCGTGATTGGCCAGAGCGAGGCCAACCGCATCATCGGCTTCGCCGCTTGTCTCGAGGACGTTCTCATCAAGGTTTCCGGCGCGCTGAAGCTCGCAGGCGATCCTCGATTGGACGTGTACAGATCGCGTTCGGCTGATTTCGTAAGCGGCTATAGCTACCACGACCAGATGTCCGGCACACCGAAGCGCGATGAGCAGGGCACCCGCGATCGGCCGTACGATCTGTTTGTCGACTTCGATGACAAGAAGATCGACGACATTCTTAATTCACTCGGCCTCAAGCCCTGGCTTTCGCGCCGCCCGGTCCTTGCCGTTTTTGTCGAGATGGAGCAGGGCTCAAGGCAATACATCGCCACGTCAGACGCAAAACGGTCCGACCTGCAACGTGACTCGGCGGCAGTTCCGACCACGCCGGCGCGCCGATGGCGCCGTTCAACAGGCCGCTCCCGAACAGATCCATCTGCTGTTGCAATCGCAGTTGTTGATTGTGTCGGTATCCGCTCCCTGGCATTGCCGTCTGGCGTGACATGAGTCGCTCCCCGATTCTGGTC
>NZ_LGHM01000030.1 GCF_001908185.1 Bradyrhizobium sp. AS23.2
GCTGAAGATGCCCTTCCTGATCGCTCCTGTGCACAACTTTAGGGCCTGGATGGTCGGCAAAACAAGCCTGCTTGAATCGGCCTGCCACGTCGCATCCGAGTCTTTCGAGAAATACCACCTCATGCAAGTCCTGGAGCGAGATAACGGTTCGCCCTGCCATCGGATGTTTCCGAGACAGGACGAGCACACACCGCTCCTCGAAGAGCGGCCAGCGGTCGATACGTTCAGGTAGCTCCACGGCGTCACCGACGAGTGCGGCGTTGATCTCGCCATCCAAAAGCATCGCAACGAGCCCGTTGGCATCCGCCTCGCGCAGATCGACCCGAAGGTCGGGGATGATCCTGGCGAGCTCCAGGAGCAATTCCGTAATGAGCGCGGCGGAGACTGACGGCACCAGCCCGATCTTGAGCGGGGCGATTGTCTTCTTTTGATAGCCTCGCGCCTGAAGCCGTACGGCCTCCGCGGCGGCAAATATTTTCTCCAGCGTTGGCAAAATCATCTTGCCCAGGTCGGTGAGCTGGGTGAGGTGACGTTCACGGTGAATCAACGCGCCACCGAGTTCTTGCTCGAGCTTTTGTATCGCCTTTGTCAGCGCCGGCTGGGTCACATTGCATTGCTCCGCGGCCCGCGTAAAATTGAGCGTCCTTGCTAGGGCTAGAAAATATCGCACCTGATAAAGCTGGAGCTGCATACTCATACTCGAAAGATTTGCCGCGGTTCGGCGCGTTCCAGTTCGTTGCCATAATAGGCTGGGTCGATGGCCAAGCGGTTTGTCGCGGAGCTTCCGCGGAAACAGATATTGTGCCTCGGCTCGGAATTGTCGACTCGCGTCTTGCGGCAAGTGTTCTCACCGATGGTGTTTGCTATTAACGTCGCGGTTGCGTAGGCGAGACAGTTAAATGTCAGGGTTCGCATCGGGATCGGCTCTGCCATCTTTTCATCAAGTGTTTTTGCTCATTTAGGGATCTCCTAAGGTCTCGGTTCTGGACCCGTGGGAAGCGCGGCACTCTCACGCTTGTCAAAGAGATTCCCAGCTTCCGCCCAGGCCGCGAGTCATGGCGAGCAGATGCCCACGGTCCTAGCCATAAAGCAGTACCAAGATTTGCAATTGTCCTGTCCCAAGACTAGGACATCAGCTCAATCCGAGGGTCCGAAACACATGTCCGATCGTCCAAATCTTGCATTGCCTCGATCCGATCTCGATGTGCTGATGACAACCTTGGATGTCGACGTCATTGGGCTCATCGAGTGTTTGATCAGTCCAGGTTGGCGCCTGTCATTCGGGAGCGCGGACGCGCCTGCTATCCACTACAATCTTTCCGGGACCGGACGAATGGTTGTGGGGGGCTTCTCCGCATTTCCTCTGGTACCTCACACACTTGTCATCACACCGGCCAAGAAGCCGTTTCACATCGAGGTCGATGACCGCACAGCGGCCACGACAGTGAATGTGGTCGAAGCGCAATGGGATCCGCGCTTCGGCGAGCGTATTCAGCGATTCGTCGCCGGGGACGTCGACCCAATGGTCATGCTGATCTGCGGGTACTTTCGCGCTACCTTCGGTTCGTCGATCGACCTCTTTGCGGGCCTTTCCACGCCGATTGTCGAGCGCTTCGAACCCGAAGATGAACTGGGGTCAAAGTTGCAGGCTGCGTTGGCAGAAATCAGCGGCCGGCAGGTTGGAATGCAGGCGATGACGACCGCCATCCTGAAGCAGGTGCTCGTCACGCTGGTCCGTCGGAGTCTAAAGTCGACGAGCGTTTGGCTCGAACGCTTTTCTATCCTGAGTGACCGTCAAATCGCTGTTGCGTTTGCCGATATGTTGGCGCGACCATCGGCCGATCACTCCGTCATGGCCTTGGCGCAGAAGGCCGGCTTGAGCCGATCCGCGTTCATGGCGCGCTTTGTGCGCGCGATAGGATGTTCGCCAATGGTCGCGCTCCGGCAAATTCGGATGAAGCGTGCAGCCGATATGCTCGCCGCGAAGACATTTTCTGTTGAGCAGATTGCGCGGGGGGTCGGTTATAGGAGCCGCAGCAGCTTTCTCCGAGCCTTTCGCCAAGTGCATGGATACTGCCCAGCAGAATCTGAGGGTGATGGACAGAACTCCGATTGAAGATACGGCGCATGGTGACGGCAGCCGCAGCAGGCAAGGCCGCCGCGATGCGATCGCGTCTGAATTCAGGTCTATGATAGATAGTCGTCGGATAGATAGTTACGAGGCATTTCCCTCTATCCGGCGGCGACGGCATCCTCCGACTAATTCGCAGTATGCGTTTAAGGCTGCTGTGCTTCCTCTGCTGCCCGCGCGCGGCACGGCGGCTCGGCGCAATAGCTTCAATCCTTGTCGAGGCGGCCGCGCGTGCTCGGGCGGCCAAATGAACCTCAGGATCGGACGTAGCCGACGAAATTAGAAATTCCCTTTGGACATGCATTCTTTCGGTGGACCACGGGATTGTACGCATCGCGTGCGAAGGGGGGGCTCACGCAGAAAGCCTGCAGATCAGGGTGGGCGACGCTAGACTGCTCGCCCCGACGCAACGAGAGAAAGCCTTGCCGACGACCTTCCGGGAGATTGCAGGCGAGCTGTCGTCGAGAGCACCGGCCGCGATGATTGTGTTGTCATCTGCCTCACCACGCGATGGAGATGTCGAAACTCTGGGCGCCTACTGGACATCGAAACGATAACCGACGGTATTTGCGAGATCGTCTCCGGTGTGATGCAATACTCATCGGCTTGCAGACGCTCCAATGGCACAGTCCTTCGTCGCGAGCCGCAGTCGGAAGCGAGCGAATTCCCGGCCTGCGGGTTGGCTTCGAGGAGATCGGAAAGTTGAAGCTGAGCTTCACCGCCTACAGCAATCCTGGTAATTTCTTGCGTATCGCCGCAAAGCTGCTGCCTTGGCTTTGGGGGTCGACAGCCTTCGCCTTCGCGCTTGGTCTATTTGGAACATTCGGCGCGCCAGCCGACTACCAGCAAGGCGAGACGGCGCGCATCATGTACATCCACGTCCCCGCCGCCTGGACAGCGATGCTTGCCTACACGCTCATGGCTACGTCTGCGCTCGGATCCTTAGTTTGGCGTCATCCACTTGCCGATGCAACACAAAAGGCGGCTGCGCCGCTTGGCGCAGCTTTCACCTTCATCTGCCTCGTCACGGGCGCCCTCTGGGGCAAACCGATGTGGGGCACATACTGGGTCTGGGACGCTCGTCTCACCTCTGTGTTGGTTCTGTTTCTCATCTATCTCGGTCTGATCGCGCTCTGGCAAACGATCGAGGACCCGAGTAGGGCGGCACGAGCAGTCTCGATCATGACCTTGGTGGGCTTCATTAACATTCCGATCGTGAAGTTCTCGGTTGATTGGTGGAACACTCTCCACCAGCCGGCTTCGGTGTTCCGGATGGAAGGCTCGGCGATCGCTGGCTCGATGTTGTGGCCGCTAATCGTTATGGCGCTCGCGTACACGCTTTTGTTCGCAACCCTCCACGTAATGGCGGTCCGTAATGAGATCATGCGACGCCGAGCCCGGCGGCTTGCAATCACGCTGGCGGCCGTGGGCGAACCCGCGATGGCTCGCATGCCGCCTGCCGAAGCGGCGTCCTGAGCAGATCATGGTGCAGCATGGGGGAGTCATCATGGCGGCGTTTCTGGTGACGGGCGCGGTTCTGACCGGAATGATCGCGGCGGTCCTCATCGACCATCGCGCTCAGCTCCGTACCTTGCGTCGTCTGCTACCTGAACACTCGGATCGGCGCGGATGCGTATGAGCAAAATGCCAGCCTCGATTCACCTCCCAGCGAGCGTCGCGGCCCCTCGACGCGCACTGGCGCGCCTGCGAGTGATTATCCCGCTTCTGGTCTTCTTCGGAATTGCGGCATTACTCCTGGTGCGGCTCGGCTCCGGAGACCCATCGCTCGTGCCCTCGGCTCTGATCGGCAAGCCAGCACCGCAGTTTGCGCTGGAGCCCCTCGATGGGCTTTCGACGTCCGGTCCACCTGGCTTGTCGAGCGCCGATCTGCGGAGGGGGCACGTGACCATCGTGAACGTGTTCGCGTCATGGTGTGTTGAGTGCCGGGAAGAACAAGGGGCTCTGATGGCGTTGGCGAGCGACCGGACGCTGCAGCGACAGGGGGGTGAAGCTTACTGGCATCGTTTACAAGGACGATCCCAGAAACGCGCTAGCCTATCTCACCGCCAACCGGAACCCCTTCGCACAGGTTGGCACTGACCGGTCCGGCCGAACGGGGATCGATTTCGGCGTCTATGGCGTCCCCGAGACCTATGTGATCAAGGGCGATGGCACAATCGCCTACAAGCTGGTTGGTGGCATCTCGGAAGCAAGTCGACCTGCTTTGATGGCCGCAATTGCCGAGGCAGAGCGTCCATGACGACTGCCTTGCAAGCTCCCCATCCCCGCGCGACGGATGCAAGAAGGCATTTTCTTGCCTCGGCGGCATGGAATTCCATCCACTTAAATAATTCAGGAGTGAGCGATCAGACCATGGAAGCGGAACACTCAGAAGCAGTCCGATTGTCAAGGGCGGCGAATGGCCGACGACGTGGTGCGTTACGCAGTGGCAAAAACGAACGGAGGCCTTGAAACATGCTCTGGGCGGTCTTTGCAATGATGACGTCCGCGGTCGTGCTGGCGCTGGCCCGGTCGCTCTCTGAGCGGTGCGAGGGCCTTGGTGCTCACGATTCCGATGTCACCTTCTATCGAGGCCTTCTGGCCGAGGCGGATGATGACGTCCGCTGTGGACTGGTAGCACCCGAGGATGCCGTGGCGACGCGTGCCGAGATCGGGCGTCGGCTGCTCGCGTCGCTCAACTCGGCGTCGGAGGGTCGGCCGCGTTTGTCGTGGCGCTGGCAGCCGAGACGCACTGTTGCAGCCTTGGCGATCGTCCTAGTGCTGCCACTCGTCGGGCTCGCGTCGTACCTCATGGTCGGCGCTCCCAGCCAGCCTGACATGCCGATCGCCTCGAGGCGCAGGGGTGGGGACGTCACCCTCGCTGCCGCCGTTCCTGACATCCACGCCGGCCAAACCCGGTCTGACATCGCAGCGCTTCCTCCAGAGCAGCGGAGCGACGCGATCCGCGGGATGGTAGAAGGGCTCGCCGAGAAGCTCTCGAAGAACGGCCATGACCTTCAGGGATGGCTGCAACTGATTAAGTCTTACGCCGTATTGGGTGAACGCCAAAAGGCCGAGGCGGCCGTCGCAAGCGCACGTGCCCAGTTAGCAGGCGATGCGCAAGCGCCGGCACGCATCGACGAACTCGTCAGGCAGCTCGGTTTGAAGGGATAGACCTTGACCAGAAAAGGCGGGCGGCTCGCTATCATCAACGCAGCAGGCTTCACTTTGGCCATCGCGATAGGGCTCATCCTGTTTGCGTTGCGCGACAGTATTGTCTTCTTCTACGGGCCGACCGAGATGGCCGAAAGGGCGCCGCCGCGAGGAACACATCTGCGTATCGGCGGCCTGGTGAAACGTGGCTCACTTACCCGCGATGGATCGCCGACTGTCGTCTTCGCGGTGACCGACCTGAAGCACGACGTCAAGGTCAGCTACACTGGATTGCTGCCGGATCTCTTCCGCGAAGGACAAGGCGTCGTGGCCGAGGGCACGGTGGAGGGACCGGGTCTTTTTCACGCCGATACCGTGCTCGCCAAACACGACGAGCGATACATGCCCAAGGACGTAGCCGACAAACTCAAGCAACAAGGCGCTTGGCGCAACGAAAGATCCGCGCGAGCGGAATAGCGCCGCGCTCCACGAAACATCGCTGCCGATGGGACCAAAGGGATGATCGTCGAAACCGGACATTACGCGCTCGCTCTGGCTCTCGCAGTCGCGCTGCTTCAGTCAGTTCTGCCGCTCTGGGGGACCCGCAGTGGTGATTCTGGAATCGCTTCCATTGCGGTCCCGGCCGCAATCACCCAGTTCCTTTTGTTGGGCTATGCCTTCGCGGCACTGACTTACGCCCATGTGGTGTCCGACTTCAGTCTCGTGACAGTCGCCGAGAACTCGCTCACCACCAAACCACTTGTATACAAAATCGCGGGCGTCTGGGGCAATCATGAGGGATCCATGCTGCTTTGGGTTCTGATCCTCGCGGCCTTCGGAGCGACAGTGGCGATTCTCGGGCGCGGCATGGCGAACGAATTGCGAGCCAATACGCTAGCAGTCCAAGGCTGGATCTCCCTTGCGTTCCTCTGCTTCATCCTGTTCACCTCCGATCCCTTCCTACGACGGTTTCCGGCGCCTTTTGAAGGCCAGGACCTCAATCCGCTGCTTCAAGACCTGGGCCTCGCGATACACCCGCCGCTCCTCTACCTCGGTTATGTCGGTTTCTCGATCGTGTTCTCGTTCGCGGTGGCGGCGCTGGTCAGCGGCCGACTAGACGCCGCTTGGGCTCGCTACGTTCGGCCTTGGGTACTGATTGCCTGGATCTTTCTGACGCTTGGCATCGCCATGGGCTCGTACTGGGCCTACTATACCTTAGGCTGGGGCGGGTTCTGGTTCTGGGATCCAGTCGAGAACGCGTCGCTCATGCCCTGGCTTGCGGGTACAGCGCTCCTGCATTCGGCTGCCGTCATGGAGAAGCGCGAAGCCCTCAAGATCTGGACGCTGTTCCTGGCGATACTTACATTCTCGCTATCGCTGCTCGGCACATTCCTCGTGCGCTCAGGGGTGCTGACCTCCGTTCATTCCTTCGCCAGCGACCCGGCGCGCGGCGTCTTCATCCTGGTCATCCTGACTGTGTTCATCGGCGGTTCCCTCGCGCTTTATGCCTGGCGAGCGCCTTCCCTGAGCCAGCGTAGTCTGTTCGCTCCTGTGTCACGCGAGAGCGCGCTCGCCGTCAACAACCTGCTGCTCACCACCTGCTGCGCTACGGTCCTGACCGGCACGCTCTATCCGCTCGCGCTTGAGGCTCTGACCGGGGACAAGATCTCGGTCGGCGCACCATTTTTTAATTTGACGCTCGGTCCGCTAGTGGCGCTGATCGTTCTCCTGATACCGCTCGGTCAGTCGCTCGCCTGGAAGCGTGGCGATCTGCTCGGTGCGGCGCAACGGGTGACGGTCGCGGCCTTGGCCGGCCTTGTGGTCGCCCTTGTGCTCGTTGCTATCATCCAAGGCGGCCCTGTCCTCGCAGCGGTCTGTCTCGGTCTCGCCGTCTACCTCATCGTCGGTTCGTTCGCCGATGTGGCGGCGCGTATCTGGACACGTGGGCAGCCCGCTCGAGTGATGCTAGCCCGCGCGGTCGGGCTACCGCGCTCCGCCTGGGGGGGCGGCGATCGTTCACGCCGGCTTTGGCGTGACACTCATGGGCTTGGCGGCGACCGGTTGGGGCGTGGAGCGGATCGCGACCGTCAAGCTAGGCCAGGGGATCGATCTCGGCCCCTATCAAGCCACCATCGAGAATCTTCGATCGCGACAGGGGCCGAACTATTCCGAAGTCCTAGCCTATACGGTCATCAGCCGGGGCGGCGCCGCCGTGGCCACCGTCGAGCCCGCCAAACGCAGCTTTCCCGCGCGAGAGACCACCGTCACCGAGGCAGGCATCGTGACGCTGGGTTTTGGCCAGATCTACATTTCGGTCGGGGACCAGCACGCGGATGGTTCGATCGACGCGCGCATGTTCTGGAAGCCGCTTGTGACAGCCATCTGGATCGGCGCCGTCATTATGGCGTTCGGGGGGATCGTGTCGTTGTCCGATAGACGCTTCAGAATCGGCTTCACGCGCCGCGCGGCTCGCGTCCGCGCCATCGCCAACCCCGCAGCGCCGGAGCCCGCCGAATGACTTCGCTTCGTCGCATTCTCCTGCTTTCGATCGTACTCGCAGGCTTCGCGCCCAGCTTGGCAAGGGCGGTACAGCCAGACGAGGTCCTGCCCGACCCGAAACTTGAGGCGCGCGCGCGCGCTATTTCCGCCGGGCTGCGCTGCCTAGTCTGCCAAAATCAGTCGATTGACGATTCGAACGCAGAGCTCGCGCGGGATCTCCGACTGCTAGTGCGCGAACGCCTTAATCTCGGCGAGAGCGACGAGCATGTCCGCGCCTTTCTGGTGAAGCGTTACGGGAATTTTATCCTGCTGAAACCACCGCTCGATTTGGATACCGCCTTCCTCTGGGGAATGCCGCCTTTGATGCTCGCAGCGGGCGGGATCGCTCTCCTGTTCGGTTTGCGCCGCCCGCAGTCCACGCCGGCGGCGCCCTTAAGCCAAGCCGATCGGGATCGGCTCGCGGCTGTGTTAGACGCCGATACTCCGCTATAGGCATTTCCTGATGGTCAAGCGGTCTTAGCTTCGGAGGCGTGCGGAGTCGTTCCACGGCGGCGCCCCCCGAAAACAAACTCTTTCCTCTGCATCGCTCGTCATTCTCCCGCGCCGCGAAGTGCTGCGGCTGCGGCGATTGGGGCGAGGGCGACGGATGCGAGTCCGAGTGCGCAGAGGATCAAGAAGGGCGTCAGAAAGGGCACTGTGCCACTCTGCGCCGCGGAGACACCGAAGATCAGCACCGGTACGGCCAGTGGCACGACGAGGATCGACAGCAAAAGACCGCCGCGCCGCAGCGTGACGGTAAGGGCTGCACCGATTGCTCCCAGAAAGGTGAAAGTCGGCGTACCAACCAACAACGTCGCTGGCACGGCCCAGAGCGCCTGGCCGTCCAAGTCCAACATCAGGCCAAACAAAGGCGAGAGCAAAGCGAGCGGCAGCCCCGTGACAGACCAGTGGGCCACGCACTTAAACAGAACAATGAGTTCTAGGGGCGCCGGCGACAGCAACATCTGGTCCAACGAACCGTCCTCGTGATCCGCCTGGAACAGACGGTCAAGGCCCAATAGAGTCGCGAGGAGCGCCGCTATCCAGAGAATGGCTGGACCGATGCGCGACAGCAAGTGTAGGTCAGGTCCGATCGCGAAAGGTACGACCGTCACGAGACTGAGGAAGAAGACCAGGCCGAGAACCCCGCCTCCACCGATGCGGCGCGCCAGCATGAGGTCGCGAAGAAAAACGAGGAGGAGAATACGGGTCATGGCCCCCATCCAGCGTCGCCATCGCGTCGCGACAGCTCCTGGGAAATCGAAAGAGCGGCGTGATCTCTTCTCTTCCGACTTTGAGACAGGCGGCTACGGAGGTGCGGGCCGGACCCCAACGAGGCGACCTTCACCTCGCTTCGAGCCTGACTTGGATTGTCCCGGGTAGACCGAGTTGTTCGTGGGTTGCGGCGAGCATCAATCCTCCGCTTGCGAGATGGTCGGCGGCAACAGCCTTCAGCAAGGCGCGTGCATGCCGGTCGAGTGCGGTTAGCGGCTCGTCGAGCAGCCAAAGAGGGCGATCGGTAATCAGGAGCCGGGCCAATGCGACGCGGCGGCGCTGTCCCGCGGAGAGATAGCCGACAGGCAGATCGAGAACGTGGGCTAACTCCATACGGCCCAGCGCCTCTAACGGGGTTAGCCGACCTCGCCCTAAAAGTCCCCGGCCGATGTCGAGGTTTTCGCGGGCTGTCAACGCCGATTTCAGCCCGTCGAGATGGCCCACGTAGTGGAGGCGCTCTGCCAGGAGCGCCGTATCCGTGGCTTCGGACTCCACCCATGATATGCGGCCGGATCCAAGCGGCAAGAAACCGGCGATCGCACGCAAAAGTGTGGATTTGCCCACGCCATTGGGACCCGTCACTTCGGCGATTTCGCCCGAGCCCACTCGCAAAGATACCCCGCCGAACACCACGCGCTCGCCGCGCGCGACGGAAAGATCCTCGATCAGGAGATGGCACCGCTGCGTGATATCCATTTTCATTTTCGGTTGCCCATTGTCTCGTTCGGATCGTTTTCGAACGCCCGGTTGGAGTGCTTATCGAAATGAACGATTCTGGATCAGCCTGTTCGAGCGAAAGGCGGCGCCGTTGGGCAGAACCGCCCAAGAGGATGAGGCAGTTCAGTTCTTCGGGATTGCCTACTTGAAGGATGCGAGCCCGATTGTGATCGTCGTCAGCAAGATGTGCCATGCGATGACCCATGCAAACTAGCCGCGTGATAGAAGAACTGGATTGGGGCGCATCACATCTTTTATCCGAAGGCGTGTCGAAAAGGGCGGCGGGTATGCCCTCAAACGACCTTCGTTGGATGGTCCATCGTCCCAACTTGGCTGCCTCGGCCGCAACCTGGGACACGCGACGCCTTGCCGGCTTGGTCTGCGCCCGCCGGGTAGCCGAGGCGCCTTTCGATGCACAATCCGGCGGAGGCGGTTGCGAAGGGGCCCAAGCACGGCTCTCAGGCAAGAGAGAGGGTGTCCCAGGTCTCAGCGAGCGCAGCAGCGAGTTCCGCTATGTGGGTATCCCCGTGATATGGCGACGGCGTGATGCGAAGACGCTCTGTCCCGCGGGGAACGGTCGGATAGTTGATCGGCTGGATATAGATGGCGTGGCGCTCTAGAAGGTGATCGGCGGCCGCCTTACACAATTCCGCATCGCCGACAATCACAGGCACGATGTGGGTTTCGGTCGGGAGGACGGGAAGCCCGGCGGCTTGGAGCGCCTGTTTCGTTGCAGCGGCTTGCCGTTGGTGTGCTTCGCGCTCGGCAGACGAGTGCTTCAGGTAACGAACGGACGCACGGGCTGCGGCGGCAATTGGTGGAGGGAGTGCCGTCGTGAAGATGAATCCGGGCGCGAAGCTGCGCACCGCGTCGCAGATCGATCGCGACGCCGAGATATAGCCGCCAATGCAGCCGAATCCCTTGGCGAGGGTACCCTCGATCACGGTCACGCGGTGCATCACGCCATCACGCTCGCTGATCCCGCCCCCGTGAGCGCCGTAGAGGCCCACAGCGTGAACCTCATCGAGGTAGGTCATCGCGCCATACCGGTCCGCAAGGTCGCAAATGGCGCCGATCGGCGCCACATCGCCATCCATCGAGTACACGGACTCGAACACGACAAGCTTGGGGCGGTCTCCTGCCTCGCGCAGCAGCGCCTCAAGGTGACCGAGGTCGTTGTGGCGGAAAATCCGCTTTGCGCAACTTGATTGACGGATGCCTTCGATAATCGAATTGTGGTTGAATGCATCAGACAAGATCACGCAGTCCGGGATCAGCTTACCGATCGTCGAGATGCTGGCCTGGTTCGATACGTAGCCGGAGGTGAAGACTAGGCTCGCTTCCTTGCCATGCAGATCAGCAAGCTCACCCTCTAAATCAACCAAGGGCGAATTATTTCCGGCGATGTTGCGCGTTCCACCCGCTCCTGCGCCGCAGCGGTGAGCCGTTGCGGTCAGAGCGCTCACGACCTCCGGATGCTGTCCCATGCCGAGATAGTCATTCGAGCACCAAACCGTGATCTCCGTAACGGTTCCGTCAGACCGGCGCCATTTTGCGGCTGGGAAGCTGCCGGAGATGCGCTCGATGTCGGCGAAGACGCGATAACGCTGTTCCCCGTGCAGGCGCTCAAGAGAGTCTTGGAAATGACGTTCGTATGCTTCAGCCCTACAATTGTTATCGTCCGTAGCGAACGTCCGGTTGGGCGATGTCAACGCACCTTGTCCCGGCACTACATCCACACACAAATGTCTATTACCGACGCTTCCGAGCCCCGGATGCCTTGCTTGCGCGTCCATCTCAATCTCTCCTGACCGTCGCTCGACCGTAGCTCATCATGCAGAGAACTTCGCACTCGTCTTAGCTATAATTTGCATGACCCCCGGTTATGGTCGGGCGCCGCCTGAGGTAAAATTTGTCTGCGTCTGGGTCCCTTTCCGCAAACCAAGCCCCGTTCCGATGCAACTATCCGCGAGGCGGCTTTGCCGTCCTCTCCATGACGCTGGCTGAATTGCAGGGCTGCTAACCGGGCATAGAGGTGCCTTGCGTGAGGTCCGAATGCAAACCTGTCGACGCTACGGCTGTTTTCCATGTAACGATACGGTCCGACTTTTTGCGCGGTGGCGAGCCGATGAGCAATCACGATGGTGGTGTGTCGGTCCGCCATGCGATCGAGCGACGACAGCCCAGTCGTCCGCTCTCGGCGTCGAGCGCGGAAGTCGCTCTACCAAACATCAGCGCCAGTGCCTTCTTCACGATCGCGCGCGCATAGCGAGGCGCTGGCGTTGGCCGACTGAGAGGTCGCTCCGCGCTCGCCGACCAATGCGTCGTATTTTCTGGCGGCGGCGCGCTGTGAAGCAATCAGCCGCCGCTTTGGTCGCGGCCTGCGTACCTGTTCGAGCGCGGCCTGCCGCCGAACAAAGCGAATGTTCTCGGCGATGCTACCGAAGAGGATAACCAGATCCTGAGGCGCGAAGGTGAACCGCGGCCTGAGATTGAAAGATCGAGCCTTAGCGGGCCGTCGCTGCGAAGTGGGTCGCTTCAAAAATCGTTTCGAGCGAATCCTTCTGTGTCACGGCCTCGGCTTCGAAGGCTGGCATTGTGGCAAGGCGCCTAGATGCAAACGCCATCGCGGTTGCGAGATTGTCCTGGAGGCCGAAGAGGCATCGGTCCGGCGAGATCGACTACACGGGCCGGATCAGTAAGATTGGCGACGGTTCGTTGCGCACGGCACTCTACGATGCCGCCCATATCATACTGTCCAAGCCGTCCAAGGGCTGCTCACAACTGAAGAGCTGCAGCCGCGCCGGCACAAAGGGCCAAGGTGGGGCTCGCCCGCCGACTGAAGATGATCATGCATCGCAAGCTTGCGAGGGAGTCCTCTTCAACGCAGTTTGACAGGGGGCGTGCAACAGTTCGGGCAGGGCACGACATCAGGCCCTCTCGAAGCGAAGTGCCTTCGCCGGGACGATGGATCGCACTAGGCCGTACGCTTCGCGGTGACATGACGATCGTGCGGATTAGATTGGCCAGCTTCATACTCTTCCAATCCCAACGGGTGGCGGCTTTGCGCCGATCCCGCACAGAAGCGATACCCGATGAGTGGACAACGCAAAAAAGGGATGACAGATCGAGGGTCGTTACAGAAGCGAAGCATTTAAGGCAGCAAGGGAAGCAGCTATTGAAGCCACGCACGAGGCAGTGTCGATCGGAGAGCGGCTTTCGACATTGGTGTTGCCTACCCGTGACGACGGCGGCCGGAAAACTGACGCCGCCAATCCCTAGTCAATGGGCATAGTTGCGAGGGGCCAGAACCTTCCTATGACCAAACATCGATAGTTCGAGAGAACGTTATTCCCGACGGGTATCAATTGCATGCCCCTTTGTTGCTTCCGCATCTAGGGACCCACGCTTAATCTGATCTGCGTAGTTAACGAGACCACCTGCGCATCATTCGGTGACATACAGTGGTCAGAGGAGAGAGATCATGAGACGCACAGTATTAGCACTTACCGCCATCCTCGGCGTTGGCGCTATGGCAACCGCAGTCTTCGCACAGCAACCACAGCTTCCACCGCCCGACGATTGGCACGCCACCGGCCGCTATCTTCCTGAATACACGAAAGATGGCGACCTCATTCTGCCAAAGAACTTTCACGAATGGGTTTATGTCGGTTCGCCACTGACGCCTAATTTTTTGAATCCGCCTCAAGCAAACTTCCCTGAATTTCACAACGTATATATCGAGCCTGGTTCTTACGAGATCTACAAGAATACGGGCGTCTTCCCGGAAGGAACAATCTTCGTGAAAGAACTGCAGCTCATGCAGCCCGCCACTCATCCGGACGGCTCAAGAACCGCACCTTCGGGGAAGGGATTCTTCCCGGGCGCCTTCAACGGGGCGGATGTGACTGTCAAGGACACCGTGAGATATAAGGCTACCGATGGCTGGGGCTATTACAACTTCAACCACTTTGAACCCAAGGCGGCCAGCGCCAAAGTCCGGCCGATCGAGGAATGCGCCTACTGCCACATTGCAAGTGCGAAACGGGATGACGTATGGACGCAGTTCTACGCGTTGCTCGACAAGGTGCCTGTGCCGGCCGGCCAGACTGTAAAACAGTAGGAGGAATCGTGATGAAATTCCTCAGAAGTACAGCCGTGGCGTCCGCGTCCTTCATCGTCGTGACCGTCGGGTGCCTTGTTTCGCAGCCCGTAAATAGCCAGCCCGCCCCAGCGCAGGACCAACTCGTTGATGCGGCAGGCAACATGCATATCCCGAAGGACTACCGAACCACCTACGAATTCCTTGGGAGCTGGTCTGTCGCAGGTGACAACGGTGCTAAGGAGCTTCACGTCGTCTACGCTTCGCCCGGAACTGCGGCGGCCTATCGCGCGATGGGCAAATTCCCCGAAGGTTCGATCCTGGTGAAGGAGGTTTACGGCACGGCCACTTCGGAGATGACGACTGGGACGGTCAGCCATCAAGACACTCTCAAAGGCTGGTTCATGATGGTGAAGGACAGCAAGAACAGCCACCCCGATAATAAGTTGTGGGGCAATGGTTGGGGTTGGTCTTGGTTCGACGCGCGTGACCCGGTGAAAACGACCTCAACGAACTTTCGCTCGGATTGCCTAGGCTGCCACATCCCTGCCAAGGCGACTGATTGGATCTATGTGCAAGGCTATCCCGGTTTGAAGAAATGACGACTGTAGGCAACCCAGGCTTGAATGTTGCATGGGTGAAACCAGGTCAGATGCGGAGAAAAGGTAGGGTCATGAAGCCTAGCAAAACGTTCAGCAGATGTATTTGTGGATCGATGATAATCCTTGGGGCGTCGTTTTCGGCACCTCAAGGGAGTCTAGCGGCCAATCCGGCTGCCGAAAAAAAGATCACAAAGCAATTCCTTACGTCGGGCCAAGTGGACCTCGTACGAGAGGTGGTGACGCTGCCGCTCCATCGCGGGCGTCTTTCTTCGGGAGAAACTGTTTGGTTCGTGCTCACCGACGTAAGTGATTTTGCCACTTCGAAAAAGATGGGGCTCACATGGGCGCCGAGTCTCGCTAAGGCCCAAGACCTGACGAGCACAAGGGTTGCGGAAATGGACGACTCGAGTAACTTCACGTTCAAATCGGGCCGGATCGATTTCTCACCGCCCCAGACGTTAGTGGCTGGCGAGGCGCCCAATTTTTTTCCTCCTAAAACGGCCCGAGCCGGGTCTGTCGGGGATGCGCACTACAGCCCTTTGGTTCGGGTGACTAACAATAAGGACATTGTCTTTAATGCTCCGGTCATCGCGTTCAATGTCGGACCCGAGAAAATCTCGTTTTGCAACGGTAGTCCCGATTACTCGGTCGTGACGGACTCCGTGGCGAGCATCTGTCCTGATAAGGGCACCGTTGACTTGAAGCTCCGGTTTGGCTTCGCGAACGGCAGACACCTACGTTATCTTAGTTTTGACGCAAATTCCGAGGAGACGGCGACCCTCGAGTCCTCCACCTTTGCGCCGGCGGAAAGCGATATTCTTCAGAGTGGCGCGACTGAGGTGATCTATACGATTGTGAACGGCAAAATGGGCGCGAAAGATCCGAATCGGCAGGGGCTCGACAGCGCTCTCAACGGAGAGGGGCCCTCGCTCGACGTCCTCGCGCACTTCACGGAGATCAGCGCGGGATACTCTCCGATGTGGGACGTGCGTCTGGCCGAGTGGACCAAGGACGCTATCTCGAAGGATCAACGGAAACTGATCACTGACGGCGACGATCTCGAAGCCAAAAGTGCCTCAGGCTTACTGGTGAGCCCCGCGGGGGGGGCGGTGAAGACGACGGGGAATCTGGTGAATTGTCCGGTCGTGGGCTTCACCAATGAATAAT
The DNA here is from genome assembly GCF_001908185.1 of Bradyrhizobium sp. AS23.2. Lineage (GTDB taxonomy): Bacteria > Pseudomonadota > Alphaproteobacteria > Rhizobiales > Xanthobacteraceae > Bradyrhizobium. Next base: position 15,686 of record NZ_LGHM01000030.1, read on the forward strand.
TCCTGGCCGCATAACTGCGCTTCCCCTGTTCATGCGGGGGGGGGGCGCAATCGGTCTCTGAGCCGCCGACGCTTCCCTCCCGGTCGAGGCAAGTTTGATGAGCACGCTCGGGCCCGACGCCTCACTGTTTGTGAGCGTCGATGAACTGGTGGGTCCTGGCGACCGATGCTGCGACGTTGAAGGACAGGTCGCCGTCCACCTCGGTCAGTAACCTGGCGCAAGCGGCAACAGCTCGACTCCAACGGAGACTGCGATTCGATTGGAAGTCGCGGCAGCGACGCGTGTAGCGTCGCCGCTCTGCCCTCTCCCCATGCCAATGCTTCGTCCACAACATCCCTGTACTCGGAAGTGTCGACAGCTTTCAGGCGATCATGGGATTCGTCGTGCAGTCGACCGGCTTGAGACGCGCGACCGCGCCAAGATCGCCCGGGTCGGCGACCACCGTCATCGCGTGTAATTGATCCAGCTTCCACGCGGAGGCCTTTTCCTCTCGATGTCGGCTCAGACCTTTGCGTGCGGCATGCGGTGGAACACCGCTTTCTTGTGCCCCGCCTCGTGCGTGCTCCTCTTTTGTTCTTGGAACGATGTCATGAGGATCGATGCTGGAGGGGTTTCAATCTGCCGGGGCCGAGACGCCGGCGGTTCGGTTAGTCCATCATCAGGCTCTTCGCGGTCGCAGAATTGAGTGCCTTGAAGGACGACGCCAATCTGGCGCAGCGCCTCGCGTCGCCCGGCTACAAAGCCAAGGTCGAGCGCGCTGTCTTGCTCCGGCTTGAATTGCCCGCAGCACTTCACGCAGCGCTTCGCCGAGCCCGAGATGGAGCAAGTGTTCGAGCCGCACAGGTAGCGCATCTTAGATCTGGAAAGCGAGATGAGGGCGCCAGAGCCGCAGTCACCCCGTCGGTCAGCGGGGCAAGTCGGGCGCAGTTGGGGACGAAGTGCGGGACACGAGACCTCGGTGCGCCGGTCGGTACTCAAACGATGACCTGCTGTTATCGATTGCATGATCAAGAAACATGATCGCCGCGGCGCGAAGCGCCCTAGTCTTCGCGGCAGGCCAGTGGCCACCATTGGCTGAGATGATCGGCGTCAGTGACGGCCTGCATCGTCACGGACCCTCTAAACATTTGCGAACTGCAGCAGCAGGAGGATCAAGTGCCCCGTATTGCCATTCCAAAGCGCGAGGACGCTCCAGCGGAGTCCAAGCCGATTCTCGACAACGTCGATAAGATGCTGGGCTTCGTGCCCAACCTGCATCGCCTCATGTCGATCAGCCCGAACGCGATCTCAGGCTGGGCCACCCTAATGGGATCGCTTGCGAAGACGCTGGACCTCAAAACGAGAGACGGGATCGCGCTGGCGGTGTCGGAGGCGGACGGTTGCGACTACTGCCTGGCCGCGCACAGCTTCACCGCGGTCAACCTGGCAAAAGTCTCAGTGGACGAAATCGAGCTGAACAGAGAGGGCCGCTCGAGCGATCCCAAGCGCCAGGCTGCAGTCGCCTTCGCGAAAGCGCTCATCGAGACGCGCGGCAATGTTTCCGACGCCCAGTTTGCGGCGGTCAGGGATGCGGGGTGGACAGACGCAAACATCGTCGAGATGATCGCGTTGACTGCCCAGTTCCTATTGACCAACTTCATGAACAATGCGGTGCAGACCCCGATCGATTTTCCCGAGGTCAGTCCCGCGAAGGCACGCTAAAGCAAGGTCCCCTCCTTTCTTTGGTGAGGGGCCGGCTGGAGAATCCAATGAATCGACGGTCCCCGCGGCTTGGTGTCAAGCGCGTCTACGAGCCGCCCCAGGCCTCGGACGGCACGAGGGTGCTTGTCGACCGCATCTGGCCACGCGGGCTCACGAAGGAGCAAGCCAGCGTCGATGTGTGGCTGAAGGACATCGCACCGAGCGCAGGCCTCAGGACCTGGTTTGGCCATTTGCCGAACCGCTGGCCTGAGTTTCAGAAACGATACTTCGAGGAGCTCCGCTCCAATCACACCGCGGTCGATCACCTGACGGATCTTGTATCGGCGCGCAAAGTCACGCTGCTCTTCGGCGCGCACGACACCGAGCGCAACAACGCCTTGGCGCTCGCGGACTATCTCGCGGCTCACTAGTCGGGCTCGATGTTCGGGATCGGAAGCTCGCTCAGGTCATCGCATAGCTTGCCGGGGGCCCGACGCCGACGTTATCGTTCGTGCGGATGTCGGTTGAGGAAGAGCGTCGGCCCGACGGGCACGTGTTCGCGGCCTGCATTTGGGCGCGGTCCTCGTCGCCAAGGTTTCCTTCGAGCCTGATGGAGCGCTCGAAGGAGTCGCGGCCGCCATCCCCGCCATGGTGGTACAACGCGGCTACGGCGACGTGGGAAAGCGCGAATTTCCGCCTTCACGCCAGCAGCCGTATCGTCATCGCCGTGCACAATCACGAGATCGTCGGACAGTGCGGCGTGGCCGCTTGCCGCGAGCGCGGCGAAGCCGCCTTTGACGGAGAGACGCGCGCCTCGCCAACCTTGGCCGCCACACAGACTCGGCCGTCGACCAAAAGTTTCGCGCAAACGCGAGAATTGCGGTCGCGACCTCTCGCGGCGAAAACGGTGCCAACCCGGGCGCAAATTCGATTGCGACCCTATGCCATCTCGGCGTCATCCAGATCGATCAGTGTCGCGTGCGGCAGTCTGGTCATCGGGTTCAGGGCCATTTCACCTCGGGCGGCATCGACGATAGAATCGAATCGATATTGCCGCCGGTTTTTAGCCCGAACAGTGTGCCGCGGTCATGCAGTAGATTGAACTCGACATAGCGCCCGCGCCGGATCAGTTGCTCCTCCCGGTCCGCCGCCGTCCAAGGGGTCGCAAGGTTGCGCCGGACAAGTTCGGGATAGATCTTCAGGAACGCACGGCCGACGTCCTGCGTGAAGGCGAAGTCGGCGTCCCAATCGCCGGAATCGTGATGGTCGTAGAAGATGCCGCCGATGCCGCGTGCTTCCTTCCGGTGCGGCAGGCAGAAATAGTCGTCGCACCATTTCTTGTAGTAGTCGTAGGGCGCAACCTCCGCGTGCGCGTCGCAGGCCGATTTCATTGCCGCGTGAAAGGCGATCGTATCCGGATCGACCTGGGTGCGGCGGCGATCCAGCACCGGCGTCAGATCAGAGCCGCCGCCGAACCAGGATTTTGTCGTGACGACGAAGCGGGTGTTCATATGCACCGCTGGCACATGCGGACTGCGCATGTGTGCGATCAGCGAACTACCGGAGATCCAGAAGCGCGGGTCTTCGGCCGTGCCCTCTATCTGCGCGCGGAATTCAGGCGAGAGCGCGCCATGCACCGTCGAACAATGCACTCCGACCTTCTCGAACAGCCTTCCGCGCATCATCGACATCACCCCGCCGCCACCGGCGGCCCCGGCATGGTCGGTGCGCTGCCAGGGCGTGCGCACAAAGCGGCCAGCGCTACCGGGGTAAAGCGAGGCGGGCGCCTCGTCCTCCAGCCGCTCGAACGCCGCGCAAATGTCGTCGCGCAGGGACTCAAACCAGGCGCTGGCCTTCCTTTTGCGCATTTCAGTGATGGAAATGTCCATGCGGTACTGATCCGGGTCGATGTTCAGGATCGGAAGCTTGCTCAGGTCGTCGTAATAGCTTGCCGCCGGCCCGACGCCGACGTGCCGCCATGGTCGCTCGCGGTTTCGCAGGCCGCCAATCCGGATCAGAACTATCATTCCTTCGTCGGCGGGTGAAAGGAGTGTCGTCCCGCGCAACATGCTTGAGCGGTTCTGCGCCGGATGAGCAAGGCACCGTCAAAGATGCTATTCCGCGCGGCGTATGGAAAATAACGTCATGCCATGAAGTCGATAATCCTACGTTATGACGGCCGTCCGCTTTCTGTATCGGACTTGCGTGCACCCGACGCCGACTGCTCCAGCAGCTCGGTCAGCATCCTGACGGCCTCCGTTAGCTTGAGGATTTCGCGCTCGCGCAGTTGGTCGATCTTCTGATGCAGCAACTCTATCTCAAGCTCCGCCTTTACGTTGATCCGGTAGTCATTCTCCGCAGCCCTGCGATCAATGTCTTGTTGCCGGTTCTGGCTCATCCTAATGACTGGCGCGGCGTAGGCCGACTGGAACGAAAGAGCGAGATTGAGAAAAATGAACGGGTAAGGGTCCCCGCCCCTGATCGTGCCCACCAGGTTGGCCGTTATCCAGACAAACAAGATCGCGCTCTGGACGATGATGAAGCTCCACGATCCCATGACGGTGGCGACCGCGTCCGCTATCCTATGCCCCGGCGTCAGGCGCGCAACCGCCGAGGGCTCCATCCATGTCCTGAAGCCGAAGTGAGCGGTGCGCTCTTCTGAGTTCGACGAGCAGGTCGTGTTCGGTCGCCTCCATGGTTCCAGGCTCTCCCACCTTCTCTTCCACGCTGCCAGCACGCGTTCCGCTCGATTGCCACGCCGACACGGCCAGCCTGCCGCGCTCTGATCGCGGTTAGCTGTGAAGAATCGCGGCAGTCTCCGCGATGGCGCATCCCTGGTACCGAGCGCCAACCAGGTTGGTGAAGATGGTGAACAGCGTCGTCTCATGGCCGTCGTGCCGCGTTGCCGACGACGCGAAGGCGCCGCCGACCTTGCCATGGAGGGCTCCCTTCGCCCATTGGCCGCCAGCCCGGCCGAGGAAGCTTGCGATTGGGGACGACACTCTGCCAAAGCGCGCTCTGCCGGCAACGATTGCGTCGTACTCGGCGAGGTCGTTGATGCCCGCGCCTGGGGCGGTCTGGCCGAGCTTATGGTTGGCTGACCTGGCGGCCTCGGTAGATGCAAGTTCAGTCACGCGCTTCACGTCGGCGGACGCCCTGCCTCCCGCGTGCCGCGGCGATTTTCGTGTCGGAGCTTCTCGACGTGTTCGTGGAAAGAGTAGTAGAGCACTAGTACTTCGGCCATGGGAGCCTTCCATCATGTCGACGCGGGACCGTTTACACGTCTTCGGGTGTTTCGCTTCGCTCCCGCACGCGAGGGGCGGACGGTTGGGGATGCGTGTTTTGCTAGCGTTAGCTTTCGCCAGAGACGGGTAAAGGTATTGTATCAATAACTGCCGGGAATGCCGCGCTGTCGCGGCGACGTGCTGGCCGGAGTTGTCCTTGAGCAGCAGGGGGCTCGGCGGTGCCTACGATAGTGAGCGAAGCTGTTTGCGCGCATCCGCTCAACAACGGCCGCTTCGCCGTTTCGTAGATGGCGCGTAAAATGTCTGGAATCCGGGTTGACACGCCGGCGATAGGGTAGCTTGCAAAGCTTGCTGTCACGCTCGCCTACGATCGAGCACAACTGTCTGGAAGCGTGAGCGGCACCAATCATTACAGCGGCCCGTATTTGCGAAGACGTCCGCCGCGGTTCTCCGCTGCTATGGACGGAGCGAAAGTTCAGTGCTCTCCTGTCTCGAGCCCGCCGACATGTTTCTGGGTGTAAAGCTCGAGTCCGATCCGGTTGATCAAATCAAGCTGCGTCTCGAGGAAATCGATGTGGTGTTCCTCGTCCACCATCAGGTCCTCGAACAGGTCGCGCGTGACATAGTCCTTCACGGAATGACAATGTTTCGCCGCCTCTTGATAAAGCGCACGCGCGCTCATCTCGGCGGCAAGGTCGCAATCAACGATTTCCTTGACGTTCTGGCCGATCCGCAAGGGGTCGAGTATCTGCATGTTAGGAAAGCCTTCGAGGAAGATTATCCGGTCGGTGATGCGGTCGGCGTGCTGCATCTCCTCGATCGAGTCTTTGCGCCAGACTTTGGCCATGTCCGAGATGCCCCAATTGGCCATCAGCCGGTAATGCAACCAATACTGGTTGATGGCAGTGAGCTCGTGACGCAATCCCTTGTTAAGATACTCGATGACTTTGGGGTCGCCGTGCATGATGAACTCCAAGGCTTGAGGCCGGATCTTGGCCTTAGTTAGCTTAGAACCATTCTGGGGAAGAACAAGCAGGCAGGCATCCCCGGGGCACAAACCGGGAGGCACTTATCCAGCCAATCCAGGGAAGTTAAGACGCTGTGGGCGCGAATTTGGCCTCAGCCTGCGCGTCATCGATGATCCGGCGATGCTGGCAGCCGGCCCGACAGGCTAGTGCACATTCCCTCTTGGCCTCGTCGATGATCGTCTGGATGGTGCGCGCGCAGCGGCCGCATTCGGCGCTGCAGCCAAGGCAGTTATAGATCTGCTTGGCATTGCGCAGCGCGTCGTCCGCCGTGCTCACGGCGTGACGAACATCGTGGTCGCTGAGGACATTGCAGGAACAGACGATCATGAAACGCGAAAAAGACCTTCAGTGATGGGTCATCGATATGGGACGGCGCCATGACGCATTGGAGGTTCCAAACAAGGCGGGGATGGCGAGAGGCACCCTCCATCTGAAGTCAGCCTTGACCTTTGATCTTGGAGGTCAGCAGAAATCTGTTTGATCACTCGCGGCGCCCGCTGGCTGCAGAGCCGACGGAGGACACGGGAGCGCCGCTCCGTTCCGGCCAAAGATTAACGCTCTCGGTTAGCATAGATGATACAGCTGGAATCTGTTGGCCCTGGGTAGCAGTCATCACTGCGTTTCGGGTGTTGTTGAAGACCTCCTCGATCCCCTTCGAGGGATCCATCTGCGCAAGAAGGGCGGTCATCAGCTGACTATGTAGTTCATTCGCGTCTTCGACGACCTGGTCAGGCGCTGCTGAGCTCAGGATGAGCGCGTTCTCACTCGTGTGAATGGGGGCAAGTCCGTGTGAGTACGTCCTGAAGCGTCGCTCATAAGGGTTGCGGCGTGAGGCATCAATGACTACGAGCCTGACGCGTGCTCCGGAAGTCTTGAGTTGCGAAAGGAGAAGGTCGATGCTTACGCCTTGTCGACGGACATCTTCTTCACTCCAGATCTTCGCATCGACTGGGATTAAATAATTTCGCCCGTCAGATTGGACCCCGTAACCTCCGAAATAGACCAACACAATTGAGTCCAAACGTACTCTCGCCCTGAAATGGTCGATCGCGCGGATCATGTCGGGGCGCGTCGCATTGTCAATGGTGTCGACCAGAAAACCGCCTTTGCGAAAAGCATTTGTCAAAGCCTCCGCGTCTCGTGTCATTTGGGAAAGAGGAGAGTCGGCATCGGGGTAGGTTGAATTGCCAATCACCAGAGCCAGCCGATGAGTATCGAGGGGTGCGGATACATCCGACCAGATAGGAGCGCTCATGGTCCGAGGCGTCTCCAACCGCGTAGTCCTGTCGGGGCCGGTTGAGAGCAAGCCGAGCAGGAATGCAATGCCGACCAGCATTCTGGGAACTGTCATTCTATTATGCTCTCCAAGCGCCGACGATACGCTCCTCTCCGTAAGATGGCTTGGCGCCGCCGGAGTTCGAGCCAAAGTCGTACCCGGTCGCGTCCCTCAATTGCGTTGCGCTGTCCAGTAACCTGAGCATCGCGCCGTTCCTGAGTGGCCGCTCCAAGTCCCCCGACCGGACGTTGCGAGTAGTTTGCCCGCACCCGTGGCATATTTGTCTTGGACCGTCACCGAGGCGCGAACCGCGCCGGATTTTGTGACGTTACCTCGGAATCTCACGAGATTGGGATGCGTGACAATTCCGTTGGTCACATCGACAGTAAAGGTGAAAATGGAATCGCAGGCTCCTCTTTGCGTCACGAAGACAAGGTCCCAGGAGCCGTCGAACGCCGAACGCCCGTATGCTGCCGGTGCAAAGACAAGAAAGCAGCTCGCCGCTGCAATCAGAAGGGAACGTCTTGTCATGATAGTTCTCCTTGATATAGGCGGACATCAACCGGGTGACAGCTTCTGCCGAATCCGCCGAGAATGCCCCAAGAGTGACGTGCGCATGGCCGAGGAACGCTAAAACATCTCAAATACATGCTGGTTAGCGGCGGCTTGAGGGAGCCGCACGCTGCCAAGTTTTGGCGACACCACGCGCCGTAGTCACCACCGGCCATAAGAGAAGCCGGGATAGTAATAGGTCGGACAGCTCCAATATCATCGTCAATCCATTGGATGTCGTCGAAGGTGGTGATCTGATCGCGGATCACCCGGAGGCCGGCGCCGACTTCCTTAGATGCACGCGCCAGCCTTCGGGAGCGCAGAGGATTTTACCGATACGGCGGACACGTCGGTGCGTCGGTCCAGGGCGCTGTCGCAAAGGCGCCGACACGCGGTCCGGGCGCGCAAGCTGAGCTGTAATGTCCGTAGCCGTAGGCTCCATAATTATAGGTCGGATCGCCCCAATACGAACTATAGGCGGGATAGCCCCAGTACGAATTATAGGTGGGATAGTACGAAGGGTAGGGATGACCTCGCCGCACGTGATAGCGCACGTGCGTAGTCACGGCTGGTACCGCTGCCTTGATCGACGTGCCATTGATCGGCGCAGCAGACGATTCGGCCGTGGCGGTCACCGCGATAGGAACAGCAATTGCGAGCGCAATCGCGAGGCTGCGGACTTGAATCGTCATGGTAGCTCCTGTTCGTTTTAAACCACCCAGCGAGAATGACCTTGCAACGCCGAAGAGGGAAATCACCTCCGGCCATAGAGTCGATAGACGATCATTATTGCCGCCGCCCGCGTGACGCCGCGGCGAGGAACGCCAACAGTCGCACCTGTAGAGGCTCCCGTTGCCCCCTTGGACCGATCGAGGTTGCGCGTACGACATTCGGGGTGCGGGGATTTTGAAGCAATGCCTGCAAAGTTGGAAATCCATGCGAGCGGCAGCCACCGCACCAATGCTTGTAGAAAGAGTGAAGCCGGTGCCGTACGCCAAGCTCCTTCAGAGTGAGAGGCGTTCCTTTCAACCCAGCAGGGGACCGCGAGTTCAGGGGCAAGCTGTCCTGCAGTCTTCTGCGGCATGGCTATACTCGTAGTTCTGATTGCGACGACGTGTACGCCGGCGCGTCAGCCTCACGACCGCGCTCGCGGCATCAGCGTTATTGCTGTGGAATCAACTGATCCGCGTCTGCTTGAAGGAGAGGCACGTGAACATCTGTTCGCGGTAGCCGGGAGTTCGCTCCGGCGAGGCGGCGCAGCGGGAAGGGCCGCACTCCTGCCGCAGCCCGCCGAGCGTCTCTCAGATGTTCTGATAACGGTCGGCTATCGACTCCATGGCGAGAGGTGATTTTCCTTTTGACCGTCATGCACTCAATCTTCGAGCCATCGTCGCCCGCCCTCGTGTACGGGCAGAAGCCAGTGTCCCGTTGAATGATCACAGGCCAGGAGGTCCGACATGCAGATCAAAGACACAATCGGTGTTTCATTCCTCGGCTCTGTCGAACGCGCGCTGCCCGAAGATGTCGTCGTGCTCGTGGACGGCGCCGGCGTCGCGCTTGGAGTGCAGCGTGCGTTCAGGGCAAGGGTGAGTGGCGTGCGCGATGGCGGTAGCGGCCTCGTCGCGTCCAGGTGCCTGGAGATCCCGCTCGCCGGGGCCGACGGCGAGGTCTCGGGGATTTTGTGCCACACCAGCCCGCGGTCCGACACGCGAGGCGCGTTGCTTCGGCGGCAGCTCCTCGACGCTGCGCGATCGCGCGCCACGCCGATCGACGGGTTTGTCGCAAGCATTTGCCTCGCAGCGATAGCGGGCACGCTTGACCGCGCGTTGCGTCCGGACATCACGGTTCGCGCCGAGATCGCCCCTGACTTATGGGCCTTCAATGCCGACCCGGTAGAACTGCACTTCGCTTTACTGAACCTCTGCCGAAACTCGGACGATGCTATGCCGGGCGGCGCCGTGATCATCGTCGCCGCGCGGAACGTCGAACCTTCCTCTGCCGCGGTCCGGGGATTCGTCGAGATCATCGACGACGACGGGGAGCTATTCCACGTCGTCCGCCCAACGGCGGCTGCGCCGACGGCGTAGCCGGCGCGAACACCTGGAGACCGGTTCAACGATGGAGCTCATGATCCCATCCGGCCGCCTCGACCGTCCGGTCGACCACGAGACGGACCACGTGCTCGGCCCCGCCGATGCCGAGATCACGCTCGTCGAGTACGGCAGCTACGCGTGTCCGCATTGCAGGGCTGCCAACGAGCGCATCGCACAAGCCCGCGACCAGCTCGGCGACCGCGTCTGCTACGCCTTCCGGCACAATCCGCTCAAGGACAACCCTCTTGCGTTTCGGGCCGCCGAACTCGCTGAGCTTGCCCAGACGCCCGAAGCGTTCTGGTCCGCGCACATCAATTTGATGACGAGGTCGATGGAGCTCACAGAGGATGACCTCGTGGCGGTGGCCAAAGACCTCGGCGTGAACGCCGACTTCGCGCTCGGCGACAGCGACGCCGCGCGCCTCGCGAGAGCGAGGGTCGAGGCGGATGTCACAAGCTCCCGCGCAAGTGGCGTAAGGTTCACGCCGACCTTCTATATCAACCGCCGGCGCTACGACGGACCCTGGGACGAGAGTTCTCTCGTCGACGCGATGCTTGGCACACTCGGCCACCGCGTCCGCACGGTAGCCCTCGACTTCGCGAGCTGGGGCCCATCCGCCGGCATTTTGCTGGTCCTGGCGACCGTGGTGGCGATCGTCGTGACGAACTCTCCGATCGGACCGGCGTTCGACGCGTTCTGGCGCCAGGAGCTCGGCGTGAGCTTCGGCGAGGCGGCCTTCCGGATGTCCATCCTCCATTGGGTCAACGACGGCCTGCTGACGGTGTTCTTCCTTGTCGTGGGATTGGAAGTGAAGCGCGAGATGACAGTCGGCCACCTCGCAAGCCGCCGCTCCGCCGCGCTTCCGATTGCGTCCGCGCTCGGCGGCATGATCGTGCCGGCAGTTCTGTATGCGCTGGTCATCCCTGCGGGGCCGTGGTTGCTTGGTTGGGGCGTCCCGATGGCGACCGACACGGCGTTCGCGATCGCCTTGATCGCGGTGATGGGGCCGCGCGTCCCCGTGGAGCTGCGCATCTATCTCACCGCGGCGGCCATCGTCGACGATATCGGTGCGATCGCGGTCGTCGCTGTGTTCTACTCACGCGAGATCCATCCGGCCTACCTTGCCGCGGCCGCGGCGGTGGTGGTTGCGCTGGCGCTACTAAGCCGATGGAGGGTTTACCTGCTGTCGCCGTACATCCTGTTGGGCGTCACGTTGTGGGCGTTCGTCTACGCGAGCGGCCTCCATGCTACGCTGGCCGGCGTGGTACTCGCGCTGTTCATTCCGACGCGGCCGCCCGCCGACTTGGCAGCCTTGATGACGCAGGCGAGCATCATAATAGCCTCCGAGGCCCGGCACGAGGGTGAGGTGCTCAGGCACGGCCCCTCCACGCCGGCACTGCACGCGCTCGACGCGATCTACGACAGAATTGAATCGCCCGCCGACCGGCTTCTACGGCACGCCGGCGCGAGGTCGAGCTACGCTGTCCTTCCGCTTTTCGCACTGGCTAATGCGGGCGTGACGATCAACCCCGGCGCCTTCGTTGGGCATGGCTGGCTCATGGCCGCAATCGTCGCCGGCCTCGCCATAGGAAAGCCGGTCGGCGTCTTCCTCGCGGCCGCAGCAGCCGTTCGCGCAGGCATGGCCGTCAAGCCAACAGCGTACACTTGGCGGCAGTTGGCCGGGGTGGGAGCCCTCGCTGGCATCGGCTTCACGATGTCGCTCTTCATCGCCGGACAGGCCTTTCTGGCCGCCACCGACTTCGCGGCCGCCAAGATCGCCGTGTTCGCCGCGTCGATTCTCTCGGCCACCGTCGGGACTGCTGTACTCTGGACTGCTTCGCGTCAGGAGCTTTTCGAAGAGGCGCCGCAGGGCGCACATGCAAGCATCATAGCCAGCCGGTGTTTGTGCCGGACGGTGAGGAGGAGGTCTAGCGATGATCCTACTTACCAGTACGACAGTAGCAGTCGCTGACGGCGAGGACACCAGCAACGCTGAGATATCGTGGCGAACCGTCGCATTTGAGGAGGTTGAACGTGACCCAGTTATATTTCCACTGCTCGAACACGAAGAAGGTTTTCGTCGATCGCCGCGGCGCCGTGGTGGACGATCTTGCTGAGGCCCGCGATCATGCGACACGTGTCGTGCAATCCCTCATCCATGGGCGCAGTCCCGAGGATTGGCGTGACTGGGTCTTGCATGTCAGCGACGACCAAGGCGATGAGCTCTTCGTTGTCCCCTTCACTCTCGTGCTTGGCAAATCGCATTGAAGATCGCCGTGCTCCTGGCGATCCTTTTGGGCTAAGGCGCACATGTTCCACCTAGAAAGCAGGCGCGGCTGGAGCCTCGAGACTATCTTGAGCTGAAAGCGCGCACCCTGATCGGCAGAAACCGGGTTGGCAGTGTACAGGAGACGGCTGGGCAGCGGTGCAGGTTAGAATTCTTCAGGAGATCTCGGCCGACCCAGGTGAGGGCCCCTCCAACATGCGGACCGTCACGCGCTTTTACTCCTTCGTGACCACCTGCGGGAGCTCAAACTCGTCGTCAACAATCCTACGTCAGTGCGAGGAATGACGAGCGCAAATTCAATAGGAGCGATTATGGACGAGATTATCCGGTTTGTCTCAAAATCCGAGCGCGAGCGCATCCGAATCATTCGGGAAGCGCGCGCGATATATATGACAGCTTGTTCCCGCCGGCCGATCCCGTCATCGAGCAGCGGCACGGGGGGGCCGCAACTCATGGGGCCCAGTGGGGCGAATGCTCAAAGCAGCGAGGCTTTCTCGTGATCAAGATCATTGCCGTGCTCTGTAGTCTGTCTTCTCCGGCGAATTGCCACGAGCAGACCGTCACCACCTCCGTCTTCGCTGACATCTCGATGCAGTCCTGTTTGGTCGGCGCGCCACAACTTGCCGAATGGATGAAGCAGCATCCTGCGGAGCGTCTCGCGGCATGGCGCTGCATGATCGGCAATCAGGATCGCGAGGGAGCGTAGGTGAAAGCGGATCACTTCTCGCGGCGGATGTCGTCGATGCACTGGCATAAGCATTCGCCGCGTTTTGCTGAGATTTGGATGCTTCGCTCGCACTCTGCTCCTTGTCGCATATCAATTTGCTCTTATCGGAGACAGACGACACTCCTAATGCCTGGCGCCTAGCACTCCGATCTCTTCGCAGTATCTTTGCGATCGGTGTTTTTCGTCCCGAGGCCGCCCGCCCCATCGCAGGTCTTGTAGGCGACGGCGTTGAGTCGGATGGGCTAGTTGGATCGGCGAAGTCGCAATCGTTGAGCATAACCGGACGGAGATTTTTCTCTATGATCTATGATCATTTCTTTTCTGCGGCGCTTGCTCGCCTGCTCGCCGAACGACGCTACCGGGTATTTGCCGATCTCGAGCGCATGGCCGGGCATTTCCCGCACGCAACATTGCATTCGCCGGACGGTCCGCGCCCGGTCGTGATCTGGTGCTCGAACGATTATCTCGGCATGGGGCAACACCCGAGGGTGATCGGCGCCATGGTCGGAACTGCCATCCGCATGGGGGCTGGGGCGGGCGGCACTCGCAACATTTCCGGCACCAACCATCCGCTGGTCGAATTGGAGCGCGAGCTCGCCGACTTGCACGGCAAGGAAGCGGCGCTGGTTTTCACCTCGGGGTACGTCTCCAACGAGACCGGCATCGCGACCATCGCCGGGCTGCTTCCAAACTGCGTGATTCTCTCGGACGCCTTGAACCACAATTCGATGATCGAGGGCGTGCGGCGCGCCGGCGTGGAAAAGAAGATCTGGCGTCACAACGACGTTGGCCACCTCGAGGAATTGCTGGCGGCGGAGGCGCCAGACCGGCCGAAGTTGATCGTGTTCGAGGCGCTATACTCGATGGACGGCGACATTGCGCCTGTGAACCGCATCTGCGACTTGGCGGAGCGCTACGGCGCCATGACCTATATCGACGAGGTCCATTCGGCCGGCATGTACGGACCGGCGGGCGCGGGCATCGCGGCGCGGGAAGGGGCCTTGGACCGCATCGACGTGATCGAGGGCACGCTGGCAAAGGCGTTTGGCTGCATCGGCGGTTACATCGCGGCGAGTGCCGACGTCATCGATGCGGTGCGCTCTTACGCTCCGGGATTCATTTTCACGACGGCATTGCCGCCAGCAGTCTGCGCGGCTGCCACAGCGGCGATTAGACACCTCAAGGCCTCGCAGTGGGAGCGCGACCGCCATCAGGACCGCGCATCGCGGGTAAAGGCCGTACTGAATGCTGCCGGCCTGCCGCTGATGGCAACCGACACACACATTGTGCCGGTGATTGTGGGGGATCCGGAGAAATGCAGGGAAGCGAGCGAACTCCTGCTCGCCGAGCACAGCATCTATATCCAGCCGATCAACTATCCGACGGTCCCGTGCGGCACCGAGCGGTTGCGTATCACGCCGACGCCCTATCACGATGACGCGCTGATCGATGGGCTCGCTCAAGCACTGAAGGAAGTGTGGGGGCGCCTTGGTCTGCCGCTACGATATCGCGAGCGTGCAGAGAAGTAGGTTGTCAGCGCATGGCAGCGTCGGAGAGAAGCGCTCGGGTTAGCAAACGCTGCTGACGATTGGTGCGCCCCTCGGTAGTTAAGAGTTGTCGCCCAAGAGAGACACCGAGTCGTCAAAGCAAGAGCGGAGAGCCATTACGAAAGAGCAACCTCGCTGATGTCGATGGAGACCATCGGTGCGAAGGCAAGGTAGTTCGCTGCCAGCTTGTCGTAGCGCGTCGCCACCCGACGGCATTGTTTGATCCGGTTGAAGAACCGCTCGACCTGGTTGCGAGCGCGGTAGAGATACGGGCTGAAGCAAATCGGATCGCTGCGATTGCTCTTCGGCGGGGTGTTTGCCCACGCACCCTTCTTCATTGCAAGCTCTCTGATCCAGTCGGCGTCATAGCCACGGTCGGCAAGCAACATTGACCCGGATTTCAAACGAGACAGCAGTTTTTCGGCAAGTCGAACGTCGTGAGCCTCACCGGGGCTCAGCGCCAGCCGGACTGGTAGCTGCCCTGCGGCTCAACGGTTTGCTTTCGGTCCTCTTCGTCCTTCGCGCTCGTGGTTTGCGGCTTTATCTCACCCGCTGCGTGCGTTTGATGGACGTGTATACGCTAGCGGACGCGATCAAGGCGGAAGCGCCTAGAGACACCGATATTGGATACCAGAAGGTGGGATGGACAATCACAAACGGTATCAAGCCGACTGCCAACGCAGGTGGCATATGGACTTTAAACGCCCTGAAAATCGCAATCGAACAAACCATCGTGAACGAAACTCCCAAAAAACCTGCGTGAAGTGTAGAGTTGGCAAACATGCCAACCGAGGCTGTCAGGAAGCATACGAGAGGAAACAGTACCGGCCGCGACATCCAGCCCGGAAGTTCCGGGTGGCCAAACAATTCGTAGGCCACGACAATAAGGGGAGGAAACAAGAGAAATCGTAAATCAGTTGCTTGTGCCGCCGCCCCAGAGACCAATACAAATCCCGTCAACGCGAAGATCCAAAATCTATCTTTGGGTGGCGTTTCGGCAGCGTCAATAATTTGACTCTCCTTGTTTCCTTCAGACAAGTAAATATGAGGATCGAATTGCTTCCAAAGGGTCAGTGTAGCGGCAAGCACAACAAGTCCTGAGAAAATGGCGATGGGATAGACCCAACTTGTCGTCCCGAGAACCATTGGGAGCACGCCTGCAGAGATCGCTGCCCCAATATTCGACCGCAGCAATTTGAGGGTAACAAGACTAAGAAGAGTAATAGCTGTTATAGCGATTGCGCCATATTCCCAATGACGAGTGACGATCACACCTAGCGCCGCGGTTGTGGTCGGGGTAATGATTAGCCTGAGAGGTTGAGTTGCCCATTTTCCTCTAGGACGGGAAAATACATCGAACGCTAACGCCGCAATTTCTGGAAATAGAATCAACGATATTCCCGTGGTATCGGCAGCAAGGCCAATTCCTCCAGCAAACATCACGGCAAGAAATTCGGCAAATAGTTTGGCCAAATTTTCAGGGCGCAAAAGCGTCTTTTTCACCGGTGCGCCTGACGAAGTTTTCGCGTTTGTCATCGAATGAAGAGGACTTCTGTCCATGGCACGTAACGGACATCGCATCCGCCACCGCTGATGTCCGTTGTTGTGGGTAAAACACGCGCAGTTGACCTTGCAACGCTAGGCGAGGGAAATCACCTCTCGCCATAGAGTCGATAGACGATCGTTATTGCCGCCGCGCCGCGTGATGCCGTAGCGAGGAATGCCACCAGCCGCGTCTGCAGAGACTCCCGTTGCCGCCCTCGGACCAATCGTGGTTGCTGCCGTCCTTGACCATGACGCCACTCCTAGGTGGATTTGTCATGCGCCACGTCGCCGACCGGATGCCGGACCGAAGAGAGTGAAAGACATCACCATCGCGTTACGTGGTGACGATCAAGCTGTTCTTGCACACTCAAGTCTGGTGGTGGCAGGAAGCCAACTTCCTCGACCCGCCACTCGATCCGCGCTGCCCCGGACGCGTGACGTCGCCTCTTGGGCCCTCAACCGACATTCGATCGGGCATCTGCGCGGGAAACGTTCGGAGGTTTGCCGATCCGTTTGCCTGGATTTCCATCCCTGATCACGCGAGCTTGGATTCACTATCTATCGCTTGGTTCGGATAAAAGCCTCAGTCTTAGCCGGTTCGCCTGATGTCACGAGCGTGTATTCAACACGCTCTCCCGTGTCGAAAGCTGCTGCTCTAACAAAGGGGCGCACGAACACATCAGAGCCACCGTCGTCTGGTTTAATGAAGCCGTAGCCATGCTTGGAGTCGAACCAAATGACGATCCCCACGCCGGTCTTCGATGCTGCCGTTCGCCAGATCATGCTCGAAGTATAGCAGAGCACCTGCGCGGGGTTCTAGCGGCCGGTGGTGGCCCATCGAACCGGTGCCGCCGCCGCCCGTGCAGATGGCGCGCCGTGGCTTAAGACAGCCTCGCTGCCGAACTATCGTCGCCCTTAAGGCAACGAGTCCTTGCCGCATCGTACTGACAATTGCCCTTGCGCGGCGCACCGTATAAGCTCGCATCGGGGCTGCTCCGAAATGGAGACGATCCCGATGGTAATTACCGCAACATACGATCCGTATCTCGTTGCCCTGTCCATCCTGGTCGCTGGCTTCGCGTCTTACACGGCCCTGGATCTCGGCGGACGCGTAGCGCTGGCCCAAGGACCTACGCTGGCCCAAGGACCCACGCGCCGCATCTGGCTGGCGGCGGCCGCGCTCACCATGGGAGCCGGCATATGGTCGATGCACTTCGTCGCCATGATCGCGTTCGAGCTGCCGATGCCGGTGTCCTACGATGTCGGCTTGACTGTCCTTTCCCTCGTGCTGGCGATCATTGGCACAAGCGGCAGCTTCTACGTCATCAGTCGCCCCGGCGCATGGCGCCCCCGCCTCGTCCTCAGCGGCGTCTTCATGGGGTTCGCCATCCTCGCCATGCACTACACCGGCATGGCGGCCATGCGGGGGCCCGTCGAATTGAGCTACGACCCCCTGTGGTTCGGGCTTTCCGTGATCGTCGCGATCGGCGCGGCGACGGCGGCGCTGTGGCTGGCGTTCGGAACCAGGGACCCTGGGCAGAAGCTCGCCGCCGCCATCGTCATGGGCGTCGCCATTTCCGGCATGCACTACACCGGGATGCGGGCGGCAATCTGTACCGCTCAGGCCACGACGGAGGAGGCCCACGCGGTCGCGACCCTCGATCGGACCCCCCTGGCGGTGGCGATCGCCGGTTTCGTGCTCGTCGATCTGGCCGCCCTGTTCGCCTCCGCGCTCAAGCGCAAGCGCGCCGACGAGGCCTTGCGTCAGACGCAGGCGGATCTTGCCCACATCCAACGGGTCACCGCCATGGGAGAGCTGGCGGCCTCGATTACGCATGAAGTCATGCAGCCGCTCGGGGCGGGAATGAACAATGCCGGGGCGGCCTCGCGCTGGCTGGGTGCCCAGCCGCCAAATCTGGACAAGGCCCGGCAGGCACTTGATCGTGCCATCGATGACGGAATGCGTGCGGCCGAGATCATCGGCCGCATCCGTACCCTCATGAAGAAGCAGCCCCCGCGGAAGGATGCCTTGGAGGTCAACGAAGCGATCGTTGAGGTCATTGCCCTGACCCGTGGCGAAGTGTTGAAAAACAATGTCTCGGTGCAGACGCAACTCGCGGAGGGCTTGCCGCTCATTCAAGGAGATCGAGTCCAACTGCAGCAAGTGATCCTTAACTTGATCATCAACGCCGTCCAAGCGATGAGCGGTGTCAGCGAAGGGTCGCGCGGGTTGCTGATCAGCACTGGGAAAGATGCATCGGACAGAGTGATCGTCGCCGTGCAGGATTCTGGCCCGGGACTGAAACCGGAGAGTTTTGAACGCCTGTTCGACTCATTCTACACCACCAAGCCCGACGGCATGGGCATGGGGCTATCGATCTGCCGTTCGATTGTCGAAGCTCACGGGGGACGCATATGGGCCACCCCCAACGCTGGGCAAGGCATCACCATGCAATTCACTTTGCCGATCAACGGCCAAGCCACGGCATCCGTTCGTTCGGCGGCGTGATCTTCACTACCATTCAGAAATTCTCCCCGCGGCCGGCGAGATTGCCTACCCGGTGCTGTCTAATAGGCGGAACATCGTTGTCATCGCCGATGACGCACATCGGAGCCAGTGTGGTTTCCAAGCAGGCCGGAGTGGCCATTCCGGGAAAACATGCTCGTCGTTGAACGGCCTTTCCTCGGGCTTTGCTCCGCATAAGCAGCAGTTCCCGATGCAGATGTCGTCGATGAAACGTCGGGTGCTGAAAAAGATGACCTTGCCGTTTTGATCGACGATCGAACCGTCACTGGTCGTAGTCCACACCATTCGTCGTTGCAATCTGACGCTACAACGCGCCATCCGTTCGCCCGTACATCGTCATTCTAGATGTCCATTCTACACATTCGCTCTGATTTTCCTTCACTTTGGCCCGGTTTCGCTTCGGCTTGTGGCCCTTCGCTGCCGTTAAAGCGGTGCCGCCACATGTCGGTTCAGAGGGGTAGACCGGAAGTTTGCAGCCGAGCGCTAGATCTACCTCGCGATTACTGTTAGCGATCTCACGCTGCTAGTCGGCGTGTATTTGCTCGGCATCGCGCTTATGTAAAAAGGTTGCGATTCGAGATTGCGGCTGGCAGGTCATATCTGCCGACCATCGCAGCCCCAATCCTTGAAAGCCGGCAGGTCCCGGGATCGCTAGGGCCGAGCTACCGGATATCGATCGCATGTAGGCCGCCATCGACCGCACGGCGCCAAAGCCTCCGCTGCGGATGCCTTTGGCGTGCAACGGTTGGAACGGTCCCCGGGGCATATTCATCGCGACAAAAATTGCAGTCCTGAGAGTAGGGGAAAACAAGCTTCTGCGAAAAAAGATGGGCAAAGTCATCTGGTCCTCCTTGCAGATCTTTGGCATCTGATGAAGAACGCCAACCGGGCCTTCCTCGACGCCGTCCGCAAATCGATGCGCCAGATCGCAGCGCAATTGGCGCGACAGCAATCGATCCCAAGCTGCTCACTGAGGCCGAACGCCTGCAGTATGAAGGGTGCCTTCTGCCTGCGGCATCGCTATCACTGACGCGCCATCCGGGGCGCACTTCTTGCCGGCCTCCGCGGGTAGCTCCGGCCGGGTGTTCAAGGATTGCGCTTTGATTCCAGGCCACACCAACCCGACCGTATCAAGGCCAAGCCCTGCGGGCGCTGTGCGGCCTTGACCCGTCCAGCTTTGCGCGGCGAGGGGTTTGCCGTGCGCTTAAGCCGAGATGCAGCTTGAGGCGCCCGACGCGGGTGCTCGCGCGCTGGGCAGCAAACGCGCCCGACAGCCTTTTGCGTTTCGGCCGGTTGGGGCAGGTTTCGAGCTTTACAACTGGTTTCGCTGAAGTCGCATGCGGCGTTCTGGCGGTTTGCCAGCTATGCTGGCTTCCCAAGAACATCAAGTCGTCATTCGAGGTAGCGAATTCAGGTTGGCCTTTGCTCTTCCACGGCACGGAGCGCAGCCTTCAACAACTCCTCTGCACCTTGCTGAAGAAGTTTATGCCCGAGACTCCTGCCTATTGCGTCGGCTTGATCGGCCAGACCCACGCTTTCATCGGCAATCTTCGTTTGGCCATCCGGATGAGTCACCTGTCCGCGAAGTGTTAAGGTCCCGGCGAGCCATGTGGCAGAGACCCCGACCGGTAGGCTGCAGCCCGCATCGAGACTTCTCATCAATGCGCGCTCTGCATCCACTTCGGTGCGCGATTGCCGGTCTTCAATCTTTTGAAGCAGCGCAATGAGTGCCGTATCCTCTTCGCGAGCTTCGGCCGCGAGAGCACCTTGGCCGACTGCATACGGGAAAACATGGGGGTCTAAAATCTGTGAGGCCTCATGTAGCAATCCTAGCCGGGACAACCCCGCCGCTGCCAATAGAGTCGCGTCTATTCCCTCTCGGGTTTTTGCCTTACGCAGCCTTGGAGAAACGTTCCCTCGGATAGGTCGAATATCCAGGCCACTGCATAGAGCGAGAAGTTGAGCTATGCGACGAATTGATCCAGTGGCGACGCGCAGCCCCGGTCGTAGCTGATCTAGTGTAGCGCCACAAATCGCGTCACGAGGATCCTCTCTTTTGGGAACGGCCGCCAATACCAGGCCGGGCTGCAATTTTGTCGGAAGATCTTTGAGGGAATGAACGACCAGGTCAACTTCGTTGCGCAGAAGCGTGTCTTCGCTCTCCTTCGTGAATGCTCCGATGCCGCCAATCTGCTGAAACCCCGACCGTCGGTCTTTATCGCCAACGGAACTAACGAAGACCATTTGTACCTCGGCGGCCGGCTCGACGCTACGAATAAGATCGGCGACGTGATTGGCTTGCCAGCGGGCCAAATCACTTCGCCTGGTACCAAGCCGAATTTTCACGATAAAGCCTCTTGCTTCTTGAGTACTTGAACGACTTCTTAGTGCTGCGTAAGTAGCGATAAAATCGGCGCCTGCTCGTTTAGCCGCACAGCAGAACTCTGGTGCGGTGTTCTTTGCATGAGCATCTTCCCTCGGACCGGATTTCATCAATTCACACTCGCCCGAAACGGAGAAGCAGCCAAATAGGTCGCACTTTCGAAAGCGGCTGGACCAAGGCTGGGCCAAGTCGAGAACGAAGAGTGCCGGTTCGACGAGAATGGAGTTTGCGCCTTCGAGTACAAGTGCGCCGAATGCGTCCACGCATCCTTTCAAGTCGTAGGGGTCGAGCTGGGACTGCGTGAGCTGCCATCAGCTGTGTTCATAACGGAACGATATAGGAGGGCGCGCTATTTGAATGGATTCATTGACGTGAAATAAGTTGTTGTTTTCGCGGAATCCCCCGGAACGTTCCAAAGGGTTGCGACATACCAGGCGGTCCAAGCAACGATCAGCAGGCTCAGCACCGACACCCAAACCGGGAACGGCGAGGGCGATTCCGCCCGGTGCGGCTCGAACGGCTCTTCCGCTCCAAACGCGTTGACCATCAAGCGCACCGTACCGTGAACGACGGCCCCGTCACCAAGCCCGGTGACCGTGATCCCGGGGCCGTTGCGGACCCGGAATCGAAGGCGTCGGACGCCGACCTGGCCGGTGGCGTCTTGGGCTTCGATGCGCAAGCCGTGCTCGCCGTCGGCAAGGCTCTTGGTGTCGAGCGCTATCTCGGTCGGCGGCCGCTGATCGGTGACCGGATCGGGCGCGCCGTCGAGGTAGATGCGGATGCGCGGATCGGGCACGTGTTGCGCTCCTCTAACGGTCGGCGTCCAGGACGCGATATTTAGGACGATCGGGGTCCCGTTCACCGGGGTCGATGAGCATCCACAGCGCCGCCACGATGCAGCTGAGGGTCACGAGCCCAGCCCCGCTCACCACCAGCACGTTGCCGAGTATTGGTCCGGCAAGACCATGATCGCCGGCGCCATTAGCCGTCGCGGGCGCAGTGCAGAGATAGCCAAGCGCCGAGAGAATCCAGGCGGTCATCGTGTCGGTCATCGTCGCCTCCTATTTCTTGGCGCGGAACTTCGCAATGTCGGCAGGCGTTACCAACGGCCCGTGGTTGCTCCATGAAGTGCGCTCGTGATCGATGATATCGGCGATCTGCTGATCAGAGAGTCAGCGAACGGCGGCATCTCGACCTTGTACTCCTGGCCGTTGATCGCCTTGCCACTTAGCCCGCGCAGCATGGTGATGATGTGTTCGGCAGGGTCAGTGGCATTAACGACCTGATGGCCGGTAAGTGGCGACGCTACGACGATGCTTTGGAGAATGACCTTGCAACGCCGGCGAGGGAAATCGCCTCTCGCCATAGAGTCGATAGACGGTCGTTATTGCCGCCCCGTCGCTTGACGCCGTCTCGGAGATTGCCACCAGCCGCAGCTGCAGAGATCCCCGTTGCCGCCCTTGGACCAATCGAGGTTGCGCGTGCCGGCGCGCCGCCGTCCTTGACCATGACGCCGCTCCCACGGTGGATTTGGCGGGCGCACGGCGTCGACCGGGTGCCGGACCGAGTAAGAGAGGGAAAGACATCGCCATTTTGCAGATGGGGCAGGATGTTTACAGAAAAGGTTCTGAAATACGGAATTGCGTTACGTGGGTAACGATTAAGCACACTCAGGTCTGGTGGTGGCACGAAGCCAAGTCCCCCGACCCACCACTTGACCGGAGCCGACCCGGACGAGTTGCGTCGCCTTTGGCCCGAGGCTGCTGATCGGCTTGCTCGGCATTCAAGTTGGCTGTCGAAGGAACACCGGACCCAACTCGCCAAGCCAGGACCGAGTGTGCTCCTGAAGGGACGCCGCGGATCTAGAAAAAAACTGGACCTTGGTGCGGTCCGATGCGGTCGCCACTAACTCCCGCCGTACTGATCTTGATCGTAGGCCCGCAGGATGCGGACAAAATCGGCCATGCTGGACCGGTCCCGATTTTCGGCCATAGCCGCAACCTGGGTGTTGGACGCGGGCTGGCTCCCTTGCCAAAACCGCACTAGGAGATCGACGATGTTTTTCATAGCATACTCTCCGCAGCTAACTATGGCGGTAGACACCGGAGCGGCAACGGATGGCTCGATCAGGGGGAAGGGCAGCGGGCGCTACGCCGCCGACCTTGTCCTGCAACTGCCTGCTCGCGGGCCGGTTCCGTTGCTTTTCACTGCATTCATCAGGTAGCACTGAGCACCTGATTGACGCCATTGCGCGCGGGTATGAAGTGATCGTACTGAGGTACGCTCGGGCTAGTGAATCGGTATAAGTCAACGAGACGTCGGTTTAATCCTAAGGCAGTTCCAGCTGGCATCGATATCCCCGCGGGGTTGCTCGGCTACGCCGACCAGGTGATCGAAATAAGGTTGCCGACTTCCAGCGATAGCCCATCAGCGTAGTGGTGACACCTCTGATTGAGGAGCGGGGACTAGTGGACTAGAATTGCTCACCCTGAGTTCGTCCCATTTTGACGCTTTGCGGAAGCCGAGCAGACATAGTTGTCGTAGCACGCAACATATCATCGGGGTCAGAGCGCACCGAGCGTCTGAATGCGCTCGTGCGAAGAGCGCGTTGCCGAGACAGCGATAAGTCCCTCAGGTCACGGTGAACTCGAGCGATTTTGCACCGACCCGGCCCAAAATTGTCGGCGATCTGGATCCTAACTCTATGGCGATCCCGGGGAAGCTCGGCATCGTCGACGGTAACACCAGACGCAGTCGGCGTTGCTTGTGCAAGTATTCGCCTGGTGATGTCTATGCCTAGATTGGCCCGTATCTGACACGAATGCTATTCACGACGATTGCAGCATTGCTGGCGGGTTGAAAGGTGACGCGGATTCAGGCGTTGCATATAAACGCAGGCACCTCATCCCCGGCCTCCAATCGCTCCATCTAGCTTGGCATATGGTGTGGCCTCTGTGTGTCCAATGCAATGTCGGGTGGGTCAAAGGCTGACCTCGACAGCTGGCATGATCTTCGTCGCCTCATCTTCCGGAAACAGACTTCCACGGCGCTCTGCGCTCAGGTCGGCAGGGGGCCACAAGCGGCTGCGAGCAGATGCGAGAGCTAGCGTCGCGGCGTTCGTCCGCGTATACGGTCGAAGCCCTGCTTGATCGCTGCGAAGCGCTCATCGATGAACGGCTCGTGCTCTGTATCGGTGAAAATGTAGGGCCAGTCGTTTTCGATGGCCTCGCGAACCAGTTCGCCCACATACAGCGGATCAATGCCGTTGTTGATCCGTTCCTGCAATGCCTTGATGAACTCGGCGCGGGGTCCTTCTGTCGGCGGAGGGTTGCCGACAGCCCCAGCAAATCGCTGCGGCACGTTGCGCCGAGAGTTCATGATCTGCGTGCGGATGACGCCCGGACACAGAACGGATACCCCAATCTTCCTCGGCGCGAGCACGTTACGCATCCCCTCGGACAGCGCCACCACACCATATTTGCTCACATCGTACGCCAGACTTGGTCCCGCAATCAGTCCGGCGACGGACGCTGTGGAAACAATCTGCCCTCCTTCGCCGTGCGCTTCGATCAGCGGACCGAAAATCTCGAAGCCCCAGATCACCGACATCAGGTTGACGCCGAGGACCCAGTTCCAGCCTGCATCAGTCCACTCACCATAGGTGCCGCCGCCGCCCACGCCCGCATTGTTGACCAATATGTGGAGTCTGCCATACCGCGCGACGGTCGCGTCCGCTGCCGCCTGAAGTTCGCCTTTGAGCGAGACGTCAGCTTTCACGCCATCGACATCGACGTTGGTCCGTGTCTTCAGGTCCGCGACCGCTTTTTTCAGCGCCTCTTCCTCGATATCGCAGAGCATGACCTTCACCCCCGCCTGTGACAGCGCGGTCGCGATCCCCAGTCCGATCCCCGAGGCAGCGCCTGTCACGAATGCGGTCTGTCCAGCCAAGTCTTTCATGCGCTTTCTACCTTGCTTTCACTCAACAATTTCGCCCGCCAGACTGCGCCGCAGAGTGCCGCAATGAACTCGCCTCGTCTCATGTCCCGCGCCCCCGCGCAAAGCCTAGAAACAACCGATCGCCAGTTTCAAACTAGCACATTGGAAACCACTGGATAATGAGGGACAGGGTCGGTTTTCGGAAGCGCTGGCTCCACGCCGACGATGACCGCTCAGGGTCAAACTCGGCAAAACTCAATGTGAGCATAATGCGTCCGCTTTCGGGCACATCGCGCCCCCCCGTCG
This sequence comes from Bradyrhizobium sp. AS23.2, assembly GCF_001908185.1. GTDB lineage: Bacteria > Pseudomonadota > Alphaproteobacteria > Rhizobiales > Xanthobacteraceae > Bradyrhizobium. The sequence continues at coordinate 40,818 of NZ_LGHM01000030.1, forward strand.
GCACGGGCTCATTGAGCCTAACTGCCGGCCATGATTCAAATCCTTCACCGAAGGGGGCCGAACCATGCGCTACGAACTCTCCGACGAGGAATGGACTGCCATCAGGCCGATGCTGCCAAACAAGCCGCGCGGCGTACCACGGGTGAATGACCGTCGCGTCCTCAATAGTATCTTCTGGGTTTTGCGATCCGGGGCGCCACGGCGTGATCTGCCAGCGGCATTCGGTCTTGGCTGTGTGAAAACGCAACGGCGCTCAAATTTCGGAGAAAAGAATTCCTTCAAACACCGCTTCTGAGACTGCCGAAGAGGATACCGAGCTTCGGTGCCGCGTGATCTGAGAAGTAGAT
>NZ_LGHM01000300.1 GCF_001908185.1 Bradyrhizobium sp. AS23.2
AGAAGAACTTATTCGTCCAAGATCGTTCTAGCGCTCAGGCTCGCAGGTGCCTTCAACCTAGACGGCGAACTGAAGAATGCAATTCTAGTCGTGTTTCGATCCTGCGCGTTTTTACACAGCCAGGGTCACAAGCGGCGGTCGATAAGGCATGATCCGGCGTCTGCTTTTCGTCCGAGAGCCGACATATCGAGCGAGTGGAGCTGTGGGCCGCTCAGGGGCCAATACGCGACGTCGGAGATATTGCTTCCGATCTCGAGTAGCGGGAGAATGGCGCGTTAGAACAGGTCTACGGAGGGACACCATGATCTCACGTCGTCTTGTCATCCGACTGCTTGGGGCCGCAGTAATAGCTTTCGCGCTCAGCCCCACCCCCTGTGACGCTGGCTTTTTCGCCCGAGGCGCGCAACGCGAAGCTCGATGAAGCCCTTCGGGGATTGGTCGAAGGCCGCAGCACTCCGGGTATCGTGGTGCTGATCCTCGAGAACGGCCGCCCCGTCTACAGCCGCAGCATCGGCGTTCGTGAGGTCGGGAGCACCGCGCCGATTGGCGAGAGCGACATGTTCCGCCTCGCCTCAATGACGAAGGCCGTCACCTCGGTGGCGGCGATGATCCTTATCGAGCAGGGCAAGATCGGCTTGGACGATCCGGTCAGCCGTTTCCTCCCCGAGTTCGCCAACCAGCGGGTGCGTGCGCCCGACGGCACCGAGGGTCCTGCGAATAGGCCCCCGACGATCCGCGAACTACTGAACCATACCGCCGGGTTCTCCTATAACTTCATCAATAATCCCCGGCTCGTTGATGCATACCGCGAAGCGCGCGTAAGCGACGGGCTAGACCAGCCCGAGCTAACGACGGCTGACGCGATGCAGCGTCTCGCCTCCGTTCCGCTTGGCTATCAGCCTGGTACGGGTTGGGAATACTCGCTCGCCACTGACGTGCTCGGGGCCGTTATCGAAAAGGTGACGGGAGCCAGCCTCGGAGCTTTTGTAACCGAGCGCATTGCAAAGCCACTGCGCATCCAGAGTTTTGTGTTCAACGCGCCTGAGACCATCCGCTCACGCTTCGTGCAGTTGACGCGGCCCGCACAGGTCACAGGCGCACTCGGCACGGGCTATGTTCCGGTGGTGGGACCTGAGGCTGTGCCGTTCCCTCCCACCAAAGGCACAGCCAGTTTCGACCCGAACCGCGCCTTCTCTTCGACCGCCTATAACTCTGGCGGCGCCGGAATGAGCGGCACTATCGGCGACTATGCGCGGTTCCTGCAAATGCTGCTGAACGAGGGCGAACTCGACGGCGTGCGGGTGCTCCGCGCGGAGACGGTCCGGCAGATGACGCAGAACGCGACCGTCAATATGCCGACGCTTCGCGGGCCGGGTTGGGGCTTCACGCTGGGCTTTGGGATAGTGACCGATCCGGCTGCAGCGAAAACCCGTCTTCCTGCCGGCAGCTATGGGTGGGGCGGCATCTATGGCACGCAGTTTTGGATCGATCCGACAAACCACGTCGTCGGCCTAGTCATGACCCAGACGGCGATCATTGGCTCCGGCCCGATCGCCAATCCCATCCGGGAAGCGTTCTATGCGGCCGATTGAAGGTGCGATACCCAGCCTCTAGGGATCGGTCTGCTCCCGCGAGGCTGGTAACGTCCGACTTGGGTCAATCGCGTCGTTTCGGCCGCCGGTTGATTACCGCCGGTCTACCCCCGAAGAGCAGACATTCGTGGTGTCCAAAGGCATGTCGCGGATGGGCCCAGGAGCGGAAATCTCACCTTGGGCGCGGTGGCATCCGGACTTGAGCGGTTCGATCAGGCATCGCCAGTGGGCGCGATTGCTGCGGTCTCGACCATCAAGATCACGCTCCTTTCGGGCGCGCGCGTGCGATGCAACACTCCCTTCGGCACAGTGAAACCCTGATTGGGCAGCAACTCGATTGAGTGTCCCTCAAGATCGATTATGAAACGGCCGCTGAGGACGAAGAAGAACTCGTCGTCATTGTCGTG
>NZ_LGHM01000301.1 GCF_001908185.1 Bradyrhizobium sp. AS23.2
CCGGATCCGAAGGGCCGCGTTAGCGCAAAGTGTGCAGCGGTTTTCCCTCGCGACAAACGCGGAACGCGTTTGCGCGGAGATCATGCTCAAACGATAACCTAAAGCGCGATGACGATTTATCCCAATCTCATCGCGCTTCAGGCGCGCTTCTTCACGCCGGTGGCAACGTGGGTCGGGCGGGGCGCCGTGCGCTTGGCCTGCGTGGCAGGATTCGGTGTGGCATGCGCGGGCTGTGCGTTCCGAGGTGCGCGCGACTTGCCGGCCTTGCCCTTGGCCCCACGAGGCGTCTCGGCCGCCATCGCCAGCCGCGTTGCGGCACGCCGCGACAAGGTCGTGGAGAGCAGGACCTCGATCGAGCCTTCCGGGATCGCAAAGAGATCACGGTCAGGCACGGGCAGTGTGGATGCGACATCCGCCCGGGCCCTGGTCCGGCGCGGCAGCAGCGGCTGATGCGCCGTCTGCGCATTGAGATCGGCAAGAGAGGGCGCCGGAAGCGTTGTAGTCTGCGTGAACACGAAGTTCGGGACGCCCGGCCAGCGTGCGATCGGCACCGTCTCCGTCGGCGGATGCAGCAGCCATTCCACGGGCGTGGTCGGCGTCGCCGGCCGGTCGGCGGTCGCAGCCACCACGTGCACGATGCGATAGCCGCGCGCCTTGAGGTCGCGGATGATCTTCGGCAGCGCCGCCACCGTGCGGGCCTGGATGTCGTGTAGCAGCAGGATGCCCTTGCCCTTGGCCTCCAGCCGCTGGATCGCGAGCTGGTAGACGCGGTCGGACGACACGTGGCGCCAGTCGTCGGCCGGGAAGTCCGCGCTCCAGACCTGGATGCCGCGCGAGATCAGATAGTTCTCGACGCCCTCGGCGCGCATCAGGCCGGGAATGCGAAAGAACGGCGCAAGCTTGGACGGATCGGTCATGGCGGCCGAAGTCCACTCGATGCCGCCGTTGATCTCCGTTTCGGCCTTCTCGATCGGCATCCTGTCGAACGTCAGGGGATGGTTCATGCTGTGGGTGCCAACGGTGTGACCCGCCGCCACCAGCTTGCGCACTCCCTCCGGGTTGGCCTTGGCCTGGCCGCCGATGATGAAGAAGGTCGCCTTGATGCACTCGTCGGCGAGGATCTGGAGCACCTGATTCGAATATTTCGGCAAGGGACCGTCATCGAAGGTCAGGACAACTTCATGGTCCTTCAGGGGCAGCGTCTCGCGGTACTGCATGGTGCCGATGCGCGGATGCTCGCGCGGATCCACCACGAGGGTGCGGGAGGTGCCAAGCGCGTCCGGATGGCCGGGGCAGTCGCCTGCGAGGGCCGCCGGCGAACCGATGGTCAGGAACCCAAGACAAAGGACGATGCACGATCGCGTCCGGAGAACAACGCTACTTCCGATCATGAACTTCGTCTGCCCTCACATGCGATTGCCGCCATAGCAGGTCGGAGATGCCTCAAAACGGTTCCGCCGCAAGACCCTTCGAGAGTCCCCCCTTCCATCTTTGCATGTCGTAGCATGAACAGATTGTTAATAGGGCCCCAATCACCCCATTTTGCCCCGGCGTGACATTCCGGCATCAATGCGCGTCGGCGTTCTTCTGCGGCGCCGCTGCCGGCACGACGTGAACGACGCGGTAGCTCTTTTCCCGCAAATATTGCAGGAAGGCCGGCATGATCGCGGCAGTACGTGCCTTGGGGTCGTGGAAGAGGATGATACCCTTGCCGGCGGCGGCCAGGCGCTCGGTGACGAGCTTCAGTTCCTGCTCCGGCGTCATCTCGTTCCAGTCGCTGGCCCAGAGGTCAGCCCCGAACACCACGATGCCGCGCGACTGCAGCAGGTCGAGCTGGGCCGGCGTCGCCTCGAAATAGGGAAAGCGGAAGAACGGCGTCGAGGGCGTCGTGGTCGACACTCCTTTCAGGGCCATCTCGTTGGCCGCGATGCCGCGGTCGATCTCACCCTTGGCCTTGTCGAACGGGATTCGAGCCATGAACGGATGCGACCAGGTGTGATGGCCGATGGTGTGGCCCTCGCGCGCGATGCGCTTGACCATATCAGGATGTTCGGAGGCGTGCAGGCCGATCAGGAAGAAGGTCGCGCGCACGCATTCCTGCGCCAGCGCCGCCAGCACCTTCGATGTCGTCGGCGGGTGCGGACCGTCGTCGAAGGTCAGCACGACCTCGTGATCGGCGAGGGGCAGCGTCTGCGGGAAGCTCTTCAAGCCCGCGCGCGGCGTGGTCTTGGCGTCGACGCTCAGCACCCGCGAGGTGCCGAGCGCGTCCTTGCGCGGGCAGTCGGCGGCTTCAGTCGAGGCGATGCAGCTGAGGCCAGCAAGGACCGCGCCGACCGACATCGAGATCCACCTCAGTCGAAGCATCTTTGTCATTGCGCTCGCTGTTGCCTTGTGGGTATTGCCTGAGCCATCAGCTCAGACCACTCGTTCCAACCTGTCGAACGGCGAGCCGCGCCATGGATCAACATAGCGAAGGTGCCGCATCCGCGGAGGCCTCGGTACTCGACCACGTGCCGATGCGCAATGAAGACGGCGAAATTCGTCACGAATTCGTCGAGGAAATTGCCCATGCGATCGAGGCCGGCGACAGCACCGCGCTGCGCGCCTGCGTTGCCGAGCTGCACGAGGCCGATCTCGGCGATTTGATCGCGGCCCTGCAGCCCGACGACCGCGTCCGCCTGGTCGAGCTGACCGGACGCGATTTCCACTTCTCCGCGCTGAACGAAGTCGATGAGACCGTCCGCGAGGAGATCCTCGAGGAGCTGCCGCCGGAGACGGTCGCCGAGGGCGTCCGCGAGCTCGAATCCGACGACGCGGTCGAGCTCCTCGAGACCCTCGACGAGGCGGAGCAGGAGGAGATCCTCGAAAAGCTGCCCTTGCGGGAGCGCGTCGCGCTCGAGCGCAGCCTGCTGTATCCGGAAAATTCCGCTGGCCGCCGGATGCAGACCGAGTTCATCGCGGTGCCCCAGGATTTCACCGTGGGCCAGGCGATCGACTACATGCGCGAGGCGCCGGATCTGCCCGACCGCTTCTACGAGATCTACGTTGTCGATAAGGACCAGCATTGGCAGGGCGCCGTGCCGCTCGACGTGCTGCTGCGCTCGCGCCGCCCGGTGCCGCTCACCGAGCTCACCGACGAGGATCGCCGCCGCGTCTCCGTCCTGGAGGACCAGGAGGAGGTGGCGCGCATGTTCGGCAAGTACAATCTCGTCGCCGCGCCCGTGCTCGACACCCAGGACCGCCTCGTCGGCGTCATCACTGTCGACGACGTCGTCGACGTCATCGAGGAGGAGGCGGACGAGGACCTCAAGGCGCTCGGCGGCGTCACCAGCGACGAACGGCTGTCGGACACCTTTCTGACGATTGCGCGCGGCCGCTTCAACTGGCTGCTGGTCAATCTCGCCACCGCCTTCCTGGCGTCCTCCGTGCTCGGCCTGTTCGAGGGCCAGCTCCAACAGATGGTGGCGCTCGCGGTGCTCGCGCCGATCGTGGCGAGCCAGGGCGGCAATGCGGCGACCCAGACCATGACGGTCGCGGTGCGCGCGCTTGCGACCCGCGAGCTGGGTTCCTTCAACGCCTGGCGCGTGGTGATGCGCGAGACGCTGGTCGGCCTCGTCAACGGGCTTGCCTTCGCCGTGATCACGGGCATCGCGGCGGTGGCGTGGTTCAAGATCCCGGGCCTCGGCATGGTGATCGGGCTCGCGATCATCTGTAACCTCGTCGCCGGCGCGCTCGGCGGCATCCTGATCCCGATGGCGCTCGAACGTGTCAGGGCCGATCCGGCGGTGGCCTCCGGCACCTTCGTCACCACGGTGACCGACGTCGTCGGATTCTTCTCCTTCCTCGGCATCGCGACGCTTTGGTTTGGATTGAAGTAGGGGGAGGCGAATCTCTCTCCTCGTCATTGCGAGCGCAGCGAAGCAATCCAGAATCCCTTCACGGCGACAGTCTGGATTGCTTCGTCGCAAGCGCTCCTCGCAATGACGGGGGTGGGCAGCGGAGCGGGCAGCTCTCGTGTCCCGGGCGCGCTGCGGCGCGCAAGCGCTGCTGCGCAGAACCGGGACCCAGAAAGCGGCACCAACATCGTGGCAGGATGGGCCCCGGCTCTGCAGCGCACCGCGAAGGAGCGCTGCGCTGCGTCCGGGGCACGAGACCGTGTCTTTAATCCGAATTTAAGCGACCTGCCGCATCATCGCCCGCGCTTGGGGGAATGGACATGCGGTTGCGGCTGAAGGCGGACGGACGGATCGTCGAGTTGCGGGACGGGCAGGAGTTTCCGGTCCAACCTGCGGCCAATGCAGTGCCGGCTGACACCAGTTCGCTCGCGGTGCGCGATTTGCGCCGTCGCGCCTGCCTCACCCAGATGGAGTTTGCCGCCAAACTCGGCGTGCCCGTCGAGACCATCCGCAACTGGGAGCAGGGCAAGCGCGCTCCGCGCGGACCGGCCCGCGCGCTGCTCGCGGTGATCGCGCATGCGCCGGACACGGTGTTCCAGGCGCTCGCCAAAGCCTGACACGAACCTCCTGTTAGCACTGCGCTGAATATCCGGCGAACTGCCGGGGCTGCCATTGGCAGTGCCGCCTGACCGATTTTGGCTTCGCGCCAAAATGGGATTGAGGGGCCGTTCCGGTATGGTAGGAGCAGGGCGGCAACCCAAGATCGGGCGATGGAACTGCGGAAGATCATACGGACGGACATTGCAGCGTCGGCGATCGCGCATCTGACGCTGGTGGCGTTGATCATCCTGATCAGCGAGGTGCATCCGTTTCGCAGCCAGGCGCCCGAAACGGTTTCGGTCGACATCGTTACGCCGGAGCAGGTGAAGGAGGAGGTCAAGGAGCAGGAGACCAAGGAGCCGGCGAAGGAGAAGCCGCCGGAGCCGCCCCCCGATCTGAAACTGCCGAAGCTGGATTTCACCGACAAGGACAAGCCAGACGCGGCGCCGAAGCCTGCGGCCAAGCAGCCGGCACCGTCGCCGCAGGTATCGCCCGAACCACCGCAACGGTCCGCACAGCAGCAACCGCAGCAGCAGCCTTCGCCGCCGCCGCGCGAGGCCAACACACTGCCGCAACAGCCGCCATCTCAGCCTCAGTCGATGCCGCAGCCACCGGCACAGCAGCCGCCGCCCGCAATGCCGCAGCCCCAGGCCGCGCCTCCGACCTACCGGCCTCCGGAGCCGGACGTCACCGTCAAGTACGGCGTCATGCTGGGCCTGCCGCCTGAATTGCCGCCCGAACCGAAAGACCTCCCCAAGGACGATGGCGGCGACGCCAAGGACTCGATCGCAGCCAGGCTGCCGGCCGAGGTTGTCGCCGAGCTTCGTCGTCATCTGAGAAGCTGCGCAAAACTGCCGGCCGAGGTCGCACCGACCGACAACGTGCACATCAAGCTGCGCGCAGTCTTCGCCACCGACGGCGGGCTGGCGCGCCCGCCGATCCTGATCGAAGCCCCGCCTTCCGCGAAGGGGGTGGCCCTCGTGCAGTCCGCGATGAGCGCGCTCCAGGCCTGCCAGCCCTACAAGATGCTGCCGGTCGACAAATACGACGAATGGAAGGTGATGGACCTGCCGTTCAGCCCGCGGGATTTTGGCGGGTAGCGAATTGCCGCGGTTGGTCGACGCCGCTCATGCAAACGGGCTCCCACGACCCGTCGGGCAAAACACCCTGATGCGGCGTCAAGCCGCTTTCGTGAAAATATTCTACTTTACCGAAATTCGGATTTGTCGTATGTATCGCCCATCCCGGCTCACCCTTGAGGGGCGATCATGTGTCGTCACGTTTCGCGAGCCGGGCCTGCGGTGGACGCGGCAGCGTCGGGCGCGAGAGGTCAAGGGCAGGGCGGATTGCTCTCCGTGAGCCCGAGGCTTCGTGCCGACGAGCGGCGCTGTCAGGTTCGTCTCGCCAGCATTCTTCCGGCAACGTCGACAACGTCGGGAGATAATGCGGCGAACAAGCGGGCCGTGCGTACGGCAAAACCGTGTGGTCCTGACCGTCGTTGCTACGGTCAAGCCTTTGCGGAGATGTCAGCGAGCCCAACCGGGCGGACGGCATCGCCAA
>NZ_LGHM01000302.1 GCF_001908185.1 Bradyrhizobium sp. AS23.2
AGCTGCCGATCTGGCTCCACCAATACAACTGGCACCGGCCCCATGGCGGTATCGACTCACAAACGCCGATCAGCAGGCTCGGTTTGACCAAGGACAACCTCTTGAGGCTCCACACCTAGGCGCGGATCATGTCGACGATCTCGACCCAGTTCGGTTGCTGGCCCACCGGATATTGCTTGACGGTCTTCAGCTCGCCGTTGTTCTGGTCAATTGCATGGACGGTCAGGCTCGCTGAATCCATCCCCGCGGCCAGCAAGAACTTGCCACGTGGATCGATGCTGAAGCCGCGCGGGGTCTTCTCGGTCGGCCATTTTCCGATCCCGGTCAGCGTGCCCTTTTCGGGATCGACCTTGTACCCATGCAGCATGCTGGTCGTGCGGACGGCGCCGTAGAGGAATTTGCCGTTCGGCGTGACATGGATGTCGGAGGCGAAGGCCGAATCCTTCAGGTTGTAGTCGCCGGTGTCAACGAACCCCACCTCGGTCAGAGTGCCGGTGTCCTTGTTGATCGAATAGGTGCCGATTGTCGCGGTGGTCTCGGTGATGAGATACGCCCATTCGCCGTTCGGATGTATGGTGAAGTGGCGCGGGCCCGCGCCGGCCCTGACGGCGACCGTGGGCGGGTCATTGGGCGTCAGCATGCCAGTGCCGGCATCGAACTTGAACTGCATGACGTAGTCGGCCGAGAGCACCGGCACATAAACATGCCTGTTGCTGGCGTCAAAGAAGACACAGTGCGCCTTTGGCTTGGTGTCGATGATCTGGGTCGCCTTGTCTTCGACAACCGAGCGCGCGTCGATCGGGTAGACGGCCACCTTGGCGCCGGTATAGGACGCGCCCACCAGATGTTTGCCGGTCTTGTCCACGTTGATGTAGGCCATCTGATCGACCAGCGGCGTCGAGCCGAGATGGGTGAGCTTCCCGCTGGTGTGGTCGATGGAGAACGTCGAGACGGGATACGGCTCGCTGCGCAGTTGCGCGTAAATGTAGCGCTTGTTGGGGGGCAGCGCCATCGGCAGGCTGACCAGCGAGGTCTTCTCCGCGCCTGGCACTGGCGTCTTCTCGATCATGATGAGCTCCCCGGTGTCGCGGTTCATGCCGAGAACATAGATGTCCTTGGTGCCAGCGTTCGAGACGTAGACGAATGTTTCGGGACCATCAGTAGCCATCGACCTCTGCGCTCCGATCAGAGGAAGTGCACCGAGTGCAGCGATCCCGCCGAGCCCGATTTGCAATACGCGGCGTCGTCTCATGATGTCCTCCTACTATTGCAATTCTCGCGCGGCACGAGCCGCGGCTCGTCTCCCAGACTTTTCGACCGCCCCCTCCGAATGAATCTTATATCTGGAATTGGAATCGAGCATTCAAAATCAGTCCGCAAAGGCGCCGGGGCCTGGCGGTACCACCCACGTTGCTTGCCCGCGCCGACGAGTGATCGAATGACGAATGTCGATTGCTGCGGTGCATGAGTCAGGTCCTGGCCCTGAGCTGAAATCGCCGCAGCGCCGGCCGATGCCGCCTTTTGACCCTGGCTGTGTAGAAACACGAAAGATCGAAACGCGGCGAGAATTACATTCTTCATTTCGTGCTTTAAGTTGGTCGCGCTTGCGAGTTTGGGGGTTAAGAAGGTCGT
>NZ_LGHM01000303.1 GCF_001908185.1 Bradyrhizobium sp. AS23.2
CGCCGCCCCCGCCACCCACGCTGTGGCCGCCGCTATCGCTGCCCACGTTTCCGGTAAACCCGGTCCCACCCCAGCCGCCATAGTTGCCGTTGTCAGTGCCGCCGTTGCCGCCGTTGGCCAGCGCAGCGGACGCCATGCACACGCCGCCAAGTGCAATCAGAGACGCAGTTGCAAGAAATACCGCCCGCTTTCGGCAAGCGCGATGAACCCTCATCAATTTAGCCGCCCCCGGCGGTCGCGCCGCCGCCTCTGCCGGGCCTTCGCGGATGACCGCGATGCCGATTCCTCAAATCTCATCAGACCGGCAGTGCGGGTCCGCCGGAGATTCATTGCTCAATGTTATCGAGTGTTACGCAACAGGCCGAGCGCAAGCAACGCCCCGCGCCCTCCGCTGTGCTGAACCAGATCGCAATCGGCGGACGGCGTGGCGAAAATGTCACGCCGTGAACCGGATGGTGTCATCTCCTGCGTGCTCAACGTCGGCAGTGCGCCCCAGTACGGCGAGTTGCGAGAGGAGAGCCAATCAGGACTTCGCCTCCGGGCCAGAAGCGGCCGCTTGCTGCACTATCGAGGACCGCCGTTGATAGCGTCTCGGCTCTCTGACGTGATCGATAGCCATCGGCGAAGCTCAGGCGTTGGCCGCCGAATGCCCTGCTTTGCGCGACGGCCAATCGATCTGGCATGTCGGAAGAACCCGTACGCGGTGAGCAGGATCACAACCATTGCGGTCGCGAAGTAACCAGCCCGGAAAAAAAAACGATACAAGCGATCCACGCGACGAAGAACACGGCCCACCATAGCAAGGCGAACCCGAGATAAGTTGTGCCGGTTGGGACGCCTTTGCTCATGCTGATCACTTATGCATCCTTGCAATCCGCGGCACCTCCCAGGCTGATCCTTTCGTCTTGCCAACGAGCCCATGGTAAAGATTGCGTTGCGATCATCGAACACGGAACTTCCGCTTCGGGTCCAGGCTGTGTGAAAACGACCAATGACTGTTTCCACGCGGTCTGCGGGATTGTCGCGACAATTGCAGTTTGCGGAAAACGGGTGGCCGCCGCATTCCACTCCCACTATCCCTGAGCCTCCATTTCAAGGAGGTTTTTTTGGCAAGTCTGCAAAACAAAGTGGCAATCATTACGGGTGCGTCATCAGGTATAGGCCGCGCGACGGCGATATTGTTCGCAGCCGAAGGGGCGTCGGTCGTGCTGAACGCCAGGGGAGCGGAGGCTCTGGAGGAGGTCGTGGATGCTATCCGCCGCCAAGGCGGAACGGCGGATGCCGTGACGGGTGACGTTGGCCTCGCGGAGACCCACGAAAAGCTCGTCCGCGTAGCAACCCGCAGATTCGGCGGTTTGGACATAGCGATCAACAACGCCGGAACAGTCGGGCCGATCAAACCTCTTGCGGACGTTACATTGCAAGAATGGCAGGACACACTTGCCGCGAACTTGACCTCCGCATTTCTGAGCGCGCGTTATCAGGTCCCCGCTATGCTTGAAAAGGGTATAGGCTCGCTCGTCTTCGTATCGAGCTTTGTTGGAACAAGTGTTGGCCTTCCAGGCATGTCGGCCTATGCCGCTTCCAAAGCCGGACTCATGGGGCTGGTGAAGGGCATTACTGCAGACTATGCGAGCAATGGCATTAGGGCGAATGCGCTTCTACCTGGCGGCACAGATACGGCCATGGCCGGAGACAACGCGCAGAAGGAATGGGCTGCTGGCCTGCATGCCTTGAAGCGGATTGCCCAGCCGGAGGAAATCGCTCTGGCAGCGTTGTTCCTTGCAGGCCCGATGTCGAGCTTCGTCGCAGGATCGGCACTGTTCGCGGATGGGGGCAACGCAGCGGTCAAATGACCAAGTCGCAGCCGCGAAATTCCTAGACCGTGTGGAAACAGTCCTTGGTCGTTTTCGCACGGTCTGGGTCATTCTCGACCGGCTCTGCGGGTTCGGCTGGTGTTCGATGTCTGCTCTTCCCCAAAAGTGACCTACTTACTGCGCGGCAACGAAATGACGCGATGGGGCCACTTCCGGACATCCTCGTTTGATCTCCAGAATACACCACTGGCCCCAAGTTAGTCGTTGAT
>NZ_LGHM01000304.1 GCF_001908185.1 Bradyrhizobium sp. AS23.2
ACTCATGACTTGAGTAATCAGTTCGCCGGCAGGCATCTCGATCGCGTGCGTGGAAACCTCTTTGTTATCCTCAAAGATTTTCCGCAGATCCCTGACAAAATTGCCGCGCGCAGTATTGTCGTCTGAATTAAACGGCTCTGCGCGCATCACGTAGCGCCAAGTTACGGTTTTGACTGACTCGGCGAGAGCTCGCGTATCATACCAGACCTTCTGCGGTTGCTTGACGCCCAAGAAGATAACCAGTGCAAGGCTGGCAGCGAGAAAAGCAGCTTGAACTACTGCGAAAGTGGCATGCGGATAGTTGATCACCGACATTGTCGCTGCTCCTACGAGGAGCACAAAGTTCGCCGCGAGCACTCGCAAGTATTGCTTCTGCGCTGCAAGCGATGCTTTGTCAGCAGCTTCATATAGAGGAGGAAAGTCAGAGGAATTCAAATGTCACCGCTTATAGTTCGGTAGCTAGATTTTTCCATGGGACGACTTTGATGCCGCGCTTCGATATCCAGTCCGGAACGGTCTTTGGTGGGGCATCGCCGGCATAGACACCAATAACTTTCTTGCCCAACTCTAGGCTCTTATTCACCTCCCACTCGACCCACCGACTTTTCGCAGTGTCATCGGACAAATACACCACTGTTGTGGATGCTTGGTTGATCCTGTCGGTCAAACGATCGCGAATGTAGTCGGCTCTGTCGCTATCATAAGCGTCCTTCACTGATCGATCGTTGAATTCGATATCATTATTGTCGTTCTTGGCTTGAGCTCTCAGCAGGTTTACTTCATCGATGTCCTCGAAGGCGAAGCTGATAAAGACGTTCTTTCGTCCCTGTTGAAGCGCTTCCTTTGCTCTCTGTTCGAGGCTCTTGATGTCGCCCAGGCGACTCCAGCTGCTACTGCTACCCCCGCCCATTTGTATCTCCCTCAAACTGAAATTCCCGGCAGGCGATACATTGGCCGCATGGTTGCTCCTCGCCAACATGGCAGGAGTACGTTCCGAAGATACCTTTGACCTTAGCGAGTTCTACAACCTCGCTTTTGTGAAAGTCGGCTAATGGTGCCAAAACTCGAAAAGGCCTGCCCATCGCGACTTTAAGAGCCGCCTCGGCCGTACTAAGAAACGCTTTTGTTTGGTCAGGAAATAAGCTCGTCTCTTCATGTAACAAGCCTATTGATACAGCCGTTGCGCCAACTTGAACCGCATAAGCGGCGCCTATGAGCAAGAACAGCAGGTTTCGTCCGGGCGTAAAAGCATCTTCGACGGTACGCTTGGAGCGGTCTGTTAAGCCGGATCGAATTAGTTCACCGAAGCCCGCGAGCTCTGCTACCCGCGGCTCCGGTAAGCCGAGTTGGGTCATCGCTTGCCTACAGGCAGCTAATTCGGCGTCTCTTGCGCGCTGTCCGTAGTCGATGAATAGGGGGTGTTGTTGCAAACTGATTTCCTGGGCAAGGCGTGCCATCAAAGTTGAATCCAGGCCGCCGGATACCAAGGTTACCGTGCTCATCGCGCTTCCGCTGCTCCAAGTTGTGGGCCGGCGACTCTCATCACAATCCAGATCGCCCAGTCCAGTAGGCCGAGCCGATGACCGGCTTCTTTGGCATGCTCCTCTAGAACAAGTTCGCGTGTCCGGTACGCGCTCAGGGAATTTGGTGCTTTGAAAAGCGAAGCGTCAAGGCCAACGATATCCATGTACCGGAGGACATGACGATCCAAGATTGCCAACCTATAGGTTACGCCGATGTTTCGCAAAAACATGCTGGCCTGTTTTGGTCCTAAGCCAGGTGCATGGGTCACCAGCCAGCGGCGCAGTTCATGGATGTCTTGTGTATCGGAAATCAAATTGCAAAGCCCACCTTGGTCATTGATGGCTTGCCACGAGAGTGCAAGCTGCCGCGCCCGCATCTGTGGAAATCGGTATCGCCGCTGCGATGACCCCATCGCGAAGTTGCCGCTTAGAATGGTGAGGAGTTGGGCGTGTACTTCGTGAACTGGCCGATTGGAATCGTTAGTAAGTGCCCGATTCAGGTGGATTTGATCAGCCGCGGACTGAGCAAGATCGTACGGCACTTGGCTACTTAATACGCAACAGGACAACTCTCGCCACAGAGCAGCATCATCAAGGTCTGCGGCTGGACTATTGTCAATCCGCTGCTCGATGTCTCGACACACCGCCGATACCGCCCCTTTGAGCTTTGCAGGTGTAATGTTCATTAGAGCACGCCTGTTAGGGTAGACTTCGCTAGTTCCATAGCCTCCTCAGAGAGCAGCTTCGTCATAAACTCCACTAGGCGCCTTTCGTTTTGTATCGCCGCTCGGAGTTTCGCGATCCATACCGTGTAGAAATCGAGGTTATGAAACACCGTCTTTCCTGCGTAATCGACTTTGGGGTCCGCTGCCGCCTCTAGAGCAATGGGAGATGTTGCTAGCTCGTCTTGATATTGAAACAGTTCGTAGTGTTGGAAATGATGGAGCGTAGACGTCGTCACGTCTGCCACGTAACGACACCATTCCAATCCATCAAAACTATCGGCTCCAGCAGCCGTTAGAAGGGCTATTGTAATCGGATTGCCCGTTCCTAGCACGTGGATCGGTTGATAGTAATTCAGTTCTTGCAGCTTCTGGCGAATTTCACGGATTGTGCTCACCCGCGAAAATAAGCTGGCGCCAAGTTCTCGTTCCGGGATGGCAATCATTCGCGGCTGTAGCGAATCGGATATTCGAAATAGAAGTTCAGGCGCAAGTTCTACGCGATATTCACCTGCTCTATTGCGTGGTAGGTGAGCTATGGGAAGTACTGGAGCGCGAGTCAATTTTTGATCTCGCAACACCGCGCGAACTGATGCCGCGGCTATCTCGCGTGGGCTTCCCGTGGGAAATAGATCGTCGAAAGAAAAGGCGAGATCATGCAGCTCCATCGCTAGTACGCGATGGAAGTTTCTCATTCTCCACTTGGAGTCATCTAGCCGGAACTTCTCGTAATTTCCTGAGTCCAAGAGAACGATCGAGTCTTTCTTTCGCTGCCGCTTGAGCCTTCGAACCATTTCTTTGGTTCTTCGCGTTTCGGCTAGATCATAGGCGGACACGAGAATTGGCTTAGCTCCGAAGACATCAAGGGCTTTCAATGCTT
>NZ_LGHM01000305.1 GCF_001908185.1 Bradyrhizobium sp. AS23.2
CATGTTTGCTTTGCTTTGAACAGGATCACACTAATTGCCACCGCTGCATCGTCGCTGATTCGATGGCGAGGCGCGGTAAGTTTAATCTTGTTCATTTGAGCGCAGCACCGTCAGCCGGGCGCAAAGTGTCGAGGGGCCGAATTTCCTCCGATGACAGGACACCCGCCCACATCGGGTAGCACCGAAGCAATAGTGATGGTGAAGGCGGCGCCGCAGGTCGGTCGCCGTCATGGTGAAACGGTCTGTTGTGCGGGCATCGATCTGTACGGCAACTGGCTCAGATTGTATCCGGTGTCATTTCGAACGCTCGAACAGTCGAAAAAATTCGGCCGTTGGGACCGAATACGCTTCAACTGGCGCCTCCCAAACGACGATAGGCGCGTCGAGAGCCGCCGAGTGGATCAGCAGTCGATAGAGATTGTCGGAAAGCTGAAGAAGTCAGAGCGAGCGGCCTTTCTTGCAAAGGCGGTAGTGACAAGCTTGGTGCGCGAGCGGGAAGCGGGCAGAAGCTTTGCGCTTCTCCGACCCGAGATTATTGCATTCAAGGTTGAAAGAAAGGACGCCGCAGAAGTCAAAGCAGAAAAAGAGCTGTTCGACTCAATCCGCGCGCAAGACGACCTTTTCGCAAAGCAGGTGACCAACAACTACAATCCCTGCCCGTATAATTTCAAATATCGCTACCGAACCGATGACGGCATTCGTGAGGGTACATGTCAGGATTGGGAAATCGAGGCCACGTATCATAATTGGTCCCGCGACTATGGAGAGCAGCGGGCTCTCGCAGATATGGAGCGCGTCTTTGGGAAGGAATATCCCGCGAATGGGATGCTGCTCGCAATGGGCACGCATTCCCTTCACCAGGACACATGGCTGATCAACGGCGTCGTGCGTCAAAACGATATTGAGCAAGGGGCCCTATTTTAGTCGCCATCGAACGAGCTGTACTGCAACGTCATGGGCCAGCCGAGAAATCACCACTTCATTCCCGTGTTCTATCTGCGACAATGGCACGACTCGGAGGGGCAACTTTATGAACACAAGCGGGTTCGCGGCAGTCGCATCGTTCGGAAGCCGGTTAGCGCTCTGGCCACTGCATTCCAACGTGACCTATATGCATTTCCAGCATTAGGCCTCGAGGGGCTCGATCAGCATCTAGAGAGCAAATTCTTTCAAATCGTGGATGACGAGGGCGCCAAGGCTCTTCATCGCTTTTTGAGGCGAGATCCCGCCCCTTGGTCTGCGGAAGCCCGGAGTGGGTGGTCGCGCTTTCTCCTCAGTCTAAAGGTCCGGCATCCGGACGCTATGGAGGAACTTCGCCAAGCGATTCCTCGGCTCTGGGGCCGCAGCCATGCTCCGTCCCAGGCTGAATATGCAAAGCTAAGGAAGCCAGACGATCCAGATAGTTTCGAAGAGTTCCTGACGCGGCGCGACCCTAACATCGTGCACAAGGTCACGATAAATATGATCATGCGCGGCATCGAGATCATCGAGCTAGGAACACATATCAACGGTATGAAGTGGAAG
>NZ_LGHM01000306.1 GCF_001908185.1 Bradyrhizobium sp. AS23.2
AAGAGCGTCAGCTGGGATCTGTCCGCACCTTCAACGAAGCGTCCCATCCGTATCCCCCATCAGGAAACGGAGGAATCCTAGCCGACTCGTGGCTTTTCACACAGCCAGGGTCAAAGGCTGCCCTCGGCAGCCAGCATGCCCTTGGTTGGGTCATCTCTCGGAAGCGGACATCGCCGCGCTCAGGGCTTAGGTCAGCCGCGGGCCATCAACGGACGTCAACCGAAGAAGCTCCGCCCCTATGAGCGCGGTAGATCAAGCTCGAAGATTCGGCCGTAGCCCGCAACCGTCGCCTGCGCGCCTGATAAGCGCAAAGCGCACCAAAAAGCGACTTGGTTTGCAGTCAGAACGGGGCGATCAAGACTATCTTCCAGCGCCTTGATCACGCCAATCGCGCGAAAGCCATTGCCACCAACGAAAACGCCTTCGGCATTCGCCGGTACATGAGAATGGATCCAGTCGTAAAGCTGGTCTGGCTGAATAGCTTGTTGATCCGATGGCAACCCCGCTGGTCCGCTGTGAACGACCTCTAATCCCTCGCTCTGGAAGTAGCCGACACCCTGCTGATCCATTTCAGCCGAGAACCATGGCGGACTGACTAGTGCAACCCGTCTAACGGAGAGTGCAGCCAATGCGGTAACTGCTGCCGCGCACGGGATGACCACCGGGATGCCTCGCGTGCGGGCTTCCAAACGAGACTTGAGCGTCACATCATCGGCTGCGCCTCGCACATAGCTGCTGCTAGTGAAGCCAAAAACAATTGCATGCAATGGCGCCATTGCGAGCATCTCGGCGGCATCATCCACCGCAGGTGGATCGGCAAAGGCGCGCACGGGATTATGGGCAATGGTCGGGTCCATCGTTCCGCCCGGCTTGTAGCCACCGAAAGGAACGCGTGCGGCGTGGATCGAAATTCCGTCAGGAGCGAGCGCGTTGAATTCTGTCTCCGGAACGATGTCGGCATGAGGCGTGAGAACGCCGATCCGTGTCCGCCCCCACCCGTCCGGCTGCCACATGGCCACTCCCCAGCGACAAGATGATCCACGAACGGTATCCGAGATTGGCGTGCCGGTCGATATGTCTGTGGTCCGCTCGGGGTCAAACTGCGACTTCGCCCCTGCACTAGAGCTGGTCCGGTCTGCTCCACATACCGGACGCTAAAGTCGCTCGTGCCAAGGTCAGCAACGGGCCAAGAGGCGACGTAACGCGTCCGGGTCAGCTCGGATCGAGTGGCGGGTCGGGGGACTTGGCCTCGGCCCACCACCAGACCTGAGTGTGCAAGAACAGCTTGATCGCTACCCACGTAACGGATTTCCGAAATTTTTCTATAGGCATCCTGCCCCATCTGCAAAAAATGGCGGTGTCTTTCCCTCTCTTACCTCGGTACGGCATCCGGTCGGCGACGTGGCGCACGACAAATCCACCGTAGGAGCGGCGTCATTGTCAAGGACGGCGGCGCGTTGGCACGCGCAACCTCGATTGGCCCAAGGGCGGCAACGGGAGTCTCTGCAGATGCGGCTGGTGGCATTCCTCGCTGCGGCATCATGCGGCGCGGCGGCAATAATCATCGTCTATCGACTCTATGGCGAGAGGTGATTTCCCTCGCCGGCGTTGCAAGGTCATTCTCCAAAGCATCGTCGTACCGAAACTTTCAGTGCCGCCACCGAGACGCGATGCCAGATTGAGAAGCCAGGAGGCTTGATATGCAATGTGGGGTGATGGCTGGGTTGGTCTCGGGTTGACGTGGGCGATCCTTTGAAGACGACGTCGACCGACTACAAGACCGACTGCCCGTCATGCCACCTCCCGGGTGACGCCTCGGATTGAATCTATGGCATGAAAAATTGCGTGCCCGTTGCACGACATCGAGGCGCATCGATTGCTCACCGGAATAGGATCAATGCAAAACGACTATTTCTGCTGAATTCCGCTTGAGTATATCGAAAATCGAAGCCGGCCGCCGGCCGATCACTGTTTTCAAGGAGACCCCAATGAAAGTTCGTGAGAGATTTGGCGGCGCCAGTCTGGCGCTCGCTGCCGGCGCGGCCCTGATGCTGGCCACTGGCTCCCCTGGAAGCGCCGAGGCTCAAGGCGAGCGCGTGATCGGCTACGTCTACACCACGACCAATGGGGAAGGGATCAACGAAGTCGTCCGGCTGGCGCGTTATGCAAATGGCATGCTCGGCGATGAAAAAACCTACTCGACCTACGTACGCGGCGCCGCAAACCACACGGCGCCGGCGATGGGCGACTACGACGCCCAGGGTCAGACCCAGATCGTCGGCAACGTGTTGCTGACAGCCAATCCCGCATCTCATTCGATCTCGGTGTTCAAGATCGATCGCCCCACCGGTGAGTTGACGCTCACCGGCAACGTTAACTCTTATGGCGACATGCCGGTATCAGTGACCGCCACGCCGATTTCCGGAGAGGTTGGCCAATATTGGGTCGTCGTCGGCAATCAGTGGGGCCAGCCGACGGTGATCTACGGCGGTGACAAGCTGCAGCGCCTACCGAGCGACGCCTTCCTTCGCCAGGACCTAACGAAGGCCGACGCCTCGGACAAGGCCCGTACCATCGAGCTCTACAGGCTTGATGGCGCCAACGGAACGATGACCCACGTCCGCACCTTGGACCACTATCCGCGGGAAAACGGCGGCGTCGCCCAGGTCTCGTTCAGCCCGGACGGCCGGAAGCTGGCTGTATCAACCTGGGGGGTCCCGCACTTCCTGACCGAGGATCCTAAGCTTGAGGAGATGCATCCAAGCCGGGTCTATATGTACGATTTCTCAGGCGGCCAGGTCAGCCACCGGCGCTTCTTCGAAGAGGCCGGCATCGCCGGCACGGTCGGATTCGAATGGGGCCCGCGGGCGGAGCGGCTCTATGTCAGCAATTTCTCGATTACGAACGCCAAAGGCGACAATGGCCTGACCGTGCTGCGGGATGGCGGCGCCAGGCTGACCAAAGTCGAGAACTATCCTACCGGCCAGACCAATCCCAAGGACATCGACGAGGCCTGCTGGACGGTGCTCAGCCCCAAAGGGGATATGCTGTACGTGGTCAGCTACGTGACCAATGTGATCACGCCATTCAAGCTCGATCCGGTCAGTGGCAAGGTTCTGCGGCGTCTGCCCTTGATCACCCGGGGGGCCGGCTACGCTCCCTCCAGCGATTCCAAGGACGTGATTATCTCCAAGGACGGCAAGCACATGTACTGGCTGGGCTCGTTCCAATCCTTTTCGATCAACCTCTACGACCTCGGACCTGACGGGTCGGCTTCGTACAAGGGCCAGTACAGCCCGGAGGCTACTAAAGCCGCCGTTGGCCAGGCCGGGGTCTACGACCTCGGCGGCATCGCCCAGTACGACCTGACTGCCGAGCAGGTTCATCCGGCGGCGAAGTCGAGCCGGCCTAAGACGCGTTGAGGCACCCTTGACCGCCGTCTAGGCATCTACCGGCGGAGCGCGATCGCCGACCACTTCCGCAACGGGTCATTCTCGACCGAACCGGCCTATCTTGCCATCCATCTAATGTCCGCTTCGCTCTGACAGCGACCTGATTGTTCGCGCACGCGAAATGACGTGATGGGCCAGACTCGGACGTGGCCATTTATTCGAGTACCTCCTCGGCGCGGACGAGCAACGCGGGCGGTACCGTCAGGCCCAGCGCCTTTGCGGTCTTGAGATTGATCTTGAG
>NZ_LGHM01000307.1 GCF_001908185.1 Bradyrhizobium sp. AS23.2
TGAACGCGCTCTGGCAGAGGGCCCGGGCCCAAAGTGAGCATCATCGCGCAGTTCGGACGGCGTCGGCGCATTCAGATCAACAAATGACGCAAGACCCCCAAAGGTGTCTGAACGCGCTCTGGCAGAGGGCCCGGGCCCAAAGTGAGCATCATCGCGCAGTTCGAACGGCGTCGGCACATTCAGATCAACAAATGACGCAAGACCGCCGTAGGTGTCTGAGGCAGCTCTACCAATTGATGGTGACGCGGGTTCTCGCGTCTCCAGTCTCAACCGAGCCCAAGCTCCCTGGCTCGCGGTGGTTTGGGTTGCGGGAAGCGACCGCGGCGTGCTGGACCGCACAGCGCATAGCCCGACTGGCAAAGCCGACCGCTCACGGGTTTGCAGGCCAAGGGCTTGGTTCGCTTCGACGAGTTTTAAGTAGCTCCGAAGATGTGACAAATCAGGACCGTATAATCTGCCTCCCGTCAGTTTGAATGTTTCCGCATCGTTGTGCAGCATTAACTGCTCCGCGTTAGAGCCATTGAGTCGGCCAGCTATGCTCTTCCCGCCATTTCCTTTAAGCCACGCACTCAGGAAACGAAGATATGCAGCCCGCTTGAAGCAAGATTCCCTTAGCTTCGCAGTCGGGGTTTTAAGATCTTTCAAGGCTTGGCCAAGCGCACCATCGATCAGGGCGGCGTCTTCGGGATGAAGAGCCAGGTAACGAGGACGACCAACGCCACGGCATTCGAGTCCTTTGGTTTCTTCACACCCGGGCAAGACCGCCCTGAGATAGTTCAAAGTCGATTTAAGCCGATTCCGAGGGTCCCGCCCCACGCTCCTGTACGCCGAAATTTCATCATCTAGTGGACCGCCTCGCAATAGAGAAGCCAAGGTGCCCTTATTATTATCTTGGAGCCACCGAGCAAACGTTCTAAATCCGGAAAGAGCTTTAGTGATGACGCCTGAGGCAACGTTGCCTTCCTCGGCATTTACCCGGAACCTTGCCAAGAGATCCGCGTCTTCGGCAGGGAGCTCCTCCATTATCTGCTCTCGCGACGGAAGGCTTCCAGGCGCAACCTTGTTCAGCTGCCAAACGACAGCAATGCGCCCACCATCCCTGAGATAGTCCTGCACATCAGCAACAAAAGAACCATGCCCAGGAGAATCAGGGTTAAACCGGCCGGATATCGGACTCCGATTTTCTTGGCGAAGCCAGCGACTTAAATGGTGCAGATCACTCACCATTCTCTTGAAGTTCCTCAACTCCGCCTTCGAATGAAGGGCCGCTTTCTTGAAGGTGGAAACAAGCTCCTCGTCCTCGGCAAAGGGCTCGGAGCGGTTGCGCTTGGCGCTTACGCGGACCTCCGCCGGCTGCGGCCCTCTACTTTTCGGCCGTGGGCCAGGTCCGTGCGCCACCGCCTCCGCGGCACCGAACGGGACGCAACCGGGGCCGCTCCGGACGTCTCCGCCATGCTCCTCAGACGAAGTGGGTTGCGACTGGCCCAACTGCTGCTCAAAGCTCGCTTGCAGCCTTGCGTCGGCGACCCGTTGCTCTAGCGGCAAATCCGTATTCTTCGGGAAACCTAGCATAAACGGGCTCAACTGCCGAGGATTGAACTGCGAACCATCCATACCGATCTCCACTCGAAAATATAAAGTGCGGAGTGCCTTGACCTTTCGTCTGCTACCCTCAGGCGACGATCACCGTCCGCATCGGGCTTTGTACTAGGTAAACGAACTTACGAAAGGCTGACCAGTCAGCAAGAAAGGGTTTAGAGACCTCCATTTCCTCATACGCCCGTCTGGCTGGGTGAGGAGGAAAGGTGACTGGCGATGTTCCTGGTTCTGTTGAATTTCTGAGAAGGTCGGGGCTGCCACCTTGAGCCGGTAGGTTCGGGTGCTGATTGCAAAAGGAGAGGAATGCTGCGTATTTCGCAAAAACGGGACAGCAGTTTCGCTACCTGACGGACAGCAGTTTCGCTAAATCGCGGACAGCGTGGCGGGCGCTGGCTTTTGGTTGCCTGGTTGTTGAAGTCAGTTGGTATTCGTTTCGCTGTTTTCGACGTCGGTCAAGGGGCGCGCAGCTTTTTTCCTTCGCATGCTGTCGCCTTTGAGGGCGATACGGTGGGAGTTGTGGATGATCCGGTCGAGGATAGCATCTGCGATGGTTGGCTCGCCGACCATGTCGCGCCATTGGGCAGCGGGCAGCTTGGGCGGCAATCATGAACCTCCTCCGAATTGATGGACACCTGTAGTGGGCTCGAAGAGCCAGGAGGTGTCGGATGGAAGGACGTCAACGTCGGTCGTTTGCGGACGACTACAAGCGGCAAGCGGTTGATCTCATAGCGTCGAGCGGGC